>DUVE01000004.1 GCA_012841205.1 Mollicutes bacterium
ATCATCCGGGTACTCATTTAAAAAAATTATGATATGAGTAAGATTAACCATATCAAATATATATCAAAGAAGTTTAATTCCTTTCTATATCAAATAGATAAACACATGAACAGTAATATTCTAGTTAGTAGTGTATTTGCGAATATTAGGTATTATGCATTAAGAGATAATTGGTTGACATTATCTCTTTCTTTTATAAAAAAGCAATTCATTATATAACTAGAAAAATAATGAATTATGATATATAATATCTAAGTAAAAAAAGGAGGTGAAAGTATGAATTATGAAGTTATAGTTGTTGGTGGAGGACATGCAGGATGTGAAGCAGCACTTGCTTGTGCTAAAAAAGGGCATAAAACATTATTAGTAACAGGAAATATTAATAATATAGCTACACTCCCTTGTAATCCTTCAATAGGGGGAAGCGCAAAAGGTATAGTTGTTAGGGAAATTGATGCTTTGGGCGGTGTAATGGGGAAAGTTGCAGATAAAACCCAGATTCAAATGAAAATGCTTAATAGCGCAAAAGGTCCAGCTGTAAGATCACTTAGATCACAGACAGATAAAATAATATATCCCAAAGAAATGTTAGAAGTATTAAAAAAGCAAGAAAACCTTGAACTAAAGGAAGCAATGGTTGAAGATTTAATTGTTGAAAATGAAAAAGTATATGGGATTGTGTTAGCTGATAATACAAAAATAAAAAGCGAAATTGTTATATTGACGACAGGAACATATTTAAAAAGTGATATTTTAGTTGGTAATGTAAGGACCAGTAGTGGTCCAGCAGGTGAAAAGCCATCTCTTCATTTAAGTGATAATTTAAAAAAATATGGATTTGAAATATTAAGATTAAAAACAGGAACTCCTCAAAGAATAAAGAAAAGTACCATTGATTTTAGTAAAACAAAGATAGAAAACGGAGATGAAGAACTACTATGTTTTAGTTTTGATGATAAACCAAACTATAATATTGAAGATCAAGTGCCTTGTCATCTAATTTATACAACACCTCAAACCCATAAAATAATAAGAGATAATTTAAATAAAGCAAGTATGTATGGTGGCTTAGATGATATTACTGGAATAGGGCCTAGATATTGTCCTTCGATAGAGGATAAAATAGTTCGTTTTGCAGATAAAGAAAAACATCAATTATTTTTAGAACCAGAAAGTAGATATTGTGACGAAATATATTTGCAAGGGTTTTCTACAAGTATGCCTCATGATGTACAAGAGTTAATGGTTCATACTTTGCCAGGTTTAGAAAACGCCACAATTTTAAAATATGCCTATGCTATAGAATATGATGCAATATATCCAACACAATTAAAACCAAGTTTGGAAACAAAGGTTATAGAAAATCTGTTTACTGCTGGTCAAATTAACGGGACAAGTGGGTATGAGGAAGCTGCAGGGCAAGGTTTAATAGCTGGAATAAATGCTTCATTAAAATTAGAAGGCAAGGAACCATTAATTTTAAAAAGAAATGAATCATACATTGGTGTAATGATAGATGACCTAATAACAAAAGGAACTGATGAACCATATCGTCTGCTAACTTCTAGAGCTGAATATCGCTTATTACTTAGACATGATAATGCTGATTTAAGATTAAGAGAATACGGATATAAAGTTGGTTTAATAGAAGAATTAAAATATAAGAGATTATTAGAAAAAAAGAACCAAATTGAGTCATTGATAGATGAACTTAAACGTTTATATATAAAAGAATATAATTGTAATGCTCATCTTTTATTAAAAAGACCTGAGATTAAAATAAAAGATATTAAAAAATATCTTAGTTATAATGATGAAGAAATATTAGAGCAAGTTGAAATTAACATAAAATATGAAGGATATATAAATAAAACTATAAAAGAAGCTGAAAAAATGATAAAAAATGAAGAAAAAATAATTCCAAGTGATATTGATTATGATAAAATACCTAATTTAGCTACTGAAGCAAGACAAAAACTAAAAGAAGTAAGACCTTTATCAATCGGTCAAGCTATTAGAATCAGTGGGGTTAACCCATCAGATATTTCAATTTTAACAATATATTTAAGAAAGCATTATGCAAATGTCTGAGCAATTATTCATAGAAGAATTAAAAAAATTAGGTATAAATATAAATAGTAATCAATTAAAGCAATTAGAAAAATATTATGAATTATTAATAGAAAAAAATAAGGTAATGAATTTAACTAATATTACTGAAAAAGAAAGTGTATATTTAAAACATTTTTATGATAGTCTTACTTTAACTAAGGTTGAGGACTTTAATAAAGTCGAAAATTTATGTGATGTTGGAACAGGTGCTGGATTCCCTGGTCTTGTAATAAAAATAATTTTTCCTAATCTTCATGTTGTTTTGGTTGATAGTTTAAATAAACGAATAAAATTCTTAAAGGAAGTAATAAGTGAATTGAATTTAGAGAAAATAGAAACAATTCATGCTCGTGCCGAGGAATATGCTAAAGAAAATAGAAATAGATTCGATATTGTTACATCAAGAGCTGTAGCAAGGCTTTCAATATTAAATGAATTTTGCCTTCCAATGGTTAAAATTGGAGGTAGTTTCATATGTATGAAAGGTAATGCATCAGAAGAACTAAAAGAAGATAAGAAAAGTATAAAAATTCTTAATAGTAGAATAGAAAAAATAGAAGAATTTTTCTTACCTATAGAGGAAAGTACGCGAACTCTTATAAAAATAAGAAGAGAGGGACATATAGATTATAAATATCCTCGTTCTTTTAAAGAAACTAAGAAAAAACCATTGTAAAAAAGGATTTTTAATAGTATTATATAATTAGTATAGAATATGGAGGGGTCCAGAATGAATGAAAAAATTGAAAAGGAAATAGTTAATTTATTTATAGATGATATATTACCTAATAGATTCCAACCACGTTTAACTTTTGATGAAAAAGCATTAAATGAACTTGCCGATTCTATAAGACAACATGGAATTATACAACCATTAGTTGTAAGAAAATTAAATGATAAATATGAAATAATCGCTGGTGAGCGTCGTTATAAAGCCGCTCAATTAGCTGGATTGCAAAAAGTTCCTGCTATTGTAATGAATTTAAATGACAACGAAAGTGCTGAAGTTGCTGTTGTAGAGAACATTCAAAGAAAAGATTTGTCAGCACTCGAAGAAGCAGAATCATATAAAAAATTACTTGATAAAGGATATTTAACCCAAGAACAATTAGCTAATAGAATGGGAAAGAATCAATCAACTATTTCTAATAAGTTGAGATTACTTGGTCTTTCTCCCGAAGTAAAAGAAGCTTTATTGAATGGAAAAATATCTGAACGTCATGCAAGAAGTTTACTAAATTTAAAGAATGCAGAAGATCAAAAACAAGTTTTAGAAAAAATTATAAGTAGCAAACTGACTGTAAGACAAACTGATGATTTAATAAAAACCATTCAAAATCCAGCAATGCAATCTCAAACTTCACCTAATATTGAATTAGAAAAAGAAAAACCAGATGTAATTGAAAATATAATTCCATCAGTAGAAACACTAGATTTTAATGAAACTTTAAATAATTCATTAGATCAAGTCCCTTCAGCTCCAATTCCTTATATAGATATGCCAAGAATAAAGGAAGAACCTATTATTTCAAATATACAAGAAGCTCCTTTATTACAACCAGCAGGTGAAAATGAAGGTATAGGAACAGTTGATGTTGATCAAATAAAGGAAAAAGCTGAAGATATCAATCCTGTTAAGGAAAATGCCGATGTAAATAAATTATTAGGAATAACTCCTGCAGATGATAATATAAGTACTCCTAATATAGAGCATGAAAAACCAGAAGCAGGACCTCGTTTTATCATGTTTCCTGAAGAAGCAGAAGCTGAAAAAAATAAAATCAATGAATCTAACGACATTAAAAATGATTTTCATCAAGGAAATCAATCAAAAACATTTACTGATAGTCTGGTAGCGGAATATCGTCAAACAAATGGAATAGTAAATGATAAAAAAGAACTTGATCCAAATGATTTAAATAGTGGTGTAAAAGCTATAAGAAGCGCTGTTGATGAACTTAAAACAGCAGGTTTTAAAGTAAATGTTGAAGATTTTGATTTTGAAAATATCTATCAAATGATTATTAAAATAGAAAAGAATTAAAGAATTTTACCTTATCTGTGGTTCACTACCTCTTAGATAAAACAAAATTCTTTTTTTGTTGCTTGCTTCATCGTTAATATTTCCATTAATAGGATTAACTAAAGTGCCAACAACATTTTCTGGAATTTCATACCAAGATGATTCTTTATCTTTTAAATATCCTTCAGCTGTATCGACCCATATATTTTTTGAATATTTGGAAGCTCCTGTTTGTAATAATTTATTATCATCGTATCCTGTCCAAACACCAACTAATAAGTCGGGATTATATCCAATTGCCCAAGCATCAAAGTCTGTTGTTCCTGTTTTTAAAGCCCATTTATTAGATATTTTATGAGATATATTTAAACAAGTAGGAGTATTATAATCAAGCATATTGTAATCATAAGTTGTAGTTAATAGTTCATTTAATATATAAGTTACATTTTTATCAAGTACTGTTTCTTCAACATTTTTATGTTCATATATAACGTTTCCTTTTAAATCCGTAATTTTGTTAATCAAATGAAGGTCACGTTTTATTCCTTCGCTTGCTAAAGTACTATATCCTGTTAAAAAATCGATAATATTTAATTCTCCTGTTCCAAGAGCAAGTGAAGCGTCGGGATTTAGTTTTTCTTTAACACCTACTCTTTTCATCGTCTTTACAAGAACATCTTCACCAAGAAAAAGATGAGTTTTAACGGCATAAATATTATCAGAATAGGCAATAGCAGCAGCCATTGATATTGGTTTATTAGGATAATATTTTCCATAATTACTAGGAGCATAAGAATTGTTATTACCAAAAGTAAAGATTGTAGGTTCACTTAAAAAGGTAGTTGAAGAAGTAAGCCCATTTTCTAAGGCGGCATAATAAAGAAATGGTTTGATTGCAGAACCAACTTGTCTTTTTGAATCAACAGCTCTATTGAACTGTGATTTTAAATAATCTTTACCACCCGTTAAAGCAATTATTTTACCTGTCTTAGGTTCTACAACAACACTTGCAACCTGCATATCCTCAATTTCTTTCAAATTATTATTAACGGCGTTTTCTAAAATGGTTTGAGCATTTATATTAAGATTTGTATATATATTTAGACCACCAGTTTCAATTAACGATGAGGGAATATACTTTATATTATGAAGTTCTTCCATAACTGCATCTTGATAGTACATTAAAGTTGCTAAATCATATTTTTCTTTTTTTCCAATATAAAAAAGTTCAGTATTAAAAGCATCTTCTTTTTCTTCTTCAGTTATATAATTGTTATTTACCATGCTTGTTAAAATAATATTTTGTCTACTTTTTGCTTTTAATTCATCATTTAGAGGTGAATAGTTATTTGGTGATTTTGGAATTCCAGCTAACATAGAAGCTTCTGCAAGAGTAAGATCTTCTGCACTTTTGTCAAAATAATACCTTGAGGCATTTTCTATCCCTAAAACACCATTTCCATAATTTATTGTATTTAGATAACCTTCTAAGATTTCATCTTTTGAATATTGAACTTCCATTTTTATTGTAAGCCAAGCTTCCTCGATCTTTCTTTCCCATTTTTTATCGAAATCAAGATATAAGTTTTTAACATATTGTTGTGTTATAGTTGAAGCACCTTGAACATATTCTTTTGCCTTAGCATTTTCATATAAGGATTTAAGAATTCTTAAATAATCAAATCCAACATGATGATAAAAATTTTTATCCTCGATAGATAAAGTAGCATTAATTATATGTTTTGACATTCTATCAAGTGAAATCCATTCTTTCTGTCCATTTCCTTGAAAAAAAAGATTTTCAGAATCATCATATAAAAAAACATTACTAGCATTTTTAATATTAATTTTAGATGATAATTTAGCAGCAGTATAAAAACCATAATGAATAAAAATAAAAGAAAAAATAAAGAAACACATAATAAAAAGAAGCCATTTTATTTTTTTCATCCAATCACCTAAATCCCTATGTTTATTATGTTTATAAAACTTAAAAATATAACATTCTTGTATATCAAGTCAAAGGAATAAACATCATAAAGTAATATTATATGATATTTAGTTTCTTTTTTTTTTAAGTTATGTTATAATTGCAACGAATAATTTATAGGTGAGATATGAAAAATGTTCAAATTAAAATGAGTATTATTGACAATTTAGGTGAAGAAACAGTTATTTCGCAAAAAGGAAGTTATGATAAAGTAAATACCATAACATTTAATGAAAAAGAAGTATTAGTAAAAATTAAAATGGATAATATAATTGTTATTGAAAGAAAAAGTAATGAATATGAGATGAAACTTATTTTTGATGAAGAAAATATGACTAAATCATCTTACATCATATATAATCCAAACATGGTATTAGAGCTGAAGATAAAAACCTTAATGATAAAAAAAGATAGAAATTCATTTTATATAAAGTACAAATTAACTATGAACAACGAAGAGATTGGGATTTTTATAATTGATTTTAAGTGGGAGGAATAATATGTATATAAAAGAAGAAATAAAGATAATAATAGAAGAAGCATTGAAACAGATGAATATAAATGATATTGACGTTATATTAGATATTCCAAATGAAAAGAAAAATGGTGATTATGCGACTAATGTTGCAATGAAATTAGCGTCAAAACTTAAGAAAAACCCAGTAGAGATAGCAAACGAAATAAAACAGATTATTGGAGTAAATGAATATATTGAAAAAATCGAGATAGCTGGACCAGGATTTTTAAATTTTTTTATAAATAAGAAGATATTATTTAATGTAATTAATGATGTTTTAAAAAAAGATAAGGATTATGGAAAAAGTGAAATAGGAGCTGGCGAAAAAATCAATGTAGAGTTTGCAAGTGTTAATCCAACAGGTATTATTCATTTAGGCCATGCAAGAGGAAGTGCTTATGGGGATAATATATGTAGAATTTTAGATTTTGCGGGTTTTAATGTTACAAGGGAATATTATGTAAATGATGGTGGAAATCAAATATTCAATCTTGGAAAGTCAATCCAAGCAAGATACTTTGGATTTTGTGGTCTTGAGGAAAACATGCCGGAAGATGGTTATTATGGTAAGGAAATAATAGATATAGCAAAAAAAATATATGATGAACAAAAAGATGCTTATTTGGATAAACCTGTAACATTTTTCGGAGATATAGGACTTGAGTTATTATTAAATAGAATAAAAGAAGATTTAAAAAATTTTAGAGTACACTTTGATATATTCACAAGTGAGAGAAAAATAAGGGAAGCAGGGCGTATAGAAGAAGCTTTAGACAAACTATCAAGTCTTGGTAAAACATATACGAAAGAAGAAGCTTTATGGTTAAAATCAAGTGATTATGGCGATGAAAAAGATAGAGTTTTGATTAAAAGTGATAATGAATATGCATACATTACACCAGATATAGCTTATCATTTAGATAAGATTAGTCGTGGATATGACAAGTTGATTAATGTTTTTGGTGCTGATCATCATGGTTATGTTCCAAGACTTAAGGCAGCTATTGAAGCTTTAGGATATGAAAAAGAAAAGTTAGAAGTTAAAATTATTCAAATGGTTAGGCTTTTAAGAGGCGGAGAAGAAGTCAAAATGAGTAAAAGAACAGGAAATGTTGTAACTGTTACTGAACTTGTTGAAGAAGTTGGAATAAATGCAGCACGTTACTTCTTTGCAATGAGAAATATAGATGCTCAAATGGATTTCGATATAGAACTAGCCATCAAGAAAGCTCAAGATAATCCAGTTTATTATGTTTCATATGCAAATGCAAGAATATGTTCGCTTCTTAAGGGCAGAGAACTTAAAAAAGTAGAAAAGTTTAGTACCATTGAAAGTGAATATGCATATGATATTTTACAAAAAATCAATGAGTTTAAAAATGTTGTGGAAGCAAGCGCTTTAAAGAGAATGCCTCATCTTATTACTAATTATGTTTATGACCTTGCTAACGCATTGCATATATATTATAATAATGAGCAGATTTTATCTGATGATGAGATATATACAAATGAACGATTATTACTCGTTAAGTCAGTTAAAATAGTAATAAATAATGCACTTAATTTAATTGGCGTTAAAGCCCCAGAAAAAATGTAGGAGGGAACTATGGATATTTATAAAATTGATAAAAGTGAATTAGAATTATTATCGTATAATGATATAGCATATCAAATTATTAAACAAGGGAAAAAATCTAAAACTACAGTTGACTTGTTTAGAGAAATATGTGATCTTCTTGAAATAAGTGAAGAATTTGAAAACCTTATTGCTGATTTTTTTACATCTCTTACAACCGATAAAAGATTTATCTTACTTAATAGTACAAATTGGGATTTAAGAGAAAATCATGTTGTAAACATTGTAGTTGATGAAAGTGAAGAGGAATATGAGGAAATTACTGAAGAAATAGAAGAAGATAATGTATCAACGGATGATGACTATGATTTTGATGAAGATGTCGTTGATGATAGTGATGATGATAGCGATATTGAGGATTTAAAAATAATTAGTGAAGATGATGAATTAGAAGAATAATCCTTTTTGGAGAGTGATAGTATGATAGAGCGATTAGAAAACATTACAAAAAAGTATGAAGAATTGGAAAAACAGTTGATGAGCCCTGAAATAATAAATGACATCAAGGCAGCAACTGCTATTTCAAAAGAAAAAGTTCTTCTTGAAGATATTGTTATCGCATATGAAAAATATAAAAAGATCTTGGTTCAAATAGACGAAACTAAAGAACTGGTTAGTGATAGCGAGTTAGGACTTATGGCTAAGGAAGAATTAGAATCCTTGCAAATGCAAAAAGAAAAATTAGAAGAAGAAATAGAAATATTATTGATACCTAAAGATGAAAATGATACTAAAAATGTTATCATTGAAATTAGAGGCGCTGCTGGTGGGGCTGAAGCAAATATATTTGCAGGTGATCTGTACGAAATGTATACAAGATATGCAGCAAATTTGGGTTTTAAAACGGAGTTAATATCTAGCATGCCAGGAGAAGCCGGGGGTTTCAGTCAAATTGAATTTATGGTTAAAGGAAATAATGTATATTCAAAATTTAAATATGAAAGTGGTGCACATAGGGTACAGAGGGTACCTTCAACTGAATCACAAGGTCGAGTTCATACATCAACAGCTACTGTAGCTGTTATTCCAGAACAAAAGAATGTCGATATTGAAATAAAAGAAAGTGATTTAAAAGTTGATGTATATCGTAGTAGTGGAGCCGGTGGACAATCTGTAAACACAACCGATAGTGCTATTAGAATAACTCATATTCCTACAGGTATTGTTGTTACTTGTCAAAATGAACGTAGTCAGATAAAAAACAGGGAAAAGGCTCTTCAAATCCTTAAAAATAAAATATATGAAGAAAATGCAAAGAAAAAAGAGGAAGAAGAAGGAGCTCTTCGTCGTTCAAAAATAGGGACTGGTGATCGTTCTGAAAAAATAAGGACTTATAATTATCCACAAAATAGAATAACAGATCACCGAATAAACCTTACAGTAATGCAATTAGATCGTATTATGTTAGGTAAATTAGAGGAAATAATAGAACCACTTATAACAGAAGATTTGAAAAGAAAATTAGCAGGCGAATAATGACATATAAAGAATTATTAAGGATAAGTAGGGAAGAATATAAATTAGATTCTAAAACAATAGATTATTTACTTAAAAATTATTTTAAATTAGAAGAAATAGGTAAAATAAATAATGTTGAAATTGATGAAGACAAATTAAAATCTTACGAGGAAAAGGTAAATTTAATAAAAAAAGGATTACCAATTCAATATGTTTTAGAAAATGTTAACTTTTATGGATATAATTTTCATGTAAAAGAAGGTGTTTTAATTCCACGTTTTGAGACAGAGGAATTAGTTTATAATACTAAAGAATATATTTTAAAATATTTTGGTAGTGATATATCTATAATAGATATAGGAACTGGCTCAGGTGCTATAGGATTAACTTTAAAAAAGGAAATACCCAATTTGAATGTAACCTTAACAGATATTTCCGACATAGCTTTAGAGGTTGCAAAGTATAATTCAGAAAAATTAAATGTATCAGTAGATATATATAAATCTAATATGTTAGAGGAAGTAATTAAAAGAAAGAAAAAGTTTGATATTATAGTAAGTAATCCACCATATTTGAGAAAAGACGAAGAGATTATGGATATAGTCAAACAATATGAGCCATCAATTGCTTTATATGGTGGTCTTGATGGTTTGAAGTATTATGAAGAGATATTAAAAGATGCCAAGAAGGTTTTAAATAAGAGGGCAATATTAGCTTTTGAGATAGGTTCTAATCAAAGTGAAGAACTTGTTAAGTTGGTATCTAAATATTTTAATGATTCAAATTATGTATTTAAATGTGATTTGCAAGGAAGAACTCGAATGCTTTTCATTTTTTATAATATTAGTGATTAAAAATTATAAATCCGTTCATTATGTAATAGGGAGGACGGATTTTTATATGAAAAAAATAATTTGTGGTCTTATACTTATATTATCATTAACTATATTTAAGGAACTATCAGTAAGTAAGAAGATTATTCCTGATGACGCAATAAGATTGAGAGTTCTTGCAAACAGTAATTCTAGTTATGATCAAAATGTAAAAGAAAAAGTAAAAACACAACTTCAAAGTGAAGTGTACACGCATTTGAAGGACGCTGCAAACATAGATGATGCAAGAGATATAATTAAAGCAAACATTGGGAATTTTGATAAAAGTATAAAAAAAGTGATGGAAAAGGAAAATTATAACATAGGATACAACATTGATTTTGGATATCATTATTTTCCTAATAAAGAATATAAAGGAATAGAATATGACGAAGGTTATTACGAATCGATATTAGTAAAAATAGGAAAAGGTGAAGGTAATAATTGGTGGTGTGTATTATTTCCGCCACTGTGTTTATTAGAAGCTGAAGAATCAACAGAAGTAGAATATAAATTTTTTGTTCAAGAAATAATAGATAAATTTCTAAAATAATCATAAAGAACTTGTTTCTAAATAGAATTTAGAAGGAGGAACAAGAGTGGAAATTTTTTCTATTTTTTTTATTGGTATTGGTTTGAGCATGGATGCCTTTTCTCTTTCTTTATGCTATAGTGCATTAAATCTTAATAGAAAAAAGATAATAGCAATAGCATTAAGTGTAGGAATATTTCATTTTTTTATGCCGCTTATTGGCATGTTCGTAGGGAATTTTGCTAAAATTTTTATACTTCCAGACATAAGAATAGTTGTTTATACAATTTTTATGTTGCTTGGTGTAGAAATGATATATGAATCCGCCAAAAAAGAGGAAAACATCTATTTAACTAGTTTTGTTGGAATTGTAATGTTTTCTTTTTTTGTTAGTATAGATAGTTTTTCAGCCGGAATTGGTATTAATTTCATAACCAGTAAATACATATTATGCAGTTTCATTTTTTCTTTAACGAGTTCTTGTTTTACATATGTGGGTTTAAACATTGGAAAAGTAATAGCAAAGAGAAGTGAAAAACTATCAAAGATAATTGGCGGACTTATTTTCATATTATTTGCTCTCTATTATCTATTTAGATAGTGTAAAATAGCGTTAATTACATACGCTTAAATTGACTCTACTTTAAAAACATAATAAGATATTAGTAGGTGATAATATGTTAGTTAACGCTAAAGAGATGTTAAATAGAGCTAAAAATTCTATTTATGCCGTACCTCAATTTAATATTAACAATTTAGAATGGACAAAATACATTTTGGAAAGATGTAACGAATTAGATAGTCCAGTAATTTTGGGAGTAAGTGAGGGTGCTGCAAAATACATGGGTGGTTTTAAAACAGTATACAATTTAGTTGAAGGTTTAATAATAGATCTAAATATAACAATTCCTGTTGCGCTTCACTTGGATCATGGTAGGAGTTTTGAAAGTTGTAAAAAAGCTATAGATAATGGTTTTACATCTGTAATGATAGATGGTTCTTCATATTCTTTAGAAGAAAATATTAAAATTACTAAAGAAGTTGTTTTATATGCCCATGAAAGAAATGTGACAGTTGAAGCAGAAGTAGGTCATATAGGTGGGAATGAAGACGGGATAGAAGCAGATATAGCTTACGCCAATTTAGAAGATTGTATAGAATTAGTTTTAAAAACAGGAGTTGATTTTTTAGCTCCTGCGCTTGGTAGTGTTCACGGAATATACAAAGGTGAACCTAAAATTGATACAGTTAAAATGAAGGAAATAAGAGATGCAATAGATATTCCTTTAGTATTACATGGTGGTACAGGTATAGGTGATGAAATAATAAAGAATTCTATATCTTCTGGCATATGCAAGATTAATATAAACACAGAATTGCAAATAGCATGGAATAAAAATATTAGAAAATACGTTGAAGACAATAAAGATGTTTATGATCCGCGAAAAATTATTAGCGCAGGAGAACAAGCAATAAAAGAGGTAGTAAAAGAAAAAATAAAACTTTTTGGAAGTTCTTCTGAAGCATAAAAAGTAACCTTTCTTTTATAAATTAATAGTATATTATGAAATTAGTTGGAGGTAAATATGCAAAGATTAGAAATAGAGGGAAAACATATATTAGAAGGGGAAGTAAGGATTAGCGGTGCTAAAAATAGCGCTGTTGCCTTAATACCTGCATCAGTTTTAAGTGATGGTATAGTTACAATATCCAATGTTCCCAACATAACAGATAGAGATGCCCTTAATGAAATACTTGAGTATTTAAATGCCGATGTAAAAATAGAAGATGAAACAATGGTTATTGATTCTACTAATATAGAAAACAAGGAAATTCCAGAATCTATTTCAAAAAAATTAAGAGCATCATATTATTTTATGGGGGCTCTTCTCGGTAAGTACAAAAAGGTAAATATGTATTTTCCTGGGGGATGTAAGATTGGTGCAAGACCAATTAATTTGCATTTGAAAGGTTTTGAGGCTTTAGGAGCTATAGTTACTGAAAGGGAAAATCAATATATAATAGAAGCTGATGAACTTATAGGAAACAATATATATCTTGATATTGCAAGTGTAGGTGCAACTATAAACATAATGCTTGCTGCTGTTAAAGCAAAAGGAACAACAATCATAGAAAATGCGGCAAAGGAACCAGAAGTTGTTAATGTTGCTATGTTTTTAAATAATATGGGAGCAAGAATAATTGGAGCTGGGACGAGCGAAATAAAAATAATTGGTGTTTCCAAATTAGAAGGTTGTTCTCATGAAGTTATTCCAGACCGAATTGAGGCTGGAACGTACATGATTGCAGCTTCACTCATGGGAAACAATGTAAAAATTTCTAATGTAATACCAGAACATCTAGATGCGCTTTTATTAAAATTAAAAGAAATAGGCATAAAAATTGAAGTAGGAAATGATTATTTTATAATAAGCAAATCAGATAATATGAAATCAGTAAACATAAAAACATTACCTTACCCTGGTTTTCCAACTGATTTACAACAACCTATCACTACATTACTTACGCAGTGTGAGGGAAGTTCAAAAGTAGAAGAAACAATATATGAAAACAGGTTTTTAAATGTTGATTATTTAAATAAAATGGGTTCTAATATCAAAACCAAAGATAAAGAAGCTATAGTTTATGGTGTTACTCCTTTAAAAGGGTGCGAGGTAATAGCTACTGATCTTAGAGCTGGAGCTTGTCTTGTTTTAGCGGCTTTAATAGCTGAAGGCAAGACAACAATTCATAATATTGATCATATTTTAAGAGGGTATGAAGGTATTGTGGAAAAACTTAATGGATTAGGTGCTAAAATAAAGATTGTCTAATATAATTAAATAGAGGTAATGCTCTATTTTTTTTAGGAGGTTATTATCGTTGAAAAAACTTTTCGCTCTTATTTTAATTATTGGTTTACCTATTATGATATATCTTTTGACTGTTGATCACGGTATTTATTATGTTGCCTTGGGGGATTCGCTTGCAGCAGGGCAAAATCCATATGGTAAAATATCCTATGGTTATACTGACAATGTGGCGGACTATTTAGATTCTTTGAATAAATTAACATTTTATACAAAGCAATTTGCAGTTAGTGGTTATAGAACTACAGACTTAATAAAAGATATTAATGATAATAAAAGCATAGAAGTGGATGGAAAAAAGATTACGCTTAAGCAAGCGCTTGCAAAAGCAGATATAATTACGCTATCAATAGGAGCAAATGACTTGTTTTATAAATTAGGAATTAATAGTATGGATATAACATTTCAAGATGATATCGAATTAAAAAAATATGTTGATGAAGTTATTTTAGATATTGAAAAATTGATTATACTAATTAAAAAATATTGTATGGAGGATATTATCCTTGTTGGATATTATAATCCGCTTTGGCATATGAAAAAGGATTTTGCAAAGCAAATAGACAATGTAATTCTATATGCTAATAATGAAATGAAAAAAGTGAGTAATAAGTATGACTTATATTTTGTTGATGTCTATAAACAATTCGAACAAAATTCAGATTTTCTGCCCAATCCAATAGATATTCATCCTTCAGCTAAGGGTTATGCTGCGATAACTGAAAAAATAATCAAAATAATAAACGAAAAAATAATAGATTGAAATAAATGTAGATCAAATTGAATTTATGCTTGTCAAATTATAAGACAGTTGATATAATATAGTAGATTTACAAATTGTTGTGATTATTATCATGATGAGAGGAGCAAAAGTATGAAGAAGAATAATATTTATAAAGAAGTAACAGCAACATGCAGTTGTGGAGCTACTTTTAAGACTAAATCAACTGACGATATTCATGTTGAAGTATGTTCAGAATGTCATCCGTTTTATACAGGTAAACAAACAAGAGCATCTAAAGCAGGTAGAGTCGAAAAATTTAATAGTAAATACGGTCTTAGCGAATAATTAACTATTATTCGTTTTTTTCACATTAAAACAGAAAATATATATAGTGAGGAGGTAAAATATGAATGATACTATAGCAGCTATCTCAACAGCATTAGGAGTAGGAGCTGTTTCTATAATTAGATTAAGCGGAACTGACGCCGTTGCAATCGCAAATAAAATTTTTAAAGGGAATGATCTTACAAAAGTAAAAAGTCATACCATTAATTATGGACATATTATAGACAAAGAAGAGATTGTAGATGAAGTTTTAGTATCTGTTATGTTATCTCCAAAAACCTATACAAAAGAGGATATCATAGAAATTAATTGCCACGGTGGAATTAATACTACGAATAGAGTATTATCTTTAGTTTTGTCTAATGGTGCTAGGTTAGCAGAACCTGGCGAATTTACCAAAAGAGCTTTTTTGAATGGCCGTATTGATTTGGTTGAAGCAGAAGGGGTAATGGACTTAATTAATGCTAAAACTGAAAAAATGCGTAAATTAGCAATAAACCAAGTAGAGGGTAAAATTTCTAGGTTGGTAAAGTTACTAAGAGATAATATTCGTGATATATTAATAAATATCGATGTAAATATAGATTATCCAGAATATGAAGACATCCTTGTTATAACAAATAATATGATCAAGGAAAGTATAGCAAAAATAAAGACTGAAGCTCACAAAATACTCAAGGAATCTGAAAATAGCAAGATAATTAAAGAGGGTATAAAGACAACAATTATAGGGCGTCCCAATGTTGGAAAAAGTAGTCTTCTAAATAAACTAATAGATGAGGATAAAGCCATTGTTACGGATACTCCCGGTACTACACGTGATATAGTCGAGGGAATAGTAAATATCGATGGAATAATACTGAATGTAATAGATACAGCAGGGATAAGACAAACAGAAGATAAGATAGAACAAATTGGTGTTAATAAAAGTATGAAAACCTTAGATGAGGCTGATTTTGTTATTTTAGTACTTAATAATAACGAAGAAATTAATGAAGATGACCTGAAATTATTAGAAAAAACAAAAAACATGAAAAGAATAATATATATAAACAAAAATGATTTGGCATCTAATCTTGATAAATCAAAACTGCAAGATGAAATTATTATATATGGGAACACTGTAACAGAGGAAGGGATAGATGCCCTAAAAGATAAAATCAGGGAATTGTTTGGCATAGATGAACTGGAACAAGCAGATTTAATGTACTTATCTAATGCAAGACAAATAGGCCTTCTAAATGAATCGGTTAATCTAATTGAAGATATAGAAGCAGGGCTTACTAATAATGTTCCTGTTGATATCATTGCCATAGATCTAAAAAAGATATATGAATTATTAGGTGAAATTATTGGTGAAAACTATAGTGATGAACTAATAGATGAACTATTTAGACAATTTTGTTTGGGTAAATAAAAATATTAAATTTAAGGGCCTTTAAAAAGGCTCTTTTTCTTTGTATTTAAAAGGAAAAAGATGGTCTTACGAAGTTAAATGTGGTATAATATATATGTTGACAATGGTGTTTAAATAACAAAAAAAGGTGATTATATGATCGTTAAAAATATAGTATATGATAGTAAGAAAAATACAACTTAAGAATTTCAGAAATTATGAAAACTTAGATATTGAGTTAAATAAAAAAATCAATGTTTTTCTTGGAAATAATGGCCAAGGTAAAACTAATATTTTAGAAAGTATATATGTTTTAGCGATTACAAAATCATATCGAACAAATCAAGATACCGATCTCATTAGAGCAAGTACAAAAAGTACAAAGATAAAAGGTATTATAAAGAAAAAAGAAAGTCAAAATGAATCTGAATTAGAGATTCTAATTAATAATAAAGGAAAGAAAGTCAGCATTAATAAAAAGCCTATAAAAAAAATAAGCGAATATATATCATATTTTAATGTTATTACTTTTCATCCTGATGATTTAATACTTTTAAAGGGTTCTCCTAGCGAAAGAAGAAAATTTCTTAATGTCGAGATAGGTCAACTTGATAATCAGTATCTTATGTATTTGAATAATTATAATACTATTTTAAAAAATAGAAATGATTATTTAAAGAAAATAACTCTTGAAAGTTACGACAGTGGTTATTTGGATATAATTACTAGACAACTTGTTGATAATGCAGTAATGATATATATGTATAGGCAAGACTTCATTGATAAATTAAATAAGGCAATAAAAAAAGTTAACGGAAAAATTAAAGGGTTAGAAGATGTGGAATTAAAGTACGAAACATCCGTTTCGATTACTACAGCAGAAGAGATAAAACAAGCATTGATAGAAAAATATAAAAATAATTTACAAAGAGAAATTTTTATAACACAGACAATAACAGGGCCTCATCGTGATAATTTTCTTTTTTTCATGGGAGAAAACAATATCAAAGATTTTGGTTCTCAAGGACAACAAAGAATGGCTGTTTTAAGTTTGAAATTAGCTGAGATAGAAATTTTTAAAGAAAAAAAAGGTGAATATCCTTTGTTATTACTTGATGATGTTTTCAGTGAGCTTGATAATAGGAAAAAAATCGCTATTATGAGGTATTTAAGTAAAAGAATGCAGATAGTTATAACTACAACTGATATAAATAACATAGATATATCAGAATTTAAGGAAATTAGTATATTTATGGTTAAAAATGGTGTAGTAAAAGAAGAAAATCAAAATAAATATAGAGGTGATATTAATGAACGAAAATAAAACACATTACGATTCTTCTGATATTCAAGTGTTAGAAGGACTTGAAGCAGTAAAGAAAAGACCAGGTATGTACATTGGATCAACGGGAAGTAGGGGACTACACCATCTTGTGTGGGAAATAGTTGATAACGCAGTTGATGAGGCATTAGCGGGATACTGTGATGATATAGAAATTATTATTGAAAAAGATAATGTAATAACAGTTAATGATGACGGAAGGGGTATTCCAACTGGAATTCATAAAAAAACAGGTAAATCAACAGTTGAAACGATTTTTACAGTTTTACATGCTGGTGGTAAATTTGGTGGTGGCGGGTACAAAGTATCTGGGGGACTCCATGGTGTTGGTGCTTCTGTTGTAAATGCGTTAAGTAAGTTTTTAGAAGTTAAAATATATAAAGAAGGAAAAGTATATTATCAACGATTCGAAAATGGTGGAAAACCTACTGATGAGCTGAAGGTAATAGGTGAATGTTCATTAGATAGGACGGGTACGTCAGTTTCATTTAAAGCCGATCCTGAAATTTTTACAGAAACAATAGAATATGATTACGATATTTTAATGACACGAATAAGGGAATTAGCTTTTCTTAATAAAGGTATACGTTTTTTAATTAGAGATGAACGTGTTGAAGATAAGGTTGAAACTTTCTTATATTTAGGTGGTATTTCTGAATATGTAACGATGCTAAATAAAAATAAAACATTAATTCACGAAAAACCCATCTATCTAGAGGGGAAAGAAGATAATATTTCGGTTGAAATTGCTTTGCAATATAATGATGGTTATATAGCTAATACTTATTCCTTTGTAAATAACATTAATACTTATGAGGGTGGAACACATGATGAAGGTGTAAAAAGAGCACTTACAAGAGTTATTAATAGTTATGCAAGGAAAAATAAGTTCTTAAAGGATAACGATGAGGCTTTATCAGGGGAAGACGTTAGAGAAGGGTTGACGATGATTATATCGGTAAAACACCCTAATCCACAGTTTGAAGGCCAAACGAAGACAAAATTCGGTAATGTTGAAGTAAGAAAGATAGCAGATAATGTTTTTGCTGAAGGTTTTGAAAGATTTTTATTGGAAAATCCAGATGAAGCTAAAAAGATTATTGAAAAAACTTTAACAGCAGCTAGGGCTAGAATGGCAGCTAAAAAGGCAAGGGAACTAACAAGAAGAAAAGGTGCACTTGAAATAAA
This sequence comes from Mollicutes bacterium, assembly GCA_012841205.1. GTDB lineage: Bacteria > Bacillota_I > Bacilli_A > RF39 > UBA660 > UBA5348. The sequence continues at coordinate 19,006 of DUVE01000004.1, forward strand.
TGGTCTTATTGGTAAACTTACTGATTGTTCTTCTAAAGATGCAACTATATCAGAGATGTTTATTGTGGAAGGAGATTCGGCGGGTGGTAGCGCAAAAGCGGGTCGTGACACCAAAACACAAGCCATTTTACCTTTACGTGGTAAAATACTTAATGTGGAAAAAGCTCGCATCGATAGAGTTTTTGCAAATGAAGAAATAAGGTCTTTAATAACAGCAATCGGTACAGGTGTTGGAGAAGAGTTTGACATCGAAAAATTACGCTATCATAAGATAATTATAATGACGGATGCAGATGTCGATGGGGCTCATATTAGAACTTTATTACTTACTTTCTTCTATCGTTTCTTTAGGCCGCTTATTGAAAATGGTCATATATATATTGCGCAACCGCCACTTTATAAAGTGGTTCATGGTAAGACAAAGAAAAATATATTGAATGATAGAGATTTGGAAGAATATTTAGCAACCCTTCCTGAAAACGCAAAGAAAGAAATATCAAGATATAAAGGTCTTGGTGAAATGGATGCTATTGAATTATGTGAAACGACAATGAATATAGAAAATAGAATTTTACTAAGAGTTAATATCGAAGATGCTATAAAAGCAGACGAAGTATTTAATGTTTTGATGGGTGAAGAAGTTGAACCAAGAAGAAATTTTATAGAAACTAACGCACTTTATGTGAAGAATTTGGATGTTTAGGTAGGTGAAATATATGAATGATAAATTATTAGATGTAAATATATCCGAAGAGATGCAAACGTCGTTTCTTGACTATTCAATGAGCGTAATTGTTTCTAGAGCATTACCGGATGTTAGAGATGGACTTAAACCTGTTCATCGAAGGATTTTATATGGTATGCACGAACTCGGAGTAACAAATGACAAACCACATAAGAAATCAGCTCGTATTGTCGGAGATGTTATGGGTAAATATCACCCGCATGGAGATTCAAGTATATATGATGCAATGGTGCGTATGGCACAAGATTTCTCATATCGTTATCCAATTGTTGATGGTCATGGTAACTTTGGTTCGCTGGATGGCGACGGGGCTGCAGCACAGCGTTATACTGAGGCAAGAATGTCGAAGATTGCTAGTGAGATGGTCAGAGATCTTAATAAAAATACAGTTGATTTTGGTGACAATTACACTGGTGAGGAAAGAGAACCAATTGTAATGCCGAGTAGGATTCCAAACCTACTTATAAATGGCGCTACAGGTATTGCTGTTGGTATGGCAACAAACATACCACCTCACAACCTTGGGGAAGTAATAGATGGTTGCGTAGCGTATATTGAAAATCATGAAATATCAACACTAGAATTAATGAATTATATTAAAGGTCCTGACTTTCCAACGGGTGCATCAATACTAGGTAGTAGTGGAATAAAGAAAGCCTATGAAACTGGAAGAGGGATAATAACTGTAAGGGGAAAAGCAGAAATACAAGATAATAAAAATCATCAACGTATTGTAATTACAGAAATACCTTATCAAGTTAATAAAGCTAATATGGTTTCAAAAATAGCTGATTTAGTTAGAAATAAAGAAATAGATGGTATATCAGATTTAAGGGACGAATCTAATTACGAAGGAATTAGAATAGTAGTCGAACTTAAAAAAGAAGCAAATGCAAATGTTATTTTAAACAATTTATATAAAAGTACACCATTACAATCGTCATATGGAATAATAATGCTGGCATTAACAGATGGCGAACCAAAAGTGATGACACTAAAGCAAATAATTGAAAAATACATAGATCATCAACGAGAAATAATCTATAGAAGAACTAAGTTTGAATTAGATAAGGCGGCAAATCGCGCTCATATATTAGAAGGTTTGAAAATTGCTTTAGATCATATCGACGAAATAATTAAAATAATTAAAACGTCAAAAAGTGATGAATTAGCAAAAGAAACTATGATGAATAAATTCCAACTTTCGCTTGTTCAAGCTGAAGCTATTTTAGAAATGAAATTACGTCGTTTGACTGGTTTGGAACGAGAAAAGATTGATAATGAGCTTACATCTTTACTTTCTTTAATCGAGGAACTTAAATCTATTTTAGCAAGTGAAGAGAAAGTATTAGAAATTGTTAAGAATGAGTTGCTTGAAATTAAAGATAGATATAGTGACGAAAGAAGAACGATTATTGATAATACATCAATTGATTATATAGAAGACGAATCATTAATACCTGTTGAAGAGATCATAATAACTCTTACAAACAAAGGATACATTAAAAGGATTCAATCAAACACTTATAGACTTCAAAACAAGGGTGGCGTTGGTGTTAAAGGTATGACCACGAATGAGGAAGATTTTGTTCAAGATTTAGTAACAATGACAACTCATGAATATTTATTGTTTTTCACTAATAAAGGAAAGGTATATCGTGTTAAAGGTTATGAGATACCAGAATTTAGTAGACAAGCTAAAGGTCTTCCAATAGTGAACCTTTTACCATTGGAGTCCGACGAAAATATTAATTCTGTCCTTTCAGTCAAACCAGACGAGAACGATGGAAACTTTATTTTTGCAACTACTCAAGGTATAGTTAAACGTGTTAAAGTAAGTGAGTTTGAAAACATTCGTGCAACTGGGAAGATTGCAATAACACTTAAAGAAGACGACGAACTAATTGGTGTAAGGAAAACAACAGGCGACAATCAAATCCTATTAGCGTCATCATCAGGGAAGATGGTTAGGTTTGCAGAAGAAGAAGTAAGAATAATGGGAAGAACCGCAACAGGTGTAAGAGGAATCAACTTGGATGGCGCAACTTGTGTAGGCATCGAAGTAGTATCAGAAGATAAAGAAGTTTTAGTTGTAACGGAAAATGGCTACGGTAAGAAAACCAAAGTAGACGAGTACAGAACTACCCGCCGTGGAAGTAAAGGTGTTAAAACACTTAACACAACTGAAAAGAATGGAAAAATTGTTTCGTTCAAAGTTGTCGAAGAAGAACAAGATTTAATAATAATTACAGATAGTGGGATGGTTATAAGAATACCAATTGATCAGATAGCGACAATGAGTAGAGTGACTCAAGGAGTTAGACTAATATCTTTAAAAGAAGATCAAAAAGTAACCGCTGTATTTAATATTGAAAAAGAAGAAACGGACTCAGTTGAAGAAGAGGGGGAATAAACCTCTCTTTTTTTATGTTTCACGTGAAACATAAAAAGAACAAATGATAATGTTTCACGTGAAACATTGAAGCGGTTGCCATTTGCTTACAAAATTATTTCCCGGGAAATATTTTGTGTGAAATTGTTTTCCTTTAGATATTGTATTTTTCGTTAAAGTAAGGTATATTATATATGGCGCAACAAAAATATTGGAATCAGGTCAGGTTCGGAAGAAAGCAGCCTTAACAATCCCTTTTTGTGTGCGTCTTTTTTTGAAATTAGGTGATAGTATCGAGGAGTTATATATGAATGAAGCAATTGTTCAAGCTGAAAAAGCACTTCGAAAAGGAGAAGTCCCTGTAGGCGTTGTTATAGTAAAGGATAAAAAAATAATTGCAAGAGCATACAATAAAAGGGAAAGTAAAAAAGATGCAACATGTCACGCTGAAATTTTAGCAATACGAAAAGCGTGTAAATATATAAAAGATTGGAGACTTAACGGGTGTGTTATGTATGTGACTTTAGAACCGTGTTCGATGTGTATGGGGGCTATTAAACAAGCCCGTATTAGTAAAGTTATATATGGAACTAATAATGAAAAAGATATAGAATTACCTTTAGTTATATCCCAAAACACAATGTATAAAGAAGAGTGTTCTAACTTGTTGAGAGATTTTTTTAAAAAGAGAAGAAACCAGTAGATTCTATTTAATAATGAAGGTTAAAATGATATAATAGTATATATAGTTTAAAGAAGGTGAATGTATGACATATAAGGCATTATATAGAAAGTATCGGCCAAGTAATTATGATGGTTTAGTGGGTCAAAATGTAATCGTAAAGACTTTGAGAAATATTGTGAAAGATGAAAAGATAAGTCATGCATACCTTTTTGGTGGACCACGAGGGACTGGGAAAACAAGTATTGCCAAAATATTTGCTAAAGCTATTAACTGTTTATCTCCTATTGATGGAAATCCTTGTGATAGTTGTGAAATATGTAACCTAATTAATACTGAACAGGTTAGTGACATTATTGAGATAGACGCTGCTTCTAATAATGGTGTTGATGAAATCAGGGATTTGAAGAGTAAAATTAATTTAGCTCCTACCACCTGTAAGTTTAAAGTTTATATAATAGATGAGGTTCACATGTTGTCGACTGGGGCATTTAATGCACTGCTTAAAACATTAGAAGAACCACCGCGACATGTTGTGTTTATATTAGCTACTACAGAAATTCATAAATTACCACTTACGATAATTTCTAGATGTCAAAATTACAATTTTAAAAAAATTACAGAAGAACAAATGAAAATTAGATTAGATTATATAATTGAACAAGAACAAATGAAAGTTACTCCAGAAGCTATATATGAAATTGCAAGAATTTCAGATGGTGGAATGAGGGATTCAATTGGGTTGCTAGAGCAGTTATATTCTTTTACAGATAATAATATAGAAATGGAAGATGTGGAGTTATTAAGTTCTTCTGTTTCACGTAATGATATATATCAAATGTTATTAAATATTGTTTTAGGAAAAATGGATCACATGTTTAAAAAAATAGATAGTTTCTATCAAGGTGGAAAAGATTTTATTAGGATTGCCGAAGATACTGTTGTTTTTCTAAAAGACATATTGCTTTATAAGAAAGCTAAAGATTTCTTTAAAAACAATTACAGATATGATATGGAAGAATATAAAGATTTGCTAGATACAATAAATGAGGAAACCATCTATCGTTATATAACAGAGATTAATGGGTTAATAGGCGATCTAAGAAGTTCGACTCACCCAAAGATAATTTTCGAAATATTGATGTTAAAATTAACGGATGTAAAACCTTCTAATATTGAATTGAAAGAAACAGAAGAAATAAAAAAGGAGAATATAATAGAGGTTAAAGAAAACATTGATGATGTTAAAAAAGAAACATTTGTGGAAACGGAAGTTGAAAGTGAAGAAACTCTAATTAACGAGAAGATAACGCCAGTCAAATCAAAAGAAACAGAAGATGAAAATGATACGTTACTTAACTTCGTTAACATTCCTTTATATAAGAAGATTTTGATAAACAATACTTTAGCTACAGCTCAAAAAAGTCTTCTAACAGAATTGAAAAGTAAATGTAATCAATTATCTACCTTTTTGATCAATAAGGATTTCAAACAAGCAGCCACTGTTTTACTTGATGGAAAAATTGTAGGGGTATCAGATCAATGTGTGATTTGGTCTTATCAATACAATGTGATTGTAGAGAAAGCAGATGTTTTGAAAAAAGAGATAGAAAAACTAATTGAAAATATGTTTGGTAAAAAATATAGGATAATAAATATAAGTGATGAGGACTGGAAGAAAATTAGACCTCATTATATAAAAATTGTAAAAGAAAAAAAGCAAATAGAAATTTTAGATGAAATCGACGAGGAAGAAATCAAGAAACCAGTTAAAAGAAAGAAAAAAAGTAAGGAAATAGAAGAAGCCATAAATATATTTGGTGAAGACCTAATAGAAATTAAATGAGAGGATGATATATATATGAATATTCAAGCAATGATGAAGCAAGCGCAAAAAATGCAACAAGATATGTTGAAAACTAAGGAGGAAATAGATGCAAAAATATTTCCCGGGAAATATTCTTTTGTAGAAGTGCGTGTAAATGGAAAAAAAGAAATATTAGAAGTCATTTTTGATAAAGATTTCAACTTAGATAATACAGATGTTGAAATGCTTCAAGATGTGATTGTTGTAGCAATAAATGATGCACTAAAAAAAGTTGATGCTGAGATAGAACAAAAAATGGGTAAATATGGATCTGGATTAACAGGGTTGATGTAATTATGACATATCCAAAAAGTATAAATAATCTAATATCTAATTTGAAAAACCTACCAGGTGTAGGCGAGAAGACTGCGGAAAGAATGGCTCTAGCTATGATTGATTTTGATAAGGAAAAGTTAGGTTCTTTTTCAGATTCAATTACAGATGTTAAGGATAAAATTAGACATTGTTTAATATGTAATAATTTATCAGAGGAAGATGAATGTATTATATGTAAGGATAAAACAAGAGATAGTGGCATTCTATGCATAGTTGATGATGTTAGAAGTTTAATGTTATTTGAAAAAAACAATCTTTTCAATGGAAAATATCATATTTTGAAAGGTTTAATATCTCCCTCGAACGGTATTGATCCAGAAGATATTGATATTGAGGCGCTTATTAATAGGGTTGAAAAGGAAAAAATAAAGGAACTTATTATTGCTGTGAAACCTTCGCTTGAGGGGGAGGCAACTGCTTTATATATAGCAAAGAGATTAGAACCAAAAAATATTACAGTTTCTAAAATAGCTCATGGCGTGCCAATGGGTGCAGATATGGAATACCTTGATGCCATTACACTTAGAACAGCATTATTCGAACGAAAAAAGATTTCATAAAATATGGCAAACCTCATATAATTGAATGAGGTGGACAAAGGTGCTAAAAAAATTTTTTTCATTTGTTAAAAAAGTAATTGTTGGTGCTTTCATTTTATATGCATATAATTTAATGGCTGCACCTCTTAATTTACTTATTCCAATTAATTTTCTAACTTTAGGATTGATAAGTATTTTTGGTATTTCAGCCATTCCGTTTTTAGCCTTGATTTTAATTTTTGTATTTTAAGGAGGTATTATATGTTGGATGATTATAAAGAAGGACAACCTATTGCATATAATATAATTAAAAAAGAAATAAAGAACAACTCTATTGGACATGCATATTTGTTTCATTCAGAAAGTAAGAATGTTTGTTCTTCATTTGCTTTAGCATTCGCGAAGACTCTTCTTTGTCCGAACAAACTCCTAAATAACAGAAATTGTGCTGATTGTTCAATTTGTCGTAGGATTGATAATGGAAACTTTCCAGAAATCAATATTATTAATCCGGACGAATTATGGATTAAAAAAGATCAATTAAATGATTTACAAAAAAAACATCAAACCAAACCTCTCGAAGGTGAAAAAAAAGTATATATTATAAACGAAGTTGATAAACTGAATGTACAAGCAGCAAATAGTATATTAAAATTTTTAGAAGAACCAGAATCAAACATAATAGCTATATTAACTACAGATGACATTAATGCAGTTATTAAAACTATAACTTCAAGGTGTCAGGTGATTCATTTAAGAAGAGAGCCTATCATAGATAACCAAAGCAATAATGAGTCAACATTAACTAAAATAGGTAAAATATATTATAATAATTTAGATGAACTCAATAGTTTTGTCTCAGATGAATTATCCGCGGAAAAAATAGATGCAATTGTAAATTTTATAAAAAATTATGAGATTATGAAGGTGGATGTCATTACAAAGGTTAAAAACAACTTTATTGATATATTTAATGATAAGAAATCGTTAATATGGGCATTTGATATTATGATTTTTTTGTATAAAGATGTATTAAATATGAAACTCAATAGAAATTTAGATATATTTGATGATTATGTTTCGGACATAAAATCTATTGCTGATATTAACAAAGTTGATCAGATTACAGCAAAATTAAAACAATTATTGGTATCAAAGGAAAAAATAAAGTATAATATTAATGTGAATTTATTAATGGACAAGTTAATTCTTAAAATGGAAAGCGGTGAGGTAGTATGATAGATGTTGTAGGGGTCGTTTTTGATGATGAAGGTCACATATATTACTTTTCTCCTGCTGGGCATAATCTAGATAAGGAAATGAATGTAGTAGTGGAAACTGAAAGGGGTATTCAGTTTGCCAAAGTTGTAATTGCAAACACAAAATTAAAAAAAGAAAATATTAATATGCCTTTGAAAAAAGTAATAAGAATTGCTACAAAGGAAGATTTCAAAAATTATGAAAAGAATAGAGAAGATAATAGAAAAGCATTTTTGGATTGTAAAAAATTAATAGAGAAGCACAACCTTAAAATGAATTTAATAGATGCAAATTTTACTTTAGACCGAAAACAATTATTATTTCACTTTACAGCTGACGCTAGGATTGATTTTAGAACATTGGCAAAAGAACTAGCATCTATATATAAAACTAGAATCGAACTCAGGCAAATAGGAATCAGAGACAAAGCAAAGGTAGTTGGTGGAATTGGACCTTGTGGAAGGGTTTTATGTTGTAATAACTTTTTATATGATTTTGATAGCGTCTCTATAAATATGGCCAAAAATCAAAATATTGCTTTAAATCCAAATAAAATAAATGGCGCGTGTAACCGTCTTTTATGTTGTTTAACTTATGAAAACGATAATTATTTAGAGGCAAGAAAAACGTTGCCTGATGTAGGACAAAGAGTAGAAACAAAAGAAGGCTTTGGTCGTGTGGTATCAGTAGACATTTTAGCTCAAACATATCAGGTGGATGTCCCTGATGTTGGTATTTTAGATATAAAGGTTGAAAATGGAAGTTGTTAATTATTTACTAGGTTATAAAGATATGAAAATAGTACAGAATACAGAATGGTTTAATTTCTCGCTTGATTCTGTTCTCCTTGCAAACTTTATAACAATTCGTGCTAAAATTAAAAATATAATTGATCTGGGTACCGGAAACGCTCCAATACCATTAATCTTATCGACCAGAACAAATGCTAATATTGTAGGTGTTGAGATTCAAAAACCAATTTATCAATTAGCTATAAAGTCAATTCAGCTGAATAATTTAGAGGAAAGAATTAAAATAATAAATGAAGATGTAAAAGAAGTTTCAAAGCGATTCGATTCTGATTTTTTTGATGTAGTTGTATCAAATCCTCCATATTTCAAATATACTAAGAATAGTCATGTAAATGATAATGACTATAAGACTATAGCGCGTCATGAACTTATGCTCGATATAGATAGTGTAATTAAGGTTGCTAAAAAATTATTAAAAAATCAAGGATATTTTGGAATAGTACACAGGCCCGAGAGATTGATGGAAATTTTAACTAAAATGAGGGAAAACAATATTGAGCCGAAAAGAGTTTGTTTTGTTTATCCTAAATGTAATCAAGAGGCAAATATAGTTTTAATAGAAGGTATAAAAAATGGAAAGGAAGGCATAAAGTTTGAACCTCCCCTTTTTGTGCATGATACAGATGGAAATTATACCATAGAGGTTAGAAAGATGTTTGGAGAGTGATAGTATGAAGTTAATAGTTGGTCTAGGAAATCCGGGAAGAGAATATCGAAACACAAGGCATAATACAGGCTTTATGGTTATTGATTATTTAGCAGAATCCTTAGGAATAAAAATTATAAAGAAGCGTAAAGGATCTTTATATGTTGAAACTAACCTTAATGGCGAAAAGGTAATTTTATTAAAACCCCAACACTATATAAATTTGTCGGGTGAAGTTATTGCTGATTTCATTAATTATTTTAAAATAGACATTAAGGATATTTTAATAATAAATGATGATTTAGATTTAAAATTAGGACGCTACAAATTAAAGAGTCAAGGTAGTTCGGCAGGACATAACGGACTTAAAAATATAGAGCAATGTCTAGGTACAAATGAATACAAAAGATTAAAGGTTGGTGTTTCTTCGAGTAATACAATAGATGCAAAAGATTATGTTTTAGGTCGCTTTTCCAAAGAAGAAAAAGAAATAATGGAAAAGTTAATTGTTAAACTCAAAGATATTATAATAGATTTTGTTAAAATGGATTTTTTGAGTCTTATGAACAAATATAATGGTAATTCATAAGGGTGTGTTTAAATGAAAGTCATAAACAATTTATTTAAAGAATATCAACATGGCAAGATAGGGTTATCAGGTTTAACTGATGACCTTTTAGTCGTATATTTAAAAAAAATATATAATGAACAGAATCGAAATATTGTAATTTTAACGAGTACGTTGTACGAGGCTAATAAGATTCAACAGTTATTACAAAGAGAAAAAGTAGATTCTTTATTTTTTCCTATGGATGACTTTATTACTAGTGAAGCAGTAGCAATCAGTCCTGATTTAAAAGTAACAAGATTAGAAACATTAAAAAACATCACTTCATCCTCGTCTTCTCAAATTGTGGTTACACATTTGATGGGGTATTTGAGGTTTCTTCCCAAGAAAGAGGAATGGAGTAAATCCGTTATTAAACTTTCAGTAGAATCAACTATCGATAAAGAAAAACTTATAAATGATTTATATAAAATAGGGTATACCAATGAGACAATTGTTACTAAAACAGGTGAGATGGGAACAAGAGGATATATCATAGATATATTTCCTATTTCTGAAAGTAATCCCATTAGAATTGAATTGTGGGGTGATAAAATAGAATCACTTCGATATTTTGATATGGATACTCAATTATCTATTTCAAGCATCGATCAAATAAGTATTCATCCTTTCGATGAATTTATTGTAGAAAGTGATTCCAACATAGAAAAAAAACAAAAGTATTTAGCGCACTATACAGAGGTAAGTAAGATAAGTGATTATCTTGAAAACCCTATTGTTGTTTATATAGATCATAATCAAATTAAGAATTCGTATTTAATGCTTCGTGAAGAAATATTACATTATGAACAAGAAAACAAAGAGTCCATTAAAACTCCGTATATGAATCATTTTGAGGAAATATCTTATAATGATGAACTTTTCGTTATGAATTTGGACAATTTACTTCCTGATGTGAAACTTGACTATGTAGACAAATACGATGTTAAACCAATTTATAAATATGAAAACAATGTTAATCAATTGAATGAAGATTTAAAGACTTATTTACATTTAGGTAAGACTATAGTTATTTGTTTAAAAAGTAAAAAACAGATAGACAGTTTTATTTCCTTTATTGATCATAAATACATTATTACAGATGAAGATAATATTGTGAGTAATACAATTAATATAATTGAAAAAGAGGTTTCGTCTGGTTTTTCAATAAGCAATTTTGTTATTATTACGGAAAATGATCTATTTAAGAAAAGTTCTAGTAAGGTGCAATATAAAAGTCAATTTAAATATGGAACTAAAATTAGGGATTTAAGTAAACTTGCTATAGGAGACTATGTAGTTCATCATCTTCATGGTATTGGAAAATATTGCGGGATTGAAACACTCATTAAAAGAGATATTAAGAAGGATTATTTAAAAATAAAATATAGAGGAAAAGACAAATTATATATTCCGGTAGAAAAGATAGATTTGATTTGGAAATATTCTTCAAACGAAGGCGCAACACCAGCATTGCACCAACTTGGAGGAACGGAATGGCAAAAAACAAAAGTCCGTATTAAAAATAAACTTCATGATATAGCTGGTAAATTAATTAAAACAGCGGCGGAACGTGAAGCGAAAAAAGGTTTTGCATTCTCTAAAGATAATGATGAGCAATTAAAATTTGAACAAGACTTTATGTATGAACCAACTAGAGATCAACTAAGAGCTTTATTTCAAATAAAGGAAGATATGGAAAAAAGCACACCAATGGATAGACTTTTATGCGGAGATGTTGGTTACGGGAAGACAGAAGTGGCTTTTAGAGTTGCTTTTAAGGCAATTCAAGATAATAAACAAGTAGCAATTCTTTGTCCTACAACAATATTATCTAATCAACATTTTGAAAATGCTATAGAACGTTTTAAAAATTTCGCAGTCAATATAGTACTACTAAATAGATTTTCAACGCCAAAAGAAGTAAAGGAGATAACGCAAGGTCTTGCTAAAGGAACAATTGATCTTGTAATTGGAACCCATCGTTTACTTAGCAAGGATATAAAGTTTAAAGATTTGGGTTTACTTATAATTGACGAAGAGCAGCGTTTTGGTGTTGCTCATAAAGAAAAAATTATCGAGTATAAAAGCAGTATAGATGTATTAACTTTATCTGCAACACCAATTCCAAGAACCTTACAAAGGTCCATGTTTGGTATAAAACAATTATCATTAATTGAAACGCCGCCAATGAATCGATTTCCTATTCAAACTTATGTTTTAGAATATAATGATTTTATAATTAAGGATGCAATATATAAGGAACTATCAAGAGGTGGTCAAGTATATTTGTTATATAATAAGGTCAAAGGTATAGAGGAGAAGACATCTAAAATAAAACGTTTAGTCCCAGAAGCTAGAATAACTTATGCACATGGTCAAATGCCTAAACTAAAAATAGAAGACAGGATGATTAAATTTGTTGAAGGTGAATATGATGTATTACTTTGTACAACTATAATAGAAACAGGAATTGATATCCCCAATGTGAATACATTAATAATAATAGATGCAGATAGATTTGGTTTGAGTCAGTTGTATCAAATTAGAGGGCGTGTTGGAAGAACAAATAAAATAGCTTATGCATATTTGATGTATGACAATAATAAAGTTTTGGGTGAGGTTGCTCAAAAGAGATTAAATGTTATTAAAGAGTTTACAGCTTTAGGAAGTGGATTTTCTATAGCAATGCGAGATCTTTCAATAAGGGGTGCTGGTGATATATTAGGAAGTGAGCAAGCTGGTTTTATAGATAGTGTAGGAATCGAGTTATATTTAAAAATGCTTGAAGAAGAAGTTGCTAGAATAAATGGTAATTATACTGAGGTTGATACAAAAGATGATATTGATGATAAACCGTTAATTGATGTAGAGACACATATTGCTGATGAATATGTGAAGGAAGATGACTTAAAGATTGAAATTCATCAAAAAATAAATCAAATTGATAGTTATGAAACATTGCAAGATGTTAAAAAAGAAATAGAGGATCGTTTTGGGAAGATATCAGAATCAATAAATATATATATGTATGAAGAGTGGTTTGAAAAAATAGCAAAGGAAAAGGGAATAGAAAAGGTTAATCAGACTAAACTTGCAATAGAATTTGTTTTTTCTAAGGAAAAATCTAAGGAAATGGTAGTAAATGATATATTTATGAAGGCTTGCGATATATCTAGAAATTTTCGCATAACATACAAGGGCGATCGTTTAAGAATTCTTTTAAATGTTAATAAATTAGAAAAACATTGGTTATATTACATAGTTGAGTTATTAACTAGTATCTAAATAAGGTATATTTGATTATTACCTCCACATAATAAAAAAGACATAAAGAAAGAGAGGTAATAATTTGAAAACAACTGGTGTATCAAGGCGAATAGATGATTTGGGTCGTATTGTTATTCCGAAGGAAATAAGAAAAAATCTTAAAATTAGAAATGGTGAATTGCTAGAAATTATGGTGAATGATGAGTCCATAATTTTATCTAAACATTCAAATATGAAAGGAATTAGAGATGTAGCTCAATTGATTGTTGACGCTGCAGGTGAAGTGGTTGAAATTAATATGATAGTTACTGATAGAGATATGATTATAGCAACTTCCCCCTCTTTGAAAAAGAGGTATGTTAATCCAAACATAAGTGCTAAGTATAGCGAAATGATGTTAAAACATCAACCCACCACATCACTTACTCCAAATAGAATTAAAATAAATGATGAGGTTGAAGAAGAAACAGCATACATAATATATCCAATAGTTGCTGATGGTGATGTAGCTGGTTCTGTAATTGCTTTAGGTTTAGATAACAAAATAACCGAAATTGACGGTAAAATGGTCGAAATAGTATCAAAGTTTTTAAGTCGTAACATATAATGTTGAATAATTTTTATACATATGATATAATTCAAACATTAAAAAGCTTTGATAAGGAAGAGAAGCAAATGTTTATTATAGAGAACTCTGTTTTGGTGGAAAGAGTATAAATGTTTGTGGAAAATGGCCCTTTAGCTGTCGTATGACCGTTTGCTGCGTTAAAGTTCGAGTGCATAGTTTCTATGAATTAAGGTGGTACCGCGATCATTCGTCCTTATATTATAATAATATAAGGATTTTTTTATAGAGGAGGAAGTATGAGAAAGTTTGAAAAAATTAGTTATTCACAATTTGAAAAAGATGTGTCAGGTAATGATGTAGAGGAATTATATAGTTCTTTAATTGTTCCTGCAAGGAATAGTAAAAATGCTGCAGGATATGATTTTTATGCTCCTTTTTCTTTTACATTGGAGCCTAGTGAGATTATTAAAATTCCAACAGGTATTAAAGCTGCTATGGAAGATGATGAATTTCTTATGATAGTTGTAAGAAGTAGTGTTGGCTTTAAGTATAATGTTCGGATGTGCAATCAAGTAGGAATAATTGATGCAGACTATTTTAATAATGAAGATAATGAAGGACATATTTGGGTTGCGTTACAAAATGAAGGTGACACCCAATGGATTATCAATAAGGGAGATAGAATAGTCCAAGGTATATTCGTAAAATATATGTTGGTTGATAATGAGGATGACGGTATTGCTACTAGAAAAGGTGGACTAGGTAGCACAGGAAAGGGTGAATAGTAAAATGAAAAACAAATATTACATTACCACGGCTATTGCGTATGCTTCTGGTAAGGTTCATATTGGAAATACATATGAAATAGTTTTAGCAGATGCTATTGCAAGATATAAACGTTTACAAGGTTATGATGTTTATTTGCAAACAGGCACAGACGAGCATGGTATTAAAATAGAACAAAAGGCGACTTTATCAAACAAAACTCCACAGCAGTATGTTGATGAAGTTGCAAAGGAAATCAAAAAAATTTGGGATCTAATGAACACTACATATGATAGATTTGTAAGAACAACAGATGATCTTCATAAACAAAAAGTAACAGATATATTTAATAAACTATATGATCAAGGGGATATCTATTTAGGAAAATATGAGGGATGGTATTGTACTCCTTGTGAATCTTTCTTTACTGAAACTCAATTAGTTGAAGGCAAATGCCCAGATTGTGGAAGGGAAACAATTAAAACAGAAGAAGATGCCTACTTTTTTAGAGTGAGTAAATATACAGATAGATTAGTAGAACATATTGAAAACAATCCGCATTTTATCGAACCGGCTAGTAGAAAAAATGAAATGATTAATACTTTTATTAAACCAGGATTACAAGATTTGTGTGTTTCAAGGGAATCGGTTAAATGGGGAATACCTGTTTCATTTGACGAAAAACATGTTATATATGTATGGATTGATGCTTTGAGTAATTATATTACCTTCTTAGGTTATGACATAGATGGTAAACATGACAAGTTATATAATGATTTATGGCCAGCAGACTTGCAGATAATAGGAAAGGATATTTTACGTTTCCATATGATCTATTGGCCGATGATGTTAATGGCTTTAGGTGAAGAACTTCCAAAAAAAATCTATGCTCATTCATGGTTCTTATCAGGAGACGGGAAAATGAGTAAATCGAAGGGCGGATTACTTTATGCTGATGATTTGGTGTCAAGGTATGGAGTTGACGCTGTTAGATACTATTTATTAAGCGAAATGCCTTATGCAAATGATGGTCTAATAAGTGATGAATTAATTATTGATAAAATCAATGCTGATTTAGCAAATGTACTTGGTAATTTAGTAAATAGGACTATTGCCATGACTAATAAATATTTTGATGGAGTAATTACAAAAGACAACCACTTAGAACCAATAGATGAGGAATTAAAGAATGAGGTTTTAAAAACAGCAAAAATAGTAGACGAAAAAATGAATTCATTGCATGTAAGTGACGCCCTAAATTCAATTATTAATTTAGCAAGAAGATGTAACAAATATATTGATGAAACAACTCCTTGGATTTTAGCTAAAGATGAGACAAAAATAAATCGACTTAGAACAGTTTTATATAATCTTTTGGAATCGATTCGTTTTATAGGTGTTTTATTGCAACCGTTCTTACCTGAGGCGGCAGAGAAAATATTAGATCAATTAAATACTGAAGTTAAGGATCTTGAGTCATTAGAAGATTTTGGGCAACTTAATACTAACACTAAAGTAAAAGAAGCAGTACCTATTTTTATGAGAATAGATAAAGATGATTCCAGCAAAGTGTAAATAAGATTGTAAACGACATATTATTACACAAACTTCTATTTACTTTTCGTTTATAGTCATGTTATCATTTTTAATGTAGTGTGAAAACAAGCTTTTATAGAAAAAGGAGAAAGGGATATGATTAGCCCTAAGGCGAAATGTAGGAGATATATTACAATATTTTTTGTAGTTTTGATTACTTTTTTAATTAGCAATCTCTACTATGAATTCAAATATCTTGATTTTGCATATCTAGTAGTGATTGTTGTGGGGTTTATCAGATTTTTAGGAGTAAAAGAAAATGAATAGGTGATTAT
Organism: Mollicutes bacterium; assembly: GCA_012841205.1. Lineage (GTDB taxonomy): Bacteria > Bacillota_I > Bacilli_A > RF39 > UBA660 > UBA5348. The sequence continues at coordinate 35,366 of DUVE01000004.1, forward strand.
ACTTGCGTATAATCCTTTTCTTTATAGATAAATGGTGGTGATATGGATGTTAATAGATACACATTGTCATATAGAACATAACTATTATGATAATTTAGAAGATATCATTCATGATATTTCTAAATCGGATGTAAAAATTATTATCGTGAGTGGATGTGATGTTAAATCATCAAACAATGCCGTTGCTCTTTCACACAAATACAACAATGTATATGCAACAGTTGGATTTCACCCAGATGAATGTGAAAATGTGAGTGAGAAGGATTTTGATAATTTTGAAAAATGGCTTAATGAGGAAAAAGTTGTTGGTGTAGGTGAGATAGGCCTAGATTATTATCATAATGATTTAAACAAAGATAAACAGAAGGCTTTATTTATAAAACAGATTGAGATAGCTAAAAAATATAATAAGCCAATTGTTGTTCACAATCGTGCTGCAAGCGAGGATGTTTATAATATTCTTTCTAAAGAGAAGGTAAAGGGTGTAATGCATTGTTTTACTGACTCTAATGAAATGGCTTTACGCTTTACAAAATTGGGATTTTTACTTGGAATAGGTGGAATAATAACTTTTAAAAAGAATAATCTTATTAATGTAGTAAAAGAATTAAGTTTAGACAATATTGTATTAGAAACCGATTCGCCATATCTTACCCCAGAACCTTATAGGGGCAAAAAGAACAACCCGTCATATCTACCATTAATAGCAACAGAACTAGCAAGAATTAAGAATATTACTTATGATGAAGTGGCAGAAAAAACCACTTCTAATGCATATGAGATGTTTGACTTTAAAGACTAAATGTGGTAAAATTATTACGTTATTCAGAGGTGAAAACATGAAAAAATGTGTTCCACTGTTGTTTAAAGTGGTATATCTGATGTTAGTTATTTTAGCTTTTCACTTTTTCTTACCTGAAGGTGTAGAGAAGAAGGCTATATTTAATGATAATATTAAAAAAACAAGTAGAATGGAATATAATGCTGTCCCAAAAGAAAACATTATTGAAACTTTTTATGGACAATTAACTGGTTATGGACCTGATTGTGATGGGTGTATAGGTATAACTACAAGTGGGTATGATGTTAGAGGTGGAAATATATATTATGAAGATAATTTATATGGTAAGCTTAGAATACTTGCTGCTGACAAAAAGGTTCCATTTGGTACAATTATGAGAATCACAGTTCCAAATATTTACAAGGAACCCATAGTTGCCATAGTGTTGGACCGAGGTTATTTAATAAAAAATGATAAATTTGATCTGCTATTTAATAATGAAGAAGAAACAAAACCTGTAGGGCGACAAAAAAATGTAAAATTTGAAGTGTTAAGATATGGTTGGTAGATTGCCTTTGGCAATCTTTTTTTATAAAATATGATAAAATAATGAAAGAGGAACAAATATGAAAAAAATCACTGCAAATCATCAATTTAAAAAAAAATATGGACAAAATTTTTTAATTGATGAGAACATATTAACTAAAATTGTAAACAAGGCAAATATACGAGAAGAAACATTAGTGTTAGAAGTTGGGGTTGGGTCTGCCAATTTGACAAAAAAGATTGCTAATGTTGCAAAATATGTAATAGGTTATGAAATAGATGAAACTTTAAAGCCATTAGTGAGTGAGTCATTAGAAAGTCACGAAAATGTTAAGGTTATATATGATGATTTTTTGAAACGTGATTTAATAAAAGATGTAAAAGAATTTGATTACAACCATCTATTTGTTGTAGCTAATTTACCATATTATATTACAACTCCTATCATAAGTAAGTTAATAGAAGACAATTTAGATATAGATAAAATGGTAATAATGGTTCAAAAAGAAGTTGGGAATAGAATTAATGCTAAACCAAATACCAAAGATTATAGTTCACTGACAATTTTTATCCATTATTATTTTGATGTGGAAAAATTGTTTGATGTAAGTAGAAATGTATTTATTCCAAAACCAAATGTGGATAGTATTATAATACAACTAAAAAAACGTGATAAAAAAGAACACTTAAAAGATGAAAAATTGTTTTTTAAATTAATTAGAGATGCTTTTAAATATAAAAGAAAAAATCTAAGAAACAATTTAAAGGATTATGATTTAGAAAAGATAAATACCGTTCTCTCTAGATATGGTCTTGATCTTACAGTTAGAGCTGAACAATTAACTATGGAACAGTTTATTACTATTGCAAATGCCCTATAATGTAATATTTTTGAAGTTATTTCATATAATTAATTGGGTGATAATATGCATTTTAAACGTGGTGATTTAGTTACAAGGGAATCGTACAACAATGACATTATATTTAAAATAGACGACATTATAGATGGTGATGTTATGTTAATAGGTTTAAATGTACGATTATGTGCTGATGCACCAACTTCAGATTTGAACTTGTATGAAGTTTCCGAAAATGAAGCGATTTTAGATGATGATGAGTATATAAGAAAAATAGATTTTTTTAACAAAGATGAAAGGGATGATTATTTTTATATACCAGGGCGAATTTTACATATAGATGGTGATGAGGAAGATTTAAAAAGATGTCTTAATTTTTATAAAGAGGGTAAGGTCAATGCTTTTGGTTTACATGTAAAAGAAAGTGATATGCCGAATGTAATTACCAAACATTTAGAAGAGATAAAACCGGATATATTAGTTATTACTGGTCATGATGCTTATTATAAGAAAAAGGGTGAAAAAGAGGATTTAAGATCATATAAAAACACTAGCAGTTTTGTTAAAAGTGTTCAATTAGCACGCAAATATGAAAAAGCTCATGATAAATTAATTATTGTAGCAGGTGCATGTCAATCTAATTACGAAGCTTTATTAAAAGCAGGTGCTAATTTCGCCTCAAGCCCCAAACGAATAAATATACATGCTTTAGACCCTGCCATTATTGCTCTTGCTGTGAGTTTGTCAGATAAAAGTAAGGATATTGATCTTTTAGATATTTTAGAGAAAACAAAACATGGTGCATCTGGACTCGGTGGGATAATTACAAAAGGAACAATGTATGTTGGGTATCCAAGGTAGACTATAATGATTGATAAGATTAAAGAAAATTTAAAAGAGCATATAGGCAAAGAAGTGAAAATAGTTTTTAATGGAGGACGAAATAGAATTGAAGAATATAATGCTATAATAACTCAGATGTACAATTTTGTCTTTGTTGTGAAACTTTTAAACGATGTCAATGAGACTAAATCTTTCACTTATTCTGATGTATTAACACAAACAGTAGAGATATACTTTAAGTAAATTTTGAAAAAACGTTCAAAAACCGACAAAAATAAGAAAAAAATGGCAATTTAATTGCATTATTTAAGTAATTAGTGTAAAATTAACTTGTGAAATGTATATAAGTGGGAGGATTTGTGCATGACAATTACATCAGTCAATGTTCGTAAAATCGAAAAAGAAAATTCACGTATGAAAGGTATCGCTTCTGTTCTAATTGATGACAGCTTTGCTGTACATGATATTAGGATTATAGAAGGTGACAAAGGTATTTTTATTGCAATGCCTAGTCGTAAGACTGCAACAGGTGGATATAGAGATATCGCTCATCCGATAAGTCCTGAAGTTCGTAAGATGTTTGAAGATGCAATCATGGAAGAATACGAAAAAGTTGAACACGTTGACTTTGTTGAAGAAAAAAATGAAGTAGAAGAATAACTCTAGTAATAGAGTTTTTTTTCATATTTATTAGGTTTGTACATATATTTCATTAAGGGAGGAAATTATGGACAAGGTTGATGCCGTAATTACACATGGTGTAATACTTAATGAACGTAGTAATTTGACAATTTCTGGAGTAAAGAAAATAGATAGTTTTGATAATGAAGAGTTTTTAATGGAAACATCAATGGGGTATCTAATAGTTAAGGGTGAAGGACTTGAAATAGTAAAATTAGATACATACCAAGGAAATGTGAATATTAAGGGAAAGATTAATGCTATTAGTTATGTGGATGATATTAAAAATAAAGATAAGGAAGATGGCGGGGTATTTAATAGGTTATTTAAATAATGGATATAGACATTCAAATAAAATCGATTTTAGTTTCACTTGTATTTGGTTTTCTATTTTCCCTCTTATTAAAAATAAATTATCGTTATATATACAAAGGCCCAGCTGTACTTCGCATTTTAACTAATTTTTTATTTGTTGTAGATTTTGTGTTGATTTATTTTGTTATAATTAGAAACATCAATGGAGGTATTGTTCATCCTTATTTTTTAATATCAATAATATTAGGTTTTATTCTAGCTGAAACTTGCTTTAAAAAAGGTATATTCAAATTTAGATAGTTTAATGATATAATGTATATTACAGGAGTGGTGCATAATGGCCAGAAGGATTACTAAAAGAACTAAACGAAGGTTATCTATAATTTTTCTTGTAACGATTGTTGTTTTAATTACCTTTATACTTAATGTTGGAAAATTATTTTTTCAAATCATAGAAAAAAAGAATGAAGAAAAATTTTTGATTGGTGAATTGAAAAGATTAGAAGACGAAGAAGCATATTTAAAAGTAGAAGTAGAAAAATTAAATAATCCTGATTATGTAGCTAGATATGCAAGAGAGAGACTTTTGTATTCAAAAGATGGCGAATTTATAATTAGAATTCCATAGCACGAAAGTGCTTTTTTCATTTTTTAACGTTATATTAAAAGTTGTGGTAAAATATAAGTGGTGATTTTATGAATGTGAATGAAATAAATGCCCTTGTTTTAGCATACTTGGGTGATGCAATATATGAAATATATATTAGAAAGTATTTAATACAAAAAGGAATAAATAAGGTTAACGATTTGCAGAAGTTTGCGGTAAACTATGTTAGTGCTAAATCGCAAGCAAGTTTTTTAAATTATTTAATAAAAAATGAAATACTAAATGAAAAAGAACTAAGTATAGTAAAAAGAGCTAGAAATGCGAAAGTTGGATCTCATCCAAAAAGAGTTGATATATTGACTTATAAACACGCAACAGCATTAGAAGCTTTGATAGGTTATCTATATATATTAAATGAAGAGGACCGTATAAAATTTATAATGGACCTTATAACGGAGGAAATAAGTAATGATAGCATATGGTAAAAATGTTGTTAAAGAATTATTGGACAACAATCAGAAAATCACAAAAGCTTATATTTACGAAAAAAGTATAGACGAAAAGATAGTAAACGCTTTTAAAAAAAGGAATGTTGACATTAAATTTTGTTCAAAAAAGGAAATGGACAATATTGCAAAAGGAAACCATCAAGGTATAATAGTCAATATTCCTGACTATAATTTTTATTCACTCAAAGAATTAATGGAAGATGCAAATAATGATTCTCTTATTGTGTTGTTAGATCATATTGAAGATCCGCATAATCTAGGGGCTATAATCAGAACTTGTGAAGCTGCTGGAGTAAGAGGAATTATTATTACCAAAAACAGAAGCGTTAATATAAATTCAACAGTTATGAAGGTTAGTGCGGGTGCTTTATCTAATATGAAAGTTTGTTCAGTAACTAATATAAGTAACACTATACGAAAACTAAAAGACAATGGTTTTTGGATAGTAGGTACGGAAATGGATGCTGATCATTCTTATATGGATGTTGATTATGATGTTCCTATTTGCCTAGTAATAGGTAATGAAGGCTTTGGAATGAGTAGGATTGTAAAAGAAGGCTGTGATTATACAGTTTCTATTCCAATGGTAGGTAAAATTAACAGTTTAAATGCTTCAGTTGCAACAGGAATTATAGTTTATGGTATATTAGAGAAAAGAAGAAAGTAGGAGAGAATATGACTTCATATGAAGATTATAATGATTATGAATTACTATATCTTACTTGTTCTGATATAGAAGAAGCATATGATATTTTATATTCCAAATATAAGCCATTAGTTGAAATGAAAGCAAAAAAATATTTAAACTATGGAAAGAGTAGAGGTCTTGATATAAATGATTTAATTCAAGAAGGAATGATAGGTTTAAGTGAAGCAATAAGAGATTTTAAAACAAAGAAGAATGTAAAGTTCTCAACTTTTGCTAATATGTGTATCGAAAGACAAATAAATAGTGCTACAACTAAGTCTAATCGTAAAAAACATCGTTTATTAAATGAGTCTTTGTCACTAGATGATAAAGTTACAGATGATGATAAATCGCTTATTGAAACAATCTTAGATAAAAAAGAGAAAGATCCTAGTAGCTACTTAATAGATTTAGAAGAAAAGAAGGAACTTAATGAAAAGTTAGTTAAAAACTTGACTCCTTTAGAATTGAAAGTTTTAGATTTGCGACTTAAAAATTTCGATTATAAGGAGATTGCATCAAAATTAGGTAGAAGTTATAAATCGGTTGATAGTGCATTACAGAGAGTTAAATCAAAATTAAAAGTTATATTTTCAGAAGAAGAGTAAGAGGTGATCATAATGTCTAAAGTTAACAGATATACTTTATCAATAATTGAACCTGAGAAAGAACCGTTTGTGTTTGAAAAAACATCGCTTGATTATATCGATGCCATTACTACAAAATTTAAAAATGAAAAGGAATTAATTGCAACTCTTGGTAATATATTGGATAAAGAGTTTGACTTATCCACAACTAAAACAGAAGTCACATATAGTCATTGTAAGAAAATAAAAAAAGTTGAAAAATTATATTTTAATGATATATTGATATTGGATAGGGAAGCAACAAAAAAATACATATTAGACCACATGAATAACAAAAGTTTTGTTGTTAAATTTGTAAGTAGGTATAATGGTTCAAATTATTTTATACGTTTTAAAAAAGATATTATATTGAAAATTAATAAAGGAGAGGACTATACTGATACTTTATTTCAGTTATTAGATGTTGTCTTTGCAAATTACAAATCACTCCGTGATGCTTATTTATTTACAAAGAAACACGGCAAAATAATGACTAAGGAAAAAGAGGAAATATCAAAAAGTAAAGAAGAACAGATAAAAGCACTTAAAATGTTAAAAGAAGGCTTATATTATCAGTATACTTTGGGCAATTGGTCAGACGAACTAGAAAGAAATAATATAAGTTTAAGTAAAGTTAAGAAATAAAGGAAAATATGTTGACTTGAAATAGTAAATGTGTTATTTTATACCTATAGAAGACACATTTAGGTGTTTTTATTTTGGAAAAATTAATATAATAAAGGTGTAGGTGAATTATGGAAAAAATCAAGTCTTTCTTTCATGGTGTTAAGAAAGAAATAAAAAGAGTTAGATGGCCTAATAAAAAAGAGATGTTTAAGAATACGATAGCGGTGTTACTTTTTTCTTTTTTCCTTGGGGTATTCTTTTATCTAATAAATGTTATTATAATACTTTTAAAGGAAGTGTTTAGTTAATGGAAGAAAAACGTTGGTATGTAGTAAACACCTATTCTGGTCATGAAAATAAAGTAAAAGAAAAACTAGAAATGCGTATTGAATCGATGGATATGCAAGATTATATATATAGAGTAGTAGTTCCTGAACAAACGGAAGTTGAAATAAAAGACGGGGTTAAAAAAGAAAAAGTAAAGAAACTCTTTCCCGGTTATGTTTTAGTTGAAATGGTTATGTCGGATGAAGCTTGGTATGTAGTTCGCAACACTCCAGGTGTTACAGGGTTTATTGGTTCAAGTGGTAAGGGAGCTAAACCTATACCTTTATTACCTAGTGAAATCGATCGAATTCTTGGTCAAATGGGCATGAGTAGATTAGAACTTGGTAATGAGATTAAAGAAAATGATAAAGTTAAAATTATTTCTGGTCCATTTACGGCAATGTATGGTCGTATTGAAACAGTGGACTTAGAAAATCAAACGTTGAAAGTAATGATTGATCTGTTCGGACAAGAAACTTCAGTAGAAGTTGAATTGTCACAAGTTGAAAAAGCGTAAATTATTATTGCATTTGTGATTATTTAGTGATAAAATAACGATGCTATATTTAATTTATATAGATTAAAGTGGGAGTGCGGATTGTTACATTTATACCACTCGCGAAAAAATATTAATATAGGAGGTGTTTTTCGTGGCAAAAAAACTAGTAAAAAAGATTAAATTACAAATACCTGCTGGACGTGCTACACCTGCTCCACCGGTTGGAACAGTTTTAGGACCTGCAGGAATAAATTCACAGGAATTTTGTACTAAATTTAATGATGAGACAAAAGATAAGATGGGTGATGTTTTACCGGTAGAAATATATTTATATGATGACCGTTCTTATACATTTACTGTCAAAACCCCACCAGCTGGATTCTTATTAAAGAAGGCAGCAGGTATCACTAAAGGTACAGCAAACGGCTCGAAAGAAATTGGTGGAAGTATTACAAAAGACCAATTACGTGAGATAGCTGAAACAAAGTTGCCTGATTTAAATGCGTACGATGTTGAGTCAGCAATGAAAATTGTTGCTGGTACTGCTAGAAACATGGGAATTGAAATTAAAGAATAATAATACACACATATGGGTTATGCCTGTGTGGGAGGAAATCCGCTATAAACCACATAAGGAGGGAAATTATGAAAAAGAGAAGTAAAAAATACTTACAAGCTCTTGAAAAAATTGACAAGACGAAATTATATACTAAAGAGGAAGCAGTTAAGTTGGTTAAAGAAACTAATGTAGCAAATTTTGATGCATCAGTTGAAGTGGCTATGAGACTTAATCTTGACACAAAAAAAGTTGATCAACAATTAAGAGGTGCAGTAGTATTACCTAATGGAACTGGTAAAACTAAGAGAGTATTAGTTCTTGCTAAAGGAGAAAAAGCTAAAGAAGCAGAAGAAGCTGGAGCAGAATTTGTTGGAGATGTTGATTTGATTAGTAAAATTGAACAAGAAAACTGGTTAGATTTTGACATCATTATTGCTACTCCTGATATGATGCCTGCACTAGGAAAAATTGGTAAACTATTAGGGCCAAAAGGTTTGATGCCAAATCCAAAGGTAGGAACAGTTACTAATGATATTGCTAAAGCAGTATCAGAGGTTAAAAAAGGGCGCATCGAATACCGTACAGATAGTTATGGTATAGTACATGCTATAATTGGTAAGGTGTCATTTGATGAAAGCAAATTATTAGAAAACCTTAATGCTTTTGTTGAGCTTATATTAAAGTCAAAACCATCAACAGCTAAAGGTATATATGTTAAAAGTATCGCGATCTCATCAACTATGGGACCTGGAATTAAAATAAATGTGAATTCTTTTGACAAATAAGAAATACTAGAGTATACTAGTGAATATAATTAATTAAAACCGAAGACAGTTGGAGCGAAAGCTTAATATTTCCTACCGAGGTTAAAACATTATGTTTTTAACCTTTGTAGATAACTATAAAGGTTTTTTAATATAAGAAGGAGGTATCTTATGGCAAATGAAAAGGTGTTAGAAGCAAAAAAACAAGTTGTTTTAGAAATCCAAGATAAAATCAAAAACTCTGCATCTGTCGTTTTCTTTGACTACAGAGGACTAACTGTTGAACAAACCACAGAACTTCGTAGTAAAATGAAAAAAGCAGATACAGATATAAAAATTTATAAAAACACATTAATGAAAAGAGCCTTAGATAGTCTTAACATTGACCTAGATAATGTATTAGAAGGTCCAAACGCAATTACTTTATCAAGTGATATTATTGAACCAATCAAAGTACTTACTGATTATGCAAAACATAATAAGGCTTTGGAAATTAAAGGTGGTATAATTGATGGTAAAGTATCTTCAGTTAATGAAATTGCTGAACTTTCTACTATTCCATCACGCGAAGGATTGTTAACAATGTTAGCTGGTGGCTTAATAGGTGTTGCCAGAGATTTATCTATATGCTTACATTTATATAGTGAGCAAAAAAGTGAGTAAAAAAAGAGGAGGAAATGAAATGGCAAAATTAACAAAAGATGAATTTATTAGTTCATTAAAAGAAATGACATTATTAGAAATTAAAGAATTAGTTGACGCAATGAAAGAGGAATTTGGTGTAGATCCAAGTGCAGTTGCAGTAGCTGCAGGCCCTGCAGCAGCTGATAGCGCTGAACAAGGTCCAACTTCTGCAACAGTAGTTCTTAAAGACGCTGGAGCAAACAAAATCCAAGTCATTAAAGCAATTAGAGATATTACTGGTCTAGGATTAAAAGAAGCTAAAGATATAGCTGATGCTGGCGGTAATGTAAAAGAAAATGTCAATATTGATGAAGCTAATGAAATTAAAGCTAAACTTGAAGAAGTTGGCGCAACAGTAGAATTACAATAAGGAAAATAATAAGCCTATGCTAATAAGTATAGGCTTTATCCGTCTATAGGAGAGTATATGAATCATTACTTTACAAATGAAGAAAATTTAAAATCAAACATCCATTTGTTAGAAATATATATAAGAGACAAAAGGTATTTGCTTTATTCTGATAATGGTGTTTTTTCAAAAAAGGGTCTTGATTTTGGTACTAAGGTCTTAATCGATGCCTTGCCTTTTAACAAAATAACAGGTGATGTTTTGGATGTTGGTTGTGGATATGGTCCTATTGGGTTGTGCGTTAAAAATGAAACATCGAGTAATGTTGATATGATTGATGTTAATCTACGCGCACTTCATTTATCTAAGATGAATGCTAAAAAAAACAATCTAGATGTTAATATATTTGAAAGTGATGCTTATAGCAATGTGAACAAGAAATATGATTATATATTTACTAATCCTCCAATTAGGGCGGGAAAAAAGAAACTGTATGAAATTTTAAGGGGTGCATATGCTTATCTAAAGGATAATGGTGAGATGTGGTTTGTAATTAGAAAAAATCAAGGTGCTAATTCAGCAATAAGGGACATAAGCGATCTATATAATGTTGAGTTGAAGAGTAAAGTTAAGGATTATTTTGTTTTGTGTGCAACAAAAAAGAATAAAGACGTTGACAATGCTTGATTTGTTTGGTAATATTTTAAATTGGTACTATGTTTTTTGAACATGTTCTTTGAAAAAAATTGATTATGGGGTGAAATGATGGCTTATAAGATTAAAAAGTTTGGAGATTACAGGGAAAGGGTTACATTTTCAAGGGTCAACAACATTCTTGAGATGAAGGATTTATTAGAAATTCAGAAAGATTCATATCAAGATTTTATTATAAACGGCATTAAAGAAGTATTTGAAGATTTATTTCCAGTCGAAAGTTTTTCTGGTACACTTTCACTGGATTTTGGTGATTATCATTTTGATGAACCTAGACACACTGTAAAACAATGTAAAGATAGGGAAACGACTTACTCTTCACCATTAGTGGTTGAGGCTCGTTTGTTTAATAATGAAACAGGCGAAGTTAAGGAACAAGAAATATTTTTAGGTGATATGCCTTTAATGACTGACACAGGAACGTTTATCATTAATGGTGCAGAACGTGTTATTGTGTCACAATTAATTCGTTCACCAAGTGTTTATTTTAAGAAAACTGAGGACAAAAATGGACGTACAACATATTCATCAGAGATTATTCCAACTCGTGGTACTTGGTTGGAGTATGAAATGGATGCTAGAGATGTACTACATGTAAGAATAGATAGATCTAGGAAAGTATATATTACTACTTTACTTAGGGCGATGGGATTGTCAAGCGATGCTGAAATCATCGATTTTTTTGGTGAAAACAGATTTTTACTGAATACTATAGCAAAAGATACTACTAAAAATACAGATGAAGCTCTAATTGAAATATATGAAAGATTAAGACCTGGTGAGCCAGCTACACTAGATAGTGCTAAGAATAGACTTATCACAAGCTTCTTTGACGAGTTCCGTTATGATTTAGCTAAGGTAGGACGTTATAAATTCAATAGAAAGTTGAATGTATGCGAAAGATTGCTTGATTGCAAAATTGCGGAAACAATTAAAGTGGATGGAAATGTTATTATTGAAAAAGGAACTTTAATAACAAAAGATATCCTTGAAAAAATTAAACCATATTTAGCTGAGGGATATGGTGTTAAAGAAGTTCAAATAAACGAGGAATTAGACACTTATAATAAAGTGCAAATTATTTCAGTTTATTCAAAAGAAAACCCTAATGAGATTATTAGAATAATAGGAAATGATCCAACTCAGACAATTAAAAGATTAACCATTTCTGATATTTATGCATCTATTTCATATTACTTGAATTTACTAGATGGCGTTGGTAATCTAGATGAAATTGATCATTTAGCAAATCGTCGTGTTCGTCAAGTTGGTGAACTTTTACAAAATCAATTTAGAATTGGTGTTACAAGAATGGAGAGAGTTATTCGTGAACGAATGACTACTGTAGATGTTGAAACAGCAACACCTAAGGCACTTATAAATATAAGACCTATTACTGCTATTATGAAAGAATTCTTTGGTAGTAGCCAGTTATCACAATTTATGGATCAAGTAAACCCAATAACAGAACTTACTAATAAGAGACGTTTATCTGCACTAGGACCTGGAGGTTTAGCAAGGGATCGTGCTGGTATGGAAGTTCGTGACGTCAACCCGTCACATTATGGTCGTATTTGTCCGGTAGAATCTCCAGAAGGCCCAAACATTGGTCTTATAACCTCTCTTGCATCTTATGCAAAAATAAATGAATATGGTTTTATTACAACTCCGTATCGTAAGGTTGAAAATAAAAAACTTACTGATAAAATTGATTATTTAACAGCAGATGAAGAAAATGATTATATCATTACGCATGCAACAACAGCTGTAGATGAAAATAACGTTATCGTTGAAGAACAAGTAACGGCGCGTTACCGTGGTGATAACATTTTAACAACTCCAGATAAAGTTGATTATTTCGATGTGTCTCCACAACAAATTGTGTCTATTACGACAAGTTGTATTCCATTCCTTGAACATGATGATGCAAACCGTGCTCTAATGGGGGCAAACATGCAACGTCAAGGATTACCTTTACTTGAAGCAGAGGCTCCAATTGTTGGAACTGGTAGTGAAAGTATTGCTGCTAAAGAAAGTGGTGTAGTTATAGTTTCGCACTCTGATGGTATTGTTGACTATGTTGATAGCAGGAAAATTGTTGTTAAAACTGCCAATGATAAGGATGTTTATTATTTAATGAATTTTGAGCGTTCTAATAATGCTACTTGTTACCATCAACGACCACTTGTTAAGGTCGGAGATAAAGTTACACAAGGTATGGTTATTGCTGATGGTCCAAGTACTGATAAGGGTGAACTTGCTATTGGTAAGAACGTTGTGGTTGCATTTATGACGTTTGATGGTTACAACTATGAAGATGCTGTCATATTAAATGAGAGACTTGTATTAGATGATGTATATACATCTATTAAAATTGAAAGTTATGATATAGAATGCCGTGATACAAAATTAGGACCGGAAGAAATTACAAGAGATATTCCTAATGTATCAGAAGAGGCTCGTAAAAATCTTGACTCTGAAGGTATTATAAGAGTTGGTACTGAAGTTCGTGAGGGCGATATCTTAGTAGGTAAAGTTACACCAAAGGGTATGGTTGAACTTACTAGTGAAGAAAAATTACTACATGCTATCTTCGGTGAAAAGACAAGAGAAGTAAGAGATACATCACTTCGTGTTTCACATGGCGCTGATGGTATTGTTCATGATGTTAAAATATTCACTAAGAAAGAAAACGAGGATATTCCGCCAGGAGTCTCTAAAGTTGTAAGAGTTTATATAGCTCAAAAAAGAAAAATTGGTGTTGGTGACAAGATGGCTGGTCGTCATGGGAACAAGGGTGTTGTTTCATTAGTGTTACCACAAGAAGATATGCCATATTTACCAGATGGTACACCAGTTGATATTTTACTTAATCCACAAGGTGTTCCATCACGTATGAACATCGGTCAAGTTCTTGAATTACACTTAGGTATGGCAGCTAAAAAATTAGGTTATCATATAGCAACTCCAGTTTTTGATGGAGCTGAACTTGAAGATATTGAAGAGATGATGAAACAAGCAGGAATGCCTTCGGATGGTAAGACAGTCTTATATGATGGTCGTACCGGGGATCCTTTTGATAGTCGTATTTGTGTTGGAATTATGTATATGATTAAACTTATGCACATGGTTGATGACAAAATACATGCTAGATCAACTGGACCATATTCATTAGTAACGCAACAACCACTTGGTGGTAAAGCTCAATTTGGAGGACAGCGTTTTGGTGAAATGGAAGTTTGGGCATTATATGCATATGGTGCAGCAAATATATTACAAGAAATTTTAACTGTTAAATCAGACGATGTGGTTGGAAGAGTCAAGGTATACGAGGCTTTAGTTAAGGGAAATCTTATTAAACAAGCTGGTATTCCAGAATCATTTAGAGTTTTAATTAAAGAATTCCAAGCATTAGGTCTTGATATGACAATTATTAATGATAAAGAAGAGGAAATGGAATTAAGACAACTAGAGGAAGAAGAATCAAAAGCACCATCTGCTCTTTCGATTGAAGAAATAGAAGATACAAATTATCAACAAGAAATAGATACTGAATTGGAACTTGAAGAAGTTGATAATCAAAATAATGATGAAGAAACTGAAGAAGGGGGCGCTGAATAAATGGATGCAAATAAATTTTCGGCTTTAAAAATTGCTATAGCATCTCCTGAAAAAATTCGTTCATGGTCTTATGGCGAAATTAAGAAGCCAGAAACTATCAATTATCGTACTTTAAAACCTGAAAGAGATGGATTGTTTTGTGAAAAAATATTCGGACCTACTAAGGATTATGAATGTTCTTGTGGAAAGTACAAAAAAGTAAGATATAAGGGAATTGTCTGTGATAAATGTGGTGTTGAAGTTACCAAAGCTAAGGTAAGACGTGAACGTATGGGACACATCGAACTTGCAACACCTGTATCTCATATATGGTTCTTTAAAGGTACTCCTTCTCGTATGGGACTATTACTTGATATGTCACCTAGGGATTTAGAGGAAGTATTATATTTCGTTTCTTACGTTGTAACAGATCCAGGTATAACACCACTTCAAAAGAAACAAACCCTATCTGACAAGGAATATAATGCATATTATGAAAAATATGGAGATAGCTTTAAAGTTGGTATGGGTGCTGAGGCTATTAGACAGTTACTTTCTGAAATTAATATTCAAGAAGAACTAGATAAATTAAATGAAGAACTGGAAACAGCTCAAAGTCAAAAACGTATAAGATTGTTAAAAAGATTAGATGTAATTGACTCATTTGCAAGCTCAGGTAATAAACCAGAATGGATCATTTTAGACGCTCTACCTGTTTTGCCTCCTGAATTAAGACCAATGATTCAACTTGATGGGGGTCGTTTTGCAACTAGTGATTTAAATGATTTATATCGTCGTGTTATCAACCGAAACAATCGTTTGAAAAAATTACTCGAACTTAACGCTCCTTCTATCATTGTTCGAAATGAGAAGAGAATGTTACAAGAAGCGGTAGATGCTTTGTTTGATAATGGTCGCCGCGGTCGTAGTATAACAGGTGCTAATAATCGTCCATTAAAATCTCTAAGTAATATGCTTAAAGGAAAACAAGGACGCTTTAGACAACATTTATTAGGTAAAAGAGTTGACTATTCTGGTCGTTCAGTTATCGTTGTTGGTCCTGATTTGAAAATGTATCAATGTGGTCTTCCAAAAGAGATGGCCCTTGAATTATTCAAACCACACATAATTCATGAACTTGTTAAAAGAGAAATAATTCATAACATTAAATCAGCTAAGAAGATGATTGAAAATCAAGACCCACGTGTTTGGGACGTTGTTGAAGATGTTATAAAAGAACATCCAGTATTACTTAACCGTGCTCCAACACTTCATAGATTAGGTATTCAAGCATTCGAACCAAAATTAGTTAGTGGTCGTGCTATTAGACTTCATCCACTTGTTACTACAGCATTTAATGCGGATTTCGATGGTGATCAGATGGCTGTTCACGTTCCTTTATCAGAGGAAGCTAAGGCAGAAGCTAGAATATTAATGTTAGGTGCAAACAATATACTTAATCCAAAGGATGGAAAGCCTATTGTTACACCAACACAGGATATGATCTTGGGTAACTACTATATTACGATTGAAAAGAATGGGCTTGAGGATCAAGGACGTGTATTTAAAAATACAAATGAAGCTTTAATGGCATATGATAGAAGAGAAATATCACTTCATACAAGAATTGCTATCCCAGTTAATTCTTTCAAATATAAAGTATTTATCGAAGAAGTTAAGAATAAGTATTTAATTACAACTGTTGGTAAGATTAAATTCAATGAAATATTACCGGATTCTTTCCAATATATCAGTGAAGCAACAACAGAAAACATTGAAGGTATTACACCAAGCAAATATTTTGTTGATAATTTAGAAAACATCAATGAGAAAATTGAAAATATTATAATACCTGAACCTTTCAATAAGAAAGCACTTGAGGCAATTATAGCACAAATATTTAAGAGATATAAAACAACAGAAACTTCAATTATGCTTGATAAACTTAAAGATTTAGGATTTAAATATTCTACTAAAGCAGGTATTACTTTCTCAGTTAGTGATATCAAGGTAAGTGAGAAAAAAGCTGAGATTATCAACGAAGGTGATAAGACTGTTGAAAAAATCAATAAACAATATGCTCGTGGCTTAATAACTGAATCTGAAAGATATACAAGAGTTATTGAAACATGGAATGCAGCAAAGAAGAAAATTCAAGAAGAACTAAATGAAGTAGCTAAAACAGATTTAGATAACCCTATATTTGTTATGATGAATTCAAAAGCAAGAGGAAGTATAGCTCAGTTCACTCAGCTTGCTGGTATGCGTGGATTAATGGCAAAACCAGGTGGTGGTGAAATTGAGATACCAATTAAATCATCATTTAAAGAAGGGCTATCGGTTGCAGAATTCTTTATCTCAACTCACGGTTCTCGTAAAGGTAGTGCAGATACAGCTTTAAAAACAGCTGATTCAGGTTACCTAACAAGACGTTTAGTAGATGTAGTTCAAGATGTTATTGTACGTGAAGAAGACTGCGGTTCTATTCAAGGTGTTGTAGCTAAGGATCTTGTTGATGAAAGAGCTGGAACAGTTGATTTAATAGAGAAGATGATAGATCGTATTCTCGGTAGATATACAAATAAAAAAGTAATCAATCCAGAAACAAAAGAAGTAATTGTTGAAAAAGGTGTTATGATTACTGAAAATATAGCTGAAAAAATTGAAAAAGCAGGAGTTAAAGCAGTTGAGATAAGAAGCGTATTAACATGTAAAACACGTAATGGTGTATGTCAAAAATGTTATGGGCGTAATCTTGCAACTGGTAATCTAGTTGAGATTGGTGAAGCTATTGGTATTATGGCAGCTCAATCTATTGGTGAACCAGGAACTCAATTAACGATGAGAACATTCCACACGGGCGGTGTTGCTGGTGGTGAGGATATTACTCAAGGTTTACCTCGTGTTCAAGAATTGTTTGAAGCTAGGGATCCAAAAGGTAAGTCTACAATTTCTGAAATTCAAGGAACTGTTACAAGTGTTGAAAACAACGGTGGCAGATTCAAAATCGTTGTTGCAAATGATGTGGATACTAAAGAACATTTGACCAATTATGGTGCAAAAGTTAGAGTATCGGTTGGAACTAAGGTTGATGCAGGAGATAAACTTACAGAAGGGAACATTAATCCAAAGGAATTACTAGCAGTGACTGATCCAATTACTGTTCAAGAGTATATTTTAAAGGAAATCCAAAAGATATATTCATCACAAGGTGTTGGTATTTCAGATAAGCACATCGAAGTAATGGCAAGGAGAATGATTTCTCGCATAAGAGTTGTTGATCAAGGTGATACAGACTTACTTATGGGTAAATTAGTATATATTAACGAATTTACTGAAGCCAATAAAGATGTTATTTTAAAAGGTAAGAAGCCTGCAACTGGTCGTCCTATCTTATTAGGTATAACAAAAGCGTCTCTTGAAACTGATTCATTCTTATCAGCCGCTTCTTTCCAAGAAACAACTAGAATTTTAACAGATGCAGCTATAAAAGGAAAAGTAGATAGACTACAAGGCTTAAAGGAAAACGTAATTATAGGTAAATTAATTCCAGCTGGAACTGGAACAGCAAAATATTCACAAGTTGAATTTGAACTTGAAAATGAATATATGGATGCTGATCCACTAGACGTTTTAGAAGAAAGTTTAATGGAATAAAGGAAAGGCTATTGCTTTTCGTTTATCCTTTTCAAATATTCTAACAATGTGTTACTATTTTGATATAGAGGTGAAATAATGGAAACATTTTTAATGATAATATCAATTTTATTGATAACAATTATTTTATTACAAAGTGGTAAAGCTGAAAGTAGCTCACAAATTATTATGGGTGGAAATTCAGATTTATTTAGTAATAGAAAAGAACGTGGTGGAGAACTATTTATCAGTAGATTAACGCTGATTTTAGGTATTACCTTCTTTACTTTATGTCTAGTATTATCTTTTTAACGAAAAAGGCTTATAAAAAAGCCTTTTTTATTTTATAATGAATATAAGGAGATGTTTTATGGAAAATACAATCTTGGAAATATTAAAAGATAATTCGCGTGCCTTGTCTGTCTACCAGATTAATGATTTGTTAGATTTAAAAAGTTCTGATGAATTAAAGGAACTTCAAATTGTCTTAAATAAGATGGTAAATGATATGAAGATATGCCAAAGTAAAAAAGGTAAGTATTTATTATTTGAAAATAGCCATTACAAAATAGGAAGATTATCAATTCACAGAAGTTATAATTTTGGTTTTGTTGAAGGCGAAGGTTTCCCTGACATTAAAATTGATGCAAGGGATTTTAATGATGCTAAACATAGAGATATGGTTGTAGTAGAAACTAGCAAAAAAAATCCTACTGAGGGCAAAATAATTAAGGTAATAGAAAGAGATCATTCAAACCTTGTTGGAGAGTTTTATATTGAAAATGGAATTGGCTTTGTAAAAATGGACAACACCAGATACAAGGACTATTTAATTGATCTAAATGATAGTAAGGGTGCAGTACCAGGACATAAGGTTTATGTTAGAAAAATAGAAGATTTACCAAATGGTAAACAAAAAGGAGAAATCATTAAAATAATAGGTCATAAAGATGATGTTGGAGTAGATATATCATCAATTGTTTATGAGTATGGTATTCCGATTGATTTTAATGATGATGTAGAAAAAGAACTTGAGGATATTCCTACTTCAGTTACAGAATCCGATCTAGTAGGAAGAAGAGATTTAAGAGGAGAGACGATTGTTACAATTGATGGCGCGGATGCTAAAGATTTTGATGATGGTATCTCTATTAAGAAATTGCCAAATGGTCATTATATGTTAGGTGTTCATATTGCTGATGTTTCCCATTATGTAAAAGAAGATAGTGCTATAGGCAAGGATGCTCATGAAAGAGGTACGAGTGTATATTTAGTGGACAGAGTAATTCCTATGTTGCCACACCAATTGTCTAATGGCATATGTTCGTTAAATGAAGGAGTCGATAGGTTAACTTTATCTTGTGAAATGGAGATAGATCCTAATGGTAATATTAGAAACTATGATATTTATACAGCTGTAATTAATTCTAAAAAGAGGATGACGTACAAGGATGTCAATGCTATATTAGAAAATAACGAAAAGGTAGAGGGGTACGAATCTTTTGAAGACAATTTGCATCTAATGAGTGATTTAGCAGATGCATTAAGAGAAAACATGAAGAGAAGAGGATACCTTGACTTTGATACAGACGAGATGAAGATAATAGTTGATAAGGAAGGAAACCCAATTGAAATAACAACAAGAGATAGAGGTACTGGAGAGAAGATCATTGAGATGTTTATGATAGCTGCTAATGAAGCAGTTGCAACATATGTACACTGGCTTGAAAAGGAAATGATTTATCGTGTGCATGAAATACCTGATGAAAAGAAAATCCAAGAGCTTATAAACTTTCTTAGTGGTTATGGTATAAAGTTAGATGGTAAGAGTAAAAGATTTACATCTAAATTGATGCAAGAGGTATTATCCATTTTTTCTGAAATGGAAGCAAAAGAAGTTTATTCAAGTATAGCTTTAAGATCTATGAAAAAAGCACGCTATAGTCCTGACAATTTAGGTCACTTTGGACTAGGGAGCAAACTTTATACACACTTTACATCGCCTATTAGAAGGTTGCCTGATTTAATTGTGCATCGTATAATTAAAAATTCATTACAAATTAAAGGATTTGATAAAAATTACACATATGACCAATTAGCAGTATGGGCAGAACATGCATCTTTTACAGAAGATCGTTCGGTAAAATGTGAACGTGCAGTTGAAAAATATGAGGCAGCTCGTTATATGGAAGATCATATTGGTGAAGAATATGAAGCTGTTATTTCTGGTGTAACAAGAGATGGTATTTGGATACAACTTAAAAATCTAATAGAAGGCTTAATTAAAATAAGCGAAATTGGTAAGGATTATTATGATTATGATGAAAAACTATTACTTATAAAGGGACGAAAAACTGGTAGAATATATAAAATTGGCGATAAAGTAGAGGTTGTTGTAACAGGTGCATCTAGAGAGACAAGCGAAATAGATTTTGCTTTTGTCAAAAAAGATAAAGGAAGTGATGGTATTGAGAAAAAAAAGAAGCTTAAACGTTAAAAAGGTTTTATTAGCATTATTACTTTTGGTAGTAATGTTTGGTAGTGCTTTCCTTTTTCTAAAGGATAAGGATTTTTTCAAAGGTAAACCTAACAATTCAGATATAGAGGAAGAAGAAAAGGAACCGGAAGAGGAAAAACCAAAGGAATATAGCTTGGATATGATTATGGTTGGAGATGTTTTAATTCATTCTTTAGTTTATAGGGACGCTAAAGTTGGTGATACTTATAACTTTATGCCAATGTTTGAAAATATTAAAGACACTATTGCAGAACATGATTTAGCTTTCTGTAATATGGAAACTCCTTTCGGAGGTAAAGAACTAGGTTATTCTGGATATCCTACATTTAATACGCCACATGAAATTGGAGATAATTTAATCGATCTGGGCTTTAATCTTTTTTCACTTGCAACTAATCATACTATGGATAAGGGAGCTAAAGGTGCAATAAATTCGCTTAATTATTGGAATAGTAAGGAAAATATTTTAACAGCAGGATCATATCTTTCGGAAGAGGCAAGAAAAGAAGTTAGAATAAGGGAAAAGAATAACATCAAATATACTATGTTAGCGTATCTTGGAACTTGGACTAATCACGCGCTTCCATCTAATCAACAATATTTACTTAATATGTATGACAAAGAAAAGGTAAAAGCAGATATAGAAAGGGTGCGTGATGAAGTTGATTTACTAATTGTTTCAATGCACTGGGGCCAAGAATATAAGTTAGAACCAAATGCAAAACAAAGAGAGATGGCAGAGTATTTAGCGTCTTTAGGCGTTGATATAATTATTGGGCATCATACTCACTCTGTTCAACCTATAGAATATATTGGTAATACTCTTGTTTTCTATTCTTTAGGAAACTTTATTTCTAATCAACCAAATTATGATGATCTAATTGGTTTAATGCCGACACTTAAGGTAACTAAAACTGTAGATAAGGATAATAATGTTACAATGCAAATAAGTGATGTAGAGGCTAATTTGATATATACAGCATACGATGGTACGAGGTGTGAACTATGTTATCATTCAAATTATAGAATAATTCCTTTTGGACAGTTAACACCTGAAATTCTACCACAATATAAAACATACTATGATAAATACAAAACAGTTTTAACCAGCTTGGATCCTGATATTGTGGTTGGACCAATAGATGAATAGGGTGATATAAGTGGAAATAAGCAATAAGAAGGCCACATATGATTATTTTGTTGAAGAAACCTATGAGGCGGGAATTGCTTTAAAGGGAACGGAAATAAAATCTATCAGAAATGGTAGTGCTAACTTAAAGGATAGTTATGCTGTTATAAAAAAAGGTGAAGCATATCTTTTGAATATGCATATTGCACCTTATGAAAAAGGAAATCAATTCAATCATGAAGAGAGAAGAACAAGAAAATTATTACTTCATAAAAAAGAAATAGATAAAATAGCAGGAAAGATCACAACTGAAGGTTATACATTAATACCTCTTAAGCTATACTTCAAAAAGAATAAAGTTAAAATTTTACTAGGTATTGCTAAGGGTAAAAAGACATTCGATAAAAGAGAGACAATAAAGAAAAGGGATCTTGAAAGAGAA
>DUVE01000027.1 GCA_012841205.1 Mollicutes bacterium
ATAGAAGAAATTAAAAAGATATCATTAGAATTAAAACAAAGCAAAAAAGAATTATTTGTAAGTATTAATAAATTAATGTATAACAAAGATATTCCTTTACTTAAGGAATATCTATTAATTTTGGAAGGTATTAATATAAAGGGCATAATTTTTGATGATTTAGCTGTTTTTAACATGGCAAAATCGTTAAAAATTAGAACACCTTTAGTCTATTTTGGAGTTCATTTTCTTACTAATCAATATACTTCTAATTTTTGGTATGAGAAAGGTGTACAGTATGGAATTTTAAGTACTGAAATCACACTTGATCACATACAAGAGATATGTAATAACACGAAAATGACTACTATGATGTATGGTTATGGGTATTTACCTATGTTTGTTTCTAGTAGACCACTTATAAGTAGTTATTTTAAACATATTGGTAAAACGTATGAACCAAAATTATATAACATGTATGAAGAACAAAGAAAAAAAATGTATCCAACATATGAGTCTGAAGATGGTACTGTTATTCTAAGTAGTGATGTAATTAACATTATTTGTGAATTGCCTACTTTATCAACTTCTGTTGATTACGTTATCTTAAGCAGCTTAAATATTGAGGAGAATAGGTTCTTTAATGTTTATAATTATTATGTTGAAGCTTTATCTCATTTAGAAGATAAGGATAAACTTTGTGAAATCAGTAAAAAAGTATCGGATCAAATGCAAGGAAAGACAGATAAAGGCTTTTTATATAAGGAAACAGTATATAGGGTGAAAAATAATGAGAAATAGTAATATAATAAAGAAACCGGAGTTGTTAGCGCCAGCAGGAAATTTAGAAAAATTAAAATATGCTATTCATTACGGTGCTGATGCAGTATATATTGGTGGTCGCAATTATAGTCTTAGGGCTAATAATGATAATTTTACAATTTCTGAAATTAAAGAGGCATGTTTGTATGCTCACAAACATAATGCTAGAGTATACGTCACAGTAAATATAATATTTCATTCTGAGGATGTAGAAGGTTTAAAAGAATATCTAATTGATTTAGAACAGTGTGGAGTAGATGCTGTTATAGTATCAGACCCACTAGTCATAGAACTATTAAAAGAAATTGATTCAAAGATGGAGATACATATTAGTACTCAGCAATCAACACTTAATTATGAGGCTGCTTCTTTTTGGAAAGATGAAGGGGTAACAAGAATTGTTCTTGCAAGAGAGGCGTCTGGCACTGATATAAAAGAGATTATCGATAAAACAGGTATTGAGACTGAAATATTTATACATGGTGCTATGTGTAGTGGTTTTAGTGGTAGATGTGTTTTATCAAACCACCTAACAGCAAGGGATTCAAATCGTGGTGGATGTAGTCAAATATGCCGCTGGAATTTCACTCTTCGTGATGATGAAGAATTAGATGTGTCAGATGATTCAAATTACGCTATTGCGCCAAAAGATCTTTCTATGTTAAAATATATACCAAGTCTTATCGATATAGGGGTAAGATCTTTTAAAATAGAAGGTAGAATGAGATCAATATACTATATTGCTACAATGCTACATACATATCGTAAAGTTATAGACGAGTATTGTAATAATAAAGATGGTTATGAATATAATAAAAATTATGAAAAAATTCTTTTTAGGTGTGCTAATAGAGATGCTGTTCCTCAATTTTTTGAACACAGAGCCGGTTTTGATGAACAGTATTACACCGGAAGAGAAGAAGTTTCTAATCAAGATTTCTTAGGTATTGTTTTAGATTATGATGAAGAAGCACAAGAAGTTGTTATAGAACAGCGTAATTTCTTCAAAGTGGGAGACGAAGCTGAAATCTTTGGACCAAATATTGATACACATTTCTTTAAAATAGAATATATTAAAGATAATAAAGGAAATCTAATTGATGCAGCAAGGCATCCAAAACAAGTTGTTAGGCTTCCGATAAATAAAAAAGTAGAGAAATATGACTTAATGAGAATAAAGTTGATTGGTTGACATATTTGTTAATTTGTAGTATTCTTTTTAAGATCATTTAAATGAGGTGAGAAAATGACAAATGAAAAACATGGAGTAATTTACTTGACTCAAGAGGGCTTAAACAAAGTAAAAGAAGAATTGACTCATTTAAAGACAGTAAATCGTCCTGAAGTAATCAGAGCTATAAAAGAAGCTCGTGAATTAGGAGACTTGTCAGAAAATGCAGATTATCATGCGGCACGTGAAGAACAAGCTGCACTAGAAGCTCGTATTCAAGATTTAGAAACAATGGTTGAAAACGCTGTTATTATTAAAGAAGGCGTATGTAATGAAGTTAAAATCGGGGCTACTGTAACAATAAAATATGTTGAAGATGAAGAAGAAGAAGAATATAAGATAGTGGGAAGTAAAGAAGCTGATCCTTCTTTAAATAAGATATCAAATGAATCACCTATAGCTAAAGCTATAACAGGACATAAAGTCGGTGATATCGTTACTGTAGAAAGCCCTAACGGTAAATATGATATTGAAATAATTGAAATTAAATAGGATTACTAACAGTGATCCTTTTAGTGATATAGAAGAGGAGAAGAAAATGAGTAAACAAAAATATATGGTAAAAATTGATGCAAAAGAATGGGAAGGTGCTTTAGATAAATCGTTCAATAAGAATGTTAAGAAAGCTAAAATAGATGGTTTTAGAGCAGGGAAAGCTCCTCGTGAAATTTACGAGAAGAAGATGGGAAAAGAATCTTTATATGCAGATGCTATAGATTTTGTATTGCCAGAAGCTTATTCTAAACTTATTAAGGATAATAAATTAGAACCAGTTGCAAGTCCTAATGTAGATATTAAAAGCATTAGCGATGAGGGAATAGAGGTTGAATTTGAAGTAATCACAAAACCAGAATTAAATCTAAAAAAATATAAAAACTTAGGCCTTAAAAAACCAGAAGTAGAAGTTACAAAAGAAGAAGTTGAAAAAGAGATTGAAGAACTTAGAAGTCATTATGCTGAAATTATTTTAAAAGAAGATGCAATAGTTTTAGGCGATACAGCAGTTATTGACTTTGAAGGATTCAATGATGGTATTGCTTTCCAAGGTGGAAAGGGTGAAAACTATCCACTTGAGATAGGAAGTAAAACATTTATTCCTGGTTTCGAAGAACAATTAATTGGTTTAAAAGCAAATGATGAAAAAGAAATTAAAGTAACTTTTCCTGAAGAATATCCAAGTGATGAATTGAAAGGGAAAGAAGTAACTTTTAAAGTTAAAATAAATGAAGTTAAAACAAAATCAATCCCAGAATTAGATGAAGAATTCTATAAAGATTTAGATATCGAAGAAGTAACATCATATGAGACATTATTTGAATATGTGAAAAAGCAACTAACTGAAAGTAAAGAAGAACAAAATAAGCAACAATTTGCAGAACAAATTTTAGATGAAATAGCTAAAAATATTGATGTAGAAATACCGCACGAAATGATCGATGATGAAATACATTTCATGATCAACCAACTAGAACAAAACCTAATGATGCAAGGTATGGATATTCAAAGTTTCTTACAAATCACAGGTAAAACACATGAGGATTTACATAAAGAATATGAAGAACCTGCTAAGAAAAGAGTTTTACAAGCATTGATATTGAATGAAGTTGCTAAATTAGAAAACATTGAAGTAACAGATGAAGATGTAGATGCAGAAATACCAATGATTGCTCTTAAATATCAACTTAAAGAAGAAGAAGTAAGAGAATTACATGGTGTTAAAGATGCTATAAGAAGTGATTTAAAGACTAGAAAAATATTTGATTTACTTCTTGAAAACAATTAATAAAAAAAGAAAAAAGAGTTATGATTCTATGTCGAATATAACTCTTTTTTGTTGACAAAACAAATATATCATATATAATAAATGTTATTAAAAAAGAAGACATTTTTTAATATTAAAACTGCAGTTATAAATATATTTTTCCTTAGGAGGTGTCATATTGGTCAAAACAACTTTACCTGTTATCCTACTTAGGGGGATGGTTTTATTACCATATTCAGAAATAAGATTAGAAGTTAATAATGATATAGATAGAAAAATTTGGCAAATGGCTGAGGACAATCATGATAATAATATCTTGATTGTACCACTTTCAAATCCTTTAGATGAATCATTTGAAGTAGATGAGTTATCAAAGATAGCAGTAATGGGCAAAATAAAATTGAAAATGGAATTACAAAATGGTTCTACTCGTGTTGTAGTAACCGGTATAAATAGGGTTAAAGTATATAGTTACGATAATTATGAAGATAATAATAATATTTTACAAGCATCTATTGGAAATACAACCCAATTTGCGATAACACCAAAAGATGAGATTGTCTTAATGCATAAATTAACACGTGAATTTGAAGAATATATTGAAACACGTCATGATTTAGGTAATAGCATATTAAACGATGTGGTAGGCATTAAAAGCATAGCTAAAGCTACAGATATAATGGCTACTTATGTTCCTGTTTCATATGAAAGAAAAATAGAGTATTTAAAAACTATTAATCCATATACAAGATTATTAATGCTTTTGGAAGATATAAAAAAAGAAAGACAATTGGTAGAATTAGAACAAAAAATAGATATAGAGGTAAAAAAGCAATTAGATAACTCACAGAAAGAATTCATTCTTCGTGAAAAATTACGTGTTATAAAAGAAGAACTTGGTGAGGCAAATATAAAAGATGACGACATTGATACTATCAAAAACAAGATAGAATCAGCTAATTATCCTCCAAAGATAAAAGAGCGACTTTCACAAGAATTAAAACGATATGAAATGTTATCTCCTAATTCACCTGAGATTAGTATTACAAGAAATTATATTGATTGGTTAATTGATTTACCTTGGGATAAGTTTACTAAGGATAATAATGACCTTGTTAAAACGCGCAAATTACTTGATGAGACACATTACGGATTAGATAAAATAAAAGAACGAATTATTGAATTTTTGGCAGTTAGACAAAACACTAAAAATTCTA
>DUVE01000028.1 GCA_012841205.1 Mollicutes bacterium
GTATAAAGAAAAGCAACATAAAATGAACAGTAATATTCTAGTTAGCACTTCATTTGAAAAAATTAAGTATTATACAGTAAGAGATAATGTCAACCATTATTTCTTTTTATATAAAAAGTGTGACATATTTTTAATATTTCTAAATTATCTAATGATTATTTATGCCAAAAACATTGACTAAATTAACATTAAAAGTTACAATATAAATATAATTTGTAAGAGGAGTAATAAATTTAATAGTTATAGAAAATGATGTATTGATGGAAGCATCTACTAAATAATTTATGAAAGACACTTACACTTAAAAAATTGATATGTATAATAAAGAGCACATTAGTGAAGTAGGGTGGCACCGCGGAATTATTTTCGTCCCTATAACACATTGTGCTTATTTTATATAAGGAGGATATTATGATACAAAAACCAAAAGGAACTATGGACTTATATGGGGATAGTGGAAGAAACTTCATTTATCTTCAAAATTTAATTAATGATTTATGTGAAAAGTATAATTATGAATATATTAAAGTTCCAATGTTTGAAGCTAGTGAATTATTTCATCGTGGAGTAGGTGAAACTACTGATATTGTTACAAAAGAAACCTATGATTTTGTTGATCGTGGAAATCGTAACATGACTTTAAGACCAGAAGGGACAGCTGGTGTTATTAGAAGTTTTATAGAAAATAAAATGTATGCTAGTCCTAATCAACCTGTGAAATTATATTATATTGGGTCTAATTTTAGATATGAAAGACCACAATCCGGAAGACTTCGTGAACATACTCAGTTTGGTGTTGAAGTGTTAGGAACTGATGATGAAATGGTCGATGCAGAAATTATTAGTATAGCTGTTAATTTATTTAAAATAATAGGTTTAAAAGAGGTTGTAGTAAAGATTAACTCACTAGGGGATACTGAATCTAGGGAAAACTATAAAGAAGCTTTAATTAATCATTTTAAACCAAGAATAGATGAATTATGTGATGACTGTATCTTAAGATTAGAGAAAAATCCTTTACGTGTTTTAGATTGTAAAATAGATGCATCTCATGAACTTATGAAGACTGCTCCTAAAACAATTGATTACTTAAATAGTATGAGCAAGGAGCGTTTTAGTAAAGTCCAAGATTATTTAGATGCTTTGGAAATAGAATATGTAGTAGACACTAATTTAGTTAGAGGACTTGATTATTACTCACACACTGTTTTTGAAATACAAGCTAGTATCGAAGGCTTTGGATCTCAAAACACCATCTGTGGTGGAGGTAGATATAATAATCTAGTAGAATCATTAGGCGGACCATCAACCCCTGGTATGGGCTTTGGAATGGGACTTGAAAGACTTTTGTTAGCTTTAGAAAAGGAACAAATTAATCTAACTAGCGAAGAGCGTCTTGACCTTTATATCGCTAATATATCAAGTGAGAGAGAAGAAGTATTTGCAATTGTTGAGTCACTTAGATTAAGTGGTTTTAGAGTTGAAACAGATTATTTAAATAAGAATTTAAAGGGTCAATTTAAAAGTATTGAAAGATTAAATCCAAAATATTTCATTATAATTGGTGATGATGAATTAAAAAGTGGGCAAGTTAGAATTAAAGATAATGATACTAAAGAAGAAGAAAACATTGGTATTTATGACATTATCGATTATTTGAGTGTTAGATAGGAGTTATTATGAAAAAGATATATATTAAAAATTTAGATGATTATTTAGATATGGATATTACAGTTGATGGTTTTATCGATAAAATTCGTGATCTACAATATGTGCAATTCCTGATATTAAGAGATGGTACTGGTAAAGTACAAGTTACAATTGAAAAAAATGATGATAACAAATCCCTAAATGAAATGGTATCATCACTAACATTAGAAAGTACTATCAAAGTAACAGGAAAGTTAC
Organism: Mollicutes bacterium; assembly: GCA_012841205.1. GTDB lineage: Bacteria > Bacillota_I > Bacilli_A > RF39 > UBA660 > UBA5348. Next base: position 1,909 of record DUVE01000028.1, read on the forward strand.
TTAAAAATGATCATGTAAAACAAGGTGGAAAAGAAATTATTCCAACTGATATTGTTATTACAAGTACAAGTTTAAGTGAACTACCAATTGATATCAAAAATAAAGATAAAGCTCTTCGTGAGACAAGGTTGGATTATCGCTTCTTAGATCTTAGAAGGGAAGATAATAATTTGCTTTTTAAGTGTGAGACATTAATCGAACACGCTATGAGAGAGTACTGGACTAATAATGAATATATTGAAATTCATTCACCTAAAATTTCAGGTGCTAGTGCAGAAAGTGGCGCTGAAGTATTTAAATTAGACTATTTTGGAGAGAAAGCTTGCTTGTCACAAAGTCCTCAATTTTATAAACAAATGGCTATGGCATCAGGTTTTAATAAAGTATTTGAAATAGGCCCAGCCTTCAGAGCTGAAAACTCTCACACTTCATATCATGCTACTGAAATCAATATGGCAGATGTAGAAATATCATGGGTTAATTCAGTTGATGATGTTATGGATGAACAAGAAAATTTATTAAGATATGTTTTTACTAAATTAAAAGATACTTATGGGGATGAAATTAAACGTTTATTCAATGTAGAAGTAACTGACGCTAAAGAAAAATTTCCTCGTATAACTTTTGCAGAAGCTAAAAGTATATTAAAGGAAAAATATAATTATGTAGCTGAAAAAGCTGATGATTTTGAACGTAAGGAAGAAGAATTGATATGTAAATATGCAGAAGAAAAGTACAATTCTTCATTTATCTTTATTACTAAATATCCTTTTAGTGCAAGACCTTTTTATCATATGTTAGATGAAAATGGCCTTAGCGAAAGTTATGATTTATTATTTAAGGGTTTAGAGATAACAACAGGTGCAGTAAGGGAACATAGACATGATATCTTGAAGTCACAAATTATAGAAAAAGGCATCGAACCTGATACCTTAGATTTTTATTTAGAATTCTTTAAATATGGTTGTCCTCCACATGGTGGATTTGGAATGGGTATCGCTAGACTTATGATGTTGATCTTTGAAATTGATAACATTCGTGAAGCAACTTTTATCTACAGAGGACCTACTAGATTAAATCCATAAGTTCTTGTTGATACCTAATATGTTCTTGATATTGTTCCATAGGTCTATATATAGGGTTTTGAAATGTATCAACTATTCTTCCAAAACTAATATATAAACCCATCATAAGGACAATACCAAATAAAGCATAGGCATTCATAAGTTTAAAATTATAACCTACTCTTAGAATATAATAACTTATATACTGCCCAAGAGCTAATCCTAAGATATAACAGATAAGATGATTGTTAAAAGAAGCACCACCTAATAATATATCAATAACATAACTAGATAACATAAATACAATGGGTGCTATAAATAGGGTGGCAGCCTTAGAAAATAAAAAGTTGTCAAACTCACGACCAAATATAAAATATTCAATTACTGAATAAATTAATACTGATATAAACATAAGTTTTCCTACTTGCCACAAACTATTAGTTGTCGGTCTAATACCATCTATAATAAAATTGGATGGTATTAGCCAAAATATAAGTAATAGTAAAGCACTTATTAATGGAATAATAAAAAAACCTAACATCTCATATTTGCGCATTTTAAACATAATATCACCTCATACATATTATGGTATAAAATGATAAAAATATACGAAAGGTGGTGATATAGAAAATTAGGGTAAAATTATAAAGCGCCAGCATCATTATATGATGGACGAGGAGAAAGTAATTCGAATTTTCGGCGGGTACTTTCCGGGTTAACAGCTCGTAAGTGTTTAGACAAATAAACAAAACTAAACACATTAAGAAAGGATTTTATATGTGCGGTATTATCGGATATACAGGTAAAAGACAAGCACTTAAGATTTTATTAAATGGTTTATCAAAATTAGAATATCGTGGTTATGATTCATCGGGTATAGCCCTTTTAGATAATTGTGATATCAAAATAGAAAAAAGTATAGGGAAATTAGAAAAATTAATTAATAGGCTTGAAAATACTATCTTAGATAGTACATTAGGTATAGGACATACAAGGTGGGCGACACATGGGGAACCAACGGTTGCTAATGCACACCCTCATTTCAATAAAAAACAAACTATTGCTGTTGTACATAATGGTATTATTGAAAATTATGTTAGTTTAAAAGAAGAACTGATAGAAAATGGTTATGAATTTATATCAGAAACAGACAGTGAAGTTATAGCTCATCTATTAGATTATTATTTAGAAGAAGATTTTTTAAAAACAATTAAGAAAGTAATCGATAGATTAGAAGGTTCTTATGCATTAGGTATTATAAATTCATCAATAAAAGATACTTTGTTTGCAGTTAGAAATGAAAGTCCACTTATTGTTGGAATAGGTGATGATGAATCATTTGTCGCATCAGATGTTCCAGCGATATTAGAATATACAAATAAAATTTATTATTTAGATAATAAAAATATTGCTACCTTAAATAAAGATAACATCACTTTTTATGATCAATGTTTAAATCAAATTAAAAAAGAAGTTCACACTATCAAATGGAGTGCTTCTAAAGCTAGTAAGGCAGGATATGAGCATTTTATGTTAAAAGAGATTATGGAACAACCCGAAGTGATTAAAAACACTATAAATACTCATTTAAAAAATAGATTGCCTGATATTGAATTTAATTTTGATTTAAATTGTATTTCTAATATATTTTTTGTGGGTTGTGGAACAGCTTATAATGCTGGATTAAATGCTAAATTTTTAGTTGAAAAAATGCTTGGCATAAAAGCTTTTGCTGAAGTTGCCTCTGAATTTAGATATAATGAACCACTAATTGATGAGAACAGTTTGGTTATTTTACTTAGTCAATCAGGTGAAACGGCTGATACAATTGCAGCATTAAGATTAGCTAAAGAAAAGAAGGCTAAGGTAATTTCAATTGTAAATGTTGTAGGTTCTTCTATAGCAAGAGAATCAGACAATGTAATTTATACATGGGCTGGTCCTGAGATTGCTGTTGCATCAACTAAGGCTTTTACAGCACAACTTGCAGTTATCTATCTACTCTTAATTAAAATGGCTTTATTAAGACAAAAAATAACTATTGAAGAAGCACATGATTATATAAAAGAGTTAAAAGAAATACCTAATAAAGTACAATCTATTTTAGATAATCAAAAACAAATTAAAGATCTAGCTAAAATATTTTATAAAAAGGAACATGCTTATTACTTAGGTAGAGGATTTGATTATTATAATGCTATAGAAGGAGCACTAAAACTAAAAGAAATCTCTTATATTCATGCTGAGGCTTATATGGCCGGAGAATTAAAACATGGGACTATTGCTTTAATAGAAGAGGGAACTTTAGTTGTAGCGTTATGCACAAATGATTTGTTAGAACCTAAAATGATTAGTAATATAAAAGAAGTTATTACAAGAGGTGCAGAGGTAATTGTTATTTCAAATAATGATCTTGGCATAGGAGATCATAATATAAACGTACCAATTACCAATCCTTATTTTAAAAATATAATAAATGTAATTCCTCTGCAATTATTTGCCTATTATATGGCTTATTACAGAAAATGTGATATTGATAAACCAAAAAATCTTGCTAAAAGTGTAACAGTTGAATAAGAGCTTTAAAGCTCTTTTCTTATGTATAAAAAGATTGTCATTTTATTAATTAATGTGTATAATTTAATATATAATAGGTGGTGTAAATTATGGAAAAAGATAATAAAAAAAATATAATTAAGATTTCAATAATAGCCGGTATTATTGTTTTAATAATTCTATTATTTATCTTCTTAACCCCAATTGTAAAAAACTATGTGAAACAAAAATCATTTGATAAAGAGATTCTTATGATTGAAGAGGCATCTTTAAAGATCACTACAAACGAACAATATAAAAATATGGCAGTTGGAAATGTTTTATCTGTTAGTTTAAAGGAATTACTTGATAAAAAATATATAAAAGAAACTAACAACCCATATACTAATAAGCCTTTTGATGCTGGGCTAAATATATATATTACTAAAAAGGATAAAGATGAATATACAGCTCGCTTTGAATATAGGGATAACTGTAAGTATAATGGTAGTAGTTGTTTAAGTGATGCTGTTAAGTCTGATTTAAAAGGTAAAAGTATTAAATACCAAAAGGGCACTTATTATCATGGTACAAATGATGAAATAAGTAACAATTATGTTTGGTTTAATGGTTTTGAATATCGAATTATGGGTATTAATAGTGATGGTAGTATTAAGATGATTACATCATTACCATTAGTCTCAATTTCCTGGGGAGGGGAAGGTATTGTAGACTATTCTAATAGTTATGCTAGAAAGTGGTTAAATATTTTACCCGATGATAACAAATTAAAGGATGAGTATGAAGGTGTTTTTTACACAAGTTTAAAAAGGCCTGACTTGATTAAAGAATATCCTTTTTGTATTGGAAAACAAGATCCTACAAATGAAACAGACACAACATGTGATGTTTTATTAAATGATAAAGTAGGACTTCTTACATGGTGGGAATATGTTCATGCTGGGCCTAATAAAGATGGGACTTCAAGTTATTTAGATATAAAAGATAGGTTAATGTTTTTAACGGGAGATAAAAGAGAAGATAATAAGCTTTTGCTTACTGATTATACCGGTAGTGTTTTTATGGCAGGCGATGATGAAAAACATTTATCTATGTCTCTTAACTATGGTTATGCTGTAAGTGGATTGCGACCTGTTATTAATTTAATAGATACTGTATCTATTGCAAGTGGTGATGGTACATCTACAAATCCATTTCGTATTGTAGGTGATGAGTCTGGATCTCAAAATGATTTACTTACATCTAGGTATATAGGAGAATATGTAAATATTGATGATGATAAATATCGTATTGTTAGCACTGATAAAGATGGAAACATAAAGATAGTAAGTGATAAGAGAGTAAAAAGTACTGGCACTTCTAAAAAAGATGTTTATACTTATTTTGACTTAGGTAGTAGTAAGGAAAATATATGTAACACCGATTACCCACATGAAAATTGTAACAATAAATTTGATATTAGTGATGGTTCTCTTGATTATAATGGAGGCTTAGGTCACAACATAGGTTATTTTTTAAATAGTGAAGCCGCTAAAAACTCATTTTATAATAGTTTAGGCGAATATAAAAAATATTTAACAGATACTCCATACCCGCTTGGAAAGTGGAGCATAGGAAGAGATTATAAAACAGTATATGAAGGAGATGAAGTTTTACTTAAGGTTGGTATGTTACATTATGGTGAAATGCTTGCTGGTAACAATTTAAATTCATCTACAAACACAAATAATTATTGGTTAATAACTCCCTTTAATAATTATGAGGCATCATTTATTAGCGTAAGTGGTAATGCCTCTAATGAATTTCCAAATGCAGATGGAGTAGGTGTTCGCCCTGTTTTAACTTTGAAAAATGATATTAGAATAACAAAGGGTGACGGAACATTACATAATCCATACCATATATCAAACTAATGGTTAATTGACAGTTCTTCCCAAAAATGTTAATATAACGACTATTAAAGGAAGTGATGTTTATGTTAACAAGAAAAGAATTAGATTATGTAACAACTACAAAACCACCTTATCCAGGTGATAAGTATAGTCTAGAAGCACTAAAAATGTTAAAGGATGCACTTGATTTATATAAGGATTATTATAAGGATAAAGAATATGATATTATTTTTAGCGATTCTAGTAGTTTGACATTTTCGATTGAAGAATCAAACTTAGCACATATGCTTGGACTCGAATATAAAAAATTAAGAAAAAATAGTTATTTTAATAATATTGAAACAGATAAATCGCTATCATATGAAATGATGGAAAAAATAACTAACAATCCACAAGAAATACTTGAAGTAAATAAAGATGAAAATTATTCGTTGTTAAATCTATATCGTATTATTGTAAGAAGTAAAGTGTTCAACAAATTTTCTAATTTTAAAGATTTGAATTTTGGTTGTATTAACTATGATAGTAATATTGCAAGTAATAATGGCATTAAAACATATATGAAATCAGATCGCTTTTTATTTATCGATAGTGATGAATTCAATGCCCCTTATTATATGATGGGAATTGCTAACAAGGACAATACAACTTATGTAGAAACCTTATTTGCAGATTTATATCCAGAAAAAATGTTTAAAGACCAAAGAATTACAATTCCTACTAGTATTTCTGTTACAACATCAAAAGATTATAATACAATGGAAGCTACAAGCTCACAAAAACTTAGATTATTAAAGTGTTTTATGAGTGATTTAAATAAATACAAATGTAATTTTGATATATATAATGATTATTTAAATGTATTATCTAATGATGCAAATAGAGAATCTAAAAAAAGATATAGATAAAGTAGGGATATAATGGAGTTTTTAGTTGCATATTTAGTAAGTGTTATCTTTAGTCACACTACCTCGGTAGCAGTTAATAGAAGAATGAGAATTGATTTAGCAAAGATGGGTTATAAACTTAATTATAAGTTATATAATCTAAATCAAATAAATAAGGGCTTTTATAACAAAAATAGAACACTTCCTTATTCATTTCCAATAAATATTTATGAATCAATAAAATTAATGAGTGATTATCTAATAGATCCTAATATAATTTTAAAAGATATATGGAAATATGGTCAAATAATTGAACTAAGTTCTACTGAAAAAGAAACCCTTGAAAAAAGTAATTATAATTTCAATTCGATTTTAAAAATGTCTAGTGCAAGTAAAGTTGTTTATGTATCAGAAGAATTTGTAGATGATCTTCGCAGTGAATTATTGTATAAAATAATAGGTGAAAATGCAACCGACGAAGAACTTTTTAATATTTGTATAGAAAAAATTAATAAATTACATCCAGGCATAAGTATCGATTCAAATAATCCTGCTTTTCAAACTTCAATTTATAATGTTATCAAGATTTTTCGATTAGAAGCAAAACCTTTTTGTAAGTATAATATTTATGATAGAGAAGGAGATCTTGTTGTAGAGAAGAAGTATTCAGATGAGGAAGCAAAAATTATAATTTATCCAGTTCTTGAAGATATAGTTGATGCCTTAAATAGACTTGATAGTTATTTTAAAGATAATGAGAATAAAAATAAGCCAATGCAAGATAAAATAAATGAATTTATTGTTAATATAAATAGAAAAGATTTAGCTTACGATGAGATAGAAATAATACTTTATAATTTAATAATGAAATGGTATCCAGAATGTGAAGAAATAGATATCACAGAAGAAGATTTAGATATGTTCGTAGGACAAATAGAAAATGCTATTAGAGAAGTTAATTTCTATGATCAAAAAGAATCACTTAATGAAGGTTGCACGTATACTAAAAAGCATAAATAGCTCTTGTTTATACAAGAGTTTTTATATATAATAAAGCAAGGTGATTTAATGGAACGATACAGAGAAATTGAGAAAAGTTTAATTAAAAAATTTAGGAAAACCATTTGGACTAAATTTGTTAATGCAATAAATGATTATGATATGATTAAGGAAAATGACAAGATAGCTGTATGTATTAGTGGTGGTAAAGATAGTATGATATTAGCTAAATGCATGCAAGAATTACAAAGACATGGTAAATTTAAGTTTGAGTTAGAATTTATTACTATGGATCCTGGGTATAAAAAGAAGGATGTAAAACAAATATTAGATAATGCTAAATTATTAAATATACCTATTAAGATTTTTAATACTGATGTTTTTGCTGTTGTAGATAAATACGCACAAAAGAGCCCTTGTTATTTATGTGCTCGTATGAGAAGAGGACACTTATACGAGAGAGCAAAAGAATTAGGATGTAACAAAATTGCTTTAGCGCACCACATGGATGATGCTATCGAAACAATCCTAATGAACATTTTATATAATGGTAGGTATGGAACTATGATGCCTAAATTAAAAAGTACCAATCACATTGGAATGGAACTTATTAGGCCTCTATATTATGTTTTGGAAGAAGATATTAAATCTTTTGTAAAAAGTAATAATCTACATTTCATGAACTGTGGATGTAAGATTGCTGAATGTTCTACTTCAAGTAAAAGAAAGGAAGCTAAGGAGCTTATAACAGAGCTTCGAAAGAATAACCCAAACGCAGGTAAAAACATTCTTAAATCGTCTTCAAATGTCGTTTTAGACACTGTTATTGGATACCATAAAGGTGATGTTTTTCATAGTTTCTTGGATGAATATTAAAAATAATATGTATATTATTTTTTTTACTTATGGTATAATAAAATTGAGACAACAAACAAATGTACTAGCAATTACATATTTATATAAAAAAATACAGAATAGAGGTGAGGTATTATGAATGTTAAAGAAGAAATAAAAAAAATAACCAATCAGAATAGGCTATTAATTGAAAAAAAATATAACTATTTGAACCTGAGCTTTGATGATGTCATTATGATCATTGAAGACAATATTTCAAATATTAAAAGTTATAATAATTTAAGTGGTCTTAGTCGTTATGTTCATTATATGTTTGAAATAGATTCTATCATTATAAAAGATATTGCAAATAAATTTAAAAAAGATGAAAATAACAATATAGATGGGGTAATAAATATCATTAAAAAATATATTTACTTAAGTTATTATATTGCTAAAAGAAAACAGTTTGACTTAGAAAGAAGCGATATAAAGAGAATTGGTGAAGACTCAATAATAAATGCATTAGAAAATTATGACGGAAAAAAGTTATTTACAATTCACACTGCTAATATAATTCAAGACAATTTAAAAGAATTTCAGAAGATAAAAAAATAATATAATTTTCATGCCTTCTATTGAGGCGGTATATCAAAATATGCTATTAATGTCGAATTGTAGAGTTATAATACATATGGCACACAATTGAATATAAAAAAAGATACCTCTGGTATAATTAAGTTGCAGAACAAATTATACGAAACGGGTATCTAATGAAAATTATAACAGAAGAAATGAATTATAGAAAGTAGATGTGCGAATATGCATTAAAACATGGTGTAACTAAAACATCTAAAAGGTATCACACACACCAAAAATTTGTGTATAGACAACTAGAAAGATATGATGGAACCGCGAGATCCCTGGCATTCAGATCAAGGAGACCACATAGTCATCCGAACTAGCATAACGAAAGTTAAAAGATATGAATCTAGATACAATAACATTTCAAAAAAGGTGTTAGGGTTTAAATCTCCAAATGAAATAGTAGAACAATATTCAATTTAATATATCAGACTTATTTATTTTTATCAAAAGTGTAACATATGTTTGGTTTCTCTAGAGTTTTTTAGTTATTTGCCAAAAATTAGCATTCACTTTTTATATAAGTTTTGATATAATAGTATTATCCTATTGATATCGTCTTCAATTATTATAAAACTGAGTAAGATATGAATAAGGGAGTCTAAAGTATAACTCGTGTTGA
>DUVE01000029.1 GCA_012841205.1 Mollicutes bacterium
ACTGCTAATCCATATGCTTTTCAGATGGATGATGAATATAAAATATATATATATCACCATATTAGAGAAGACGAACAGTCTTTATATGGTTTTAAAACAGAAGAAGAAAAGAATTTGTTTTTAAAACTTATTGAAGTAAAAGGTGTTGGTCCTAAAACGGCTCTTCCTATGCTTGCTACTGGTTCTGTTAATGGAATAATAGATGCTGTTGAAAGGGAAAATATATTATATTTAAAGAAATTTCCTAAGATAGGAGATAAGGTTGCTAGACAAATAATTTTAGATTTAAAAGGGAAATTAGTTGCTAGTGGGGAACAAGTAAATATTAATAACGATGAATTGTTTGAAGCGTTAAAAGGTTTAGGATATAAACAAAGTGATATAAATAAAATAGTACCTAAAGTAGATCATGATAAACCAATAGAAGAACAAATTAAAGATGCTTTAAAGTTATTCTTAAAGTAGGTGAGATGAATGGAAGAAAGAGTTATTACAAATCATAAATTAGAAGAAGATACTTTCGAAAAATCAATTAGACCAGATAGTATCGATGAATATATTGGTCAAGAGGATATCAAACAAAATTTAAAAGTGTTTATTGAGGCATCTAAGATGCGAGATGAATCGCTTGATCATGTTTTATTATATGGCCCTCCTGGACTTGGAAAAACCACTTTAGCGTGTATTATTGCTAATGAACTTGGTACAAATATTAAAACAGCTAGTGGACCTACAATTGAAAAAAGTGGTGATTTAGCAGCAATCTTGTCTGCTCTAGAACCAGGAGATGTTTTATTTATTGATGAGATTCATCGTATGCCAAGATATATTGAAGAAATATTATATTCAGCAATGGAAGATTTTTCGCTTGATATTATAGTTGGTAGTGAAGGAAGTTCAAGAAATATTAAAATTGATTTACCTCCTTTTACTTTAGTTGGTGCTACAACAAGGGCAGGCGATTTATCAAGTCCTCTAAGAGATCGTTTTGGTATAATTTCTAAGTTAAATTATTATTCAGTAGAAGAATTAGTTGCCATTATAAAAAGAACTGGTAGGGTAATGGATGTTAATGTAGATGATGCTGCTGCTTTAGAACTTGCTAAAAGAAGTAGAGGAACACCTCGTATTGCCAACCGATTATTTAAAAGAGTGTGTGATTTTGCTTTAGTTCTTGGTAGTGGGAGTGTTGATTTAGAAATTACTAGGACATCTCTTGACAGATTAAAGGTTGATGAGATTGGTCTTGATGATACTGATCATCAATTGTTATTAACAATTATTACTAAGTTCAATGGTGGTCCTGTTGGTCTTGAAGCTATAGCATCATCTATTGGTGAAGAGGTAACTACTATTGAAGATGTTTATGAACCATACTTGTTACAAACAGGTTTTATGAAGAGAACACCACGTGGTCGTATTGCGACTGATCTAGCTTATGAGCATCTAAAAATATCAAAAGATGGACAATTATTCTAGGAGGTCAATATGCATGAATATGGGTAATGTGGTTTAGATTGTCACAATTGTGAATATAAAAAAAGTTGTAATTGTAAAGGATGCGCTAAAACAAAGGGTAATCCTTTCCATGGAAAATGTAGACTAGCAGTATGTGCAATATCACATAATGCAGTACATTGTGGTTTATGTTCCTCATTTCCTTGTGCTTTGATAAAAGATTTTTCTTATGACACGGAACATAGCGATAACGGAGAACGCATTAAAGTTTTAGAAGAATTAACAAAAATAAAAATGTAAGGATGTTTTTATGAGAACAGATGATTTTGACTATCAATTACCTGAGCATTTAATAGCTCAAGTACCACTTGAAAAACGTGATGAATCACGTCTTTTAGTGTTAGATAAAAATACAGGAGAAATTCTTCACAAAAGATTTAATAACATTATCGATTACTTAAATGAAGGAGATATTCTAATACTAAATGACAGCAAGGTTTTACCTGCTAGACTTATAGGAATAAAAGAAGAAACTGGTGCTGTAATAGAATTGCTTCTTTTGAAAAATATAGAAAAAGATAATTGGGAGTGTTTAGTAAAACCTGCTAAAAGGGTTAAGGTTGGTACAGTTATTTCTTTTGGTGATGGTGTTATAAAAGCTAAATGTATAAAAGAAGGAGAAGAGGGGCTTAAAACATTTGAATTGTTATATAAAGGCATTTTATATGAAATTTTAGATGGATTAGGTGAAATGCCACTTCCTCCTTATATTCATGAGAAACTAGAAGAAAAAGATCGTTATCAAACAGTTTATGCTAAAAATATAGGTAGTGCTGCAGCACCTACTGCTGGATTTCATTTTACAAAAGAATTACTTAGCAAATTAGAAGAGAAGGGTGTAAAAATATTATTTGTAACACTCCATGTTGGTTTAGGTACTTTTAGACCTGTTCAAGTAGATAATATAAATGATCATAAGATGCACTTAGAATATTATGAAATGACTTCTAAAGTATCAACCTATTTAAATAAGGCTAAAGAAGAAGGCAAGAGAATAATCAGTGTAGGAACTACTACTACTAGAACTTTAGAGACAATAATGAGTAAATATGGTAAATTTAGGGAATGTAGTGGTTTTACTGACATATTTATTTATCCAGGTTATGAATTTAAGGCGATTAATTGTTTAATAACTAATTTTCATTTACCTAAATCAACTCTTATGATGCTTGTTTCAGCTTTTGC
>DUVE01000030.1 GCA_012841205.1 Mollicutes bacterium
CATTTTTTCTTTTCCAAAAAAATATCCTCTTATAATACCTGAAATGCTTACAAAAGGTAATACAAAGCCTATGGCCATAAGAGGATACAAGACTCTTTTTTCATGTAGTAATTTAGTTATAACTGGACTTATTAGTAATACTATGATGAGTAAGAATGCATTTAATATAAATGAAATAAAAAGGGATGAAAATATAATCTTTTTGCTACTTTTTTGTTCTTCAGCAACTAATTTTGATATAGCAACTGGAAAACCTAATTGACATATATTTAAAAATAACAAAAAAGTAGGCATTATAAGCATATAAAGGCCAATTCCATCATCACCTATATACCTTGTTGTAACTATTTTAATTATCATTCCGAGTACTTTTGTAATAAAACCACCAATAATAAGAATGATTGTTCCTTTGATAAATTTATTTTTAATCATGACTTTCTCCTATGAAAAATATTTAATTTAAGTTATAATAATATATGATGTAAATTATAAAAATATTAAGGAGCGATATCTATGGAATTTAACAACCTTAGTGAGTTATATTCAAGAATAAAACCTGCCTTAACTTCAAAGAAAAGTGATTTAAAAAGGGTAGGAATCGATTATGTTAAAGAAGAAGATATATGGAACTACTTAAAAGAAACTAAATGGGCTAGAACATCTAATCTTTCTTTAGCTGATATGGTAAGTGATATCTTTGGTTTAGATGATTTTACAATTGAAAAATATGTAAGAGGAAATATGAATAATATAAAAAGGGAAGTAAATCTTGTAGAAGTAGGTAATGATTTAAGTGAATAATATAGAAAAAATTATAGAGTCATTATTAAAAAGAATATATAGAAATAGAAAAAAGGTGTTTACCTTTATCTCTTTTGTTGTAATCTTTAGTATTATTATGTTGGTAACAAAAGAGGATGAATTAATAATTATAGCGGGTTATTTTTTGATTGCTGCATTTGGGTCAGCTTTATTACGTTATTTTGTAAGTGCTATAATTTCAAAGATTAGAAAATAGAGCAGGGAAGTGTATTATGAAAAAATTTATTATTAGATTTAGTCTATTACTAGGAGTAATAGGTATTATATTATTGTTTTTTATACCTCTTATGAAGGATATTAAATATGGACTTGATTTGCAAGGCGGTTTTGAGGTTTTATATGAGGTTTCACCATTAGAAGGAGATAATCTTACTAGGGATATGTTAACTGCTACTTATAAAACAATAAGTAAAAGAATAGATGTTTTAGGAGTTATGGAACCTGACATCATAATTGAAGGCGATAATCGTATTAGAGTTAGATTAGCAGGAGTTACGAACAGAGAAGAAGCTCGTGATGTATTAAGTAAAGCTGCTAGTTTAAGTTTTCGTGATACTAAAGATAATCTGTTGATGACTAGTTCTGTCTTAAAAGCAGGAAGTGTTAAGACGACTGCAGATGATAGGGGTACTCCAGCTGTATTGTTGCCAATTAAAGATGTTGATAAATTTTATAATGTTACTAATAAAGTTAAAGATTATGAAGATAATCGTATTGTTATATGGCTTGATTTTGAAGAAGGTATAGATTCTTTTGTAAATGAAGAATCTAATTGTGGATCTTTGAGTTCTTCAAAATGTTTATCAGCTGCTACTGTTTCACAAGCGTTTGCAAGTGATGTTATCATTCAAGGTAATTTTACTAAAGAAGAAGCTACTGCTTTGGTTGATTTAATCAATTCTGGATCCCTTCCTACTAAGCTTACTGAAATATCATCTAAGATGGTAGATGCTACTTTTGGTAAAAATTCTTTGAATAGTACATTGTTAGCTGGTTCAATTGGTGTTTTAGCTATTGTCCTTTTCTTAACGCTAGTATATCGTTTTTCTGGCTTTATAGCAGGACTTAGTATTATAATATATACATTCTTAACGTTTCTTATCTTTTGGTTAATAGGTGGCGTTTTAACATTACCAGGTATTGCATCTTTAATTCTTGGTATTGGTATGGCTGTTGATGCTAATATATTAAGCTTTGAACGTATAAAAGAAGAATTGTGGGCTGGTAAATCATTAAAAGAAGCCTTCAAACTAGGTAATCAAAGATCATTATCAACGATAATGGACGCTAATATTACTACTTTACTTGTTGGAATTATCTTGTTTTTCTTAGGAGAAAGTAGTACTAAAGGTTTTGCAACAATGTTGATTATCAATATTTTTGTAACAATCATAGTAATGGTTTTTGTTGTAAAATATATTGTTGGACTTTTTGTTGATAGTAATTTTTTTGATAAACGTCTAAACCTTTTTGTTGGTGTTAAAGAAAAAGACATATCAAAAGGAAAAGACAAATCTATCAAACTAGAACCATATAAGAAAATTGATTTCATGAAATATCGTAAGTATCATGTAATATTACCTTTAATCATATTAATTATAGGTGGCTTATGTATCTTTAAAGATGGTCTTAATTTAGGAATAGATTATAGAGGTGGTTCTGATATAACAGTAACTACAAAAGAACAAATAAATATTAATGAAATAAAGAAAGATGTTAACGAACTAAATATTGAAGCGACTGATATGGATTATATAAATAATAATTCTCTTTATATTAAATTAGATGATGTTTTAACTAAAGAAGAATCAGAGACTGTAAATGATTATTTCACTTCAAAATATGATGCTGATGTTGAAATCGGTGTTGTATCAAATATAGTTAAGAAGGAACTCACAAAAAATGCATTCTTTGCGGTAATGCTTTCGCTTGTTGGAATGATAATTTATGTTTCATTTAGATTTAAATTTTCTTATGCAGTGTCTTCTATGACTGCACTTATACATGATGTTTTAATAGTAATAGCTTGTTTTGCTATATTTAAACTTGAAGTATCATCTATTTTTATAGCATCAATTTTAACAATTATAGGATACTCTATCAATGATACTATTGTTATATTTGATCGTATAAGAGAGATTATCAAAACTAAACATAAAGGAATTGTCCCAGATAAAGAAGTCTTAAAAGGAATAGTCAATGATAGTTTAAGAAGTACTTTAACAAGGACAATATTTACGACTACTACCGTGTTATTTCCAATTATCTCATTAATATTTTTAGGGGCATATGAAATAAATAATTTCAATATTGCTATCTTAATTGGTTTAATAGCAGGTGTATATTCTACTGTCTTTTTAGCGCCTCAATTGTGGTATACAATGGAACTTAAAAATGTTGGTAAAAAAGCAGAAGATAAAAAAATATATAAAGATGAATTTGAAGAAATAAATATTAAAGGAATAAATTCTTAAATGTTAGGAGTTGTTACATATGAAAGAAAAAGCAATATCTATTGATGATTTACTTTCTAAAGTAAGTACTTATATAAAAGATGATAAGGAAGTAGATTTAATAAAGAAAGCTTATGAATTTGCAAATGATAAGTATTTTAATGAAATGCGTCTTGATGGTAATTCACTTATTAACCATCATTTAAATGTAGCTATGATATTAACTGAATTACATAGTGATTATGAAACAATTATTGCTTCGTTACTTCATGAAATACTTAATTACGATACTACGATTGGTGAAATTGAATCGTTATTTAGTAAGCAGATTGGTAAACTAGTTAGCGGTATTTCTAAGATAAATAAGTTGTCTGTTAATACAGCAAGTAATTATAATGCAACATATTATAAAAAAATATTAATTGGTTTATGTGATGATGTTAGGGTAATTTATATAAAATTAGCAGATCGTCTTCATAATATGCGTACCCTATGGGCAATACCTGAGGAGAAGCAAAAAGAAAAAGCTAAAGAAACATTAGATATTTTAGCTCCTATTGCGCACCGTCTTGGTATTTATCATATTAAAAGTGAATTAGAGGATCTGTCACTTCGTTATCATAAACCGGATGTATATTTTGATATTCTAAAGAATTTAAATAATACTAAAGTAGAACGTGATAACGCTATAAAAGAAATGAAAGAAAACATCTCAAGTATACTTAAAGAAAATAATATTAGTAGTGAGATTAAAGGACGTTCTAAGAGTATATATAGTATTTATAATAAATTACAAAAAGGTAGACGTTTTAAAGAAATATATGATATTTTAGCATTGCGTGTTTATGTTGATACTGAACAAAACTGTTATTTAGCTCTAGGACTTATTCACTCAAAGTTTAAACCAGTTCCTAAAAGATTTAAAGATTATGTAGCTATGCCAAAAGAGAATATGTATCAATCACTTCATACTACTATTTTTGGAGTTGATGGAAATCTTTTTGAAATTCAAATTAGGACGTATGAGATGGATCAAATAGCTGAATATGGTATTGCATCACACTGGTCGTATAAAGAACAAAATGATGGTGGGAAAGCTTTACAAAATGTTATGGAACAAAAACTTCAAATGTTTAGATCACTTATTGAACTTAATAATGATGATAATGATCCTGAGGAATTTGCAAGTAATGTAAAAAGCGAAATATTAGATGATAATATATATTTATTTACACCTAAAGGTGATGTAATAGAATTGCCAATAGGAAGTACACCAATTGATTTTGCTTATCGTGTACATACAGGAGTGGGCGATAAAATGATTGGTGCAATTGTAAATGAAACAATAGTACCACTTGATTATGAATTAAAAGATGGAGATATTGTTAAAATTAATATAAATAAAAATTCTAAAGGACCTAATAGAGAGTGGCTTAATATAGCTAAAACAGCTCAAGCTAAAACCAAGATTAAGAATTTCTTTAGTAAAATAGATAAAGATGACACTATAAAACGTGGTGAAGAGTTACTTCAAAAAGAACTTCGTAAACAAAAATTAACCTTTGCAACAATTCTTACTGATAAAAATATTGAATACTTATTAGACACCCTTAATCTATCATCTATAGAAGATATATATCATGGAATTGGTTCTTCTAAATTTACACCCAATTATATAATTAATCTAATTAATAGAGAAACTAAGACAAAAGAAACAATTGTTTTAGAGAAGCTATCAACACCAAATGTAAAACCAATTATTAGTAAAAATGATGTTTTAGTAGAAGGCTCTGATGAAATAAAAGTTGCTTTAGCAAATTGTTGTATGCCTATTAAAGGTGATGATATTATTGGATATATTACTAAAGGACATGGTATTACTGTTCATCGTGGTATTTGCCATAATATAGCTAATATAGAAGAGCGAATTGTAAATGTTAGTTGGAATGAAAATATTGATAAAAAATGGCCTACTAGTATTATTATTGAATCAGAACAAAAGGAAAATCTTTTATTAGAAATAATAGGTAAAACAACTCCTTCAAATATCAATATTCAATCTATTAATACAATTAATCATGGTGATTATATTGTGTATGACATAATAGTTTTAGCACCTGATAAAGATAGGTTAAATAAATTTATGAGTGATGTTTCAAGCATATCTCATGTTCATAAAGTGGAGCGTATTACAAAATGAGAGTGGTTATACAAAGAGTTAGTTCTGCATCTGTTTTAGTAGATGAAAAAATTGTCGGAAACATTGATAGAGGTTTTGTTTTATTAGTTGGTTTTACTCATGATGATGATATAGATGATATAAATTATATTGTAAATAAAATAAAGTTTATAAGATTATTTGATGATAATAATGGTATAATGAATATAGATATAAATAATAGTGGAGGATCTATCCTATCAATTTCCCAATTTACACTTTATGCTAATACTTTAAAGGGGAGAAGACCTAGTTATGATAAAGCAATGAAGTCTTCTGAATCAAAAACTTTATATAGTGAATTTAACAAAAGACTTAGAAAAGAGGGACTTAAGGTGGAAGAAGGAATTTTTGGGGCTGATATGAAAGTGTCTCTTGTAAATGATGGACCAGTAACTATTATTTTAGATAGTAAGGAAGGGTGCTATGAAAAAAATTAATTATAAACTTATAAACACATTATTAGTAATCATAATTATATTTCTTATTTGGTTAATGAAGGATTTATGGTTAGGGGTATTAACTAAAATTATTGATATTCTTCTGCCATTTATATTAGCTTTTGCTATTGGTTATGTTCTTCATCCTTTACTAAAGAAAATGGTGAAGAGAGGAATTCCTAAAACTTTAGCTTTAGTAATTATTGGTGGTACAGTAGTATTATTTATAAGTTTTATCTTGTGGCTTTTAATCCCAAATATATTACCACTTATTTTTGAGCAGACTACATCTTTGTTTTCATCACTGATTAAATTTGTTCAAGACTTATCTACAAAACATGATGTTAATTTAGTTGGAGTTAAAGATGCTATATCTGAGGTTTCAACACAAATAACAAGTAGTTTAGGTAAAGGAATATCAGATGGTTTTATAAGTATAATAAATCAGTCCCTTGGTATTATTACTAAATTAATTATTATAATTATTGTAGCTATATATTTCTTATCAGATATGGAACGTATAAGAGACGAGTTTGAGAAGTTTTTAGCAAGTAGAAAAAATAAAAAAACATTAAGATATTTTAGAAAATTAGATGAAGCTATTCATAATTATGTTAATGCTTTTGCGCTTTATGCTTTAATAATTTTTATACAATATACAACTGTCTTTTACTTAATAGGACATCCACATTATTTATTACTAGGTTTATTATCAGCTATAGGAACTATTATTCCATATTTTGGTGGTATTGTTACTAATTTAATAGCTATAATAACAGCGTCTGTAATCAGTCCAAAGTTACTTGTTCTATCTATTATAGTATCTCTAATATTCCCTCAAATAGATGGATATTTCACATCACCAAAGATATATAATAAATCTAATCAAATACCAACAATATTATCTATATTTGCGGTGTTTGCTGGTGGCGCTTTAGCTGGAGCTAAAGGTATTATTTTAGCCCTTCCAATAACGATTATATTACTTACAACTTATCGTTTCTATCGTAGTGAGATAACATCAAGTATAGGAAAAATAACTAAAATATCAAAAGAATAAAATAAAAATACTCACTTCAATTTGTTGTGAGTATTTTTAAGGTGGTGTTTAACTTTGAAGAAAAATGGTTTTACAAAAGTAGAAGTAATAATAATGATAATTATCTCTTTTATTGCTATAATTATTGCAACTCCTATTATTTCCAATTTGATGAAGGATGCTACTAAAAGTACTTTTAAAAGTAATGCTAAAATGTTAATTCATCAAATTGAATACGAAGTATTATCAAATGATAGTTTTGACCCTAATCTTTTAAACGTTGATAATTTGTCTGATTATGGTTTTGAAAATGATAATTATTCAACACTTATTGTAAGAGAAATTGATAATATGATATATGTTCAAATAGAAGGGGATTTAATGTGGAATAATTTAATAGTTTGCGGGACGTTAAAAGATATGATGGTTTTAGACGAAAAGGATAAAGAACTCTGCATAATTCCGTAATTTTAAAGTGGTTGTTTATGCCAATGTAGATTCATAATACATATGTCACACAATTGCTTTTTACATTTCATTTCTTAAACTATAAGTTTCATTAGATACCTCTAATATAATTGGACGTGTCCAATAGCAGGAGATAATGATACAACTAAAACAATTAAAATATCTCCAAACGTCCGATCTTGGAGATGTATAACAATAGGTAATGCTTTTACCGTTGTAAGAAAAATGGAATCAAATAGTATATATGGATGGCCTACAGCAAGTGGTTTAAAAGACGATGGAACCTATACGACAGATAAAAACAATATAGATACACACTTAATGAAGAATAGTGAATGGGGAGCAGTAGCATACCTATCTAAATCACAATATGGTAAAAATACTGAAGAAATATGGATAAACAATGATAGAAATTACACAACAGGATGTGCTGCTAATAGTGTAAGTCAAGGTGTAAATGATGGATGTTTAAATACATATGAAAGTACTAATGGAGTTAAAGCATCAACTACAGG
>DUVE01000031.1 GCA_012841205.1 Mollicutes bacterium
TGAAAAAAGCTGGCAGTTCAAATCCTGTTTTCTTAATAGATGAAATAGATAAGATGACTCGTGATTATAAAGGAGATCCAGCCAGTGCTCTTTTAGAAGTGCTTGATCAAGAACAAAATCAAAACTTTTATGATAATTATATAGAAGAAGAATATGATTTGTCACAAGTGCTATTTATTTTAACAGCTAATTATTTATATAATATTCCAGAACCTCTTCGTGATCGTTTAGAAATTATAGAATTATCTGGTTATACTGAATATGAAAAATTAGATATTGTCAAAAGACATATATTACCTAAGGAACTTGAAAATCACGGTCTTACTAATAAAAACATTAAGTTAAGTGATGAGGCAATTCTTAATATCATCAGGTACTATACTAAAGAAGCTGGTGTTAGAGAAACAGAACGTTTAATTGCGACAATATGTCGTAAAGTTGTAACTGAAATGATTTCAAGTAAGAACAAGAAGACATTATATAAGATAGATGACATTGAAAAATACCTAGGTAAAAAGAAATATTTTTATACTGAAAATAATAAAGAAGATAAAGTTGGCGTTGCGAATGGTCTTGCCTATACTAAGTATGGTGGTGACATACTACCTATCGAAGTAACTTTCTATAAAGGAAAAGGAAATTTAGTACTAACGGGTTCGCTAGGTGATGTCATTAAAGAATCAGCTAACATAGCTTTAAGTTATATTAAAAGTCATTACGACGAATTTGGTATAGATTATAAAATGCTTGAGGAAAATGATATTCATGTTCACTTACCAGAAGGCGCAACACCTAAAGATGGACCTAGTGCAGGGATAACTTTAACAACAGCTTTAATAAGTGCCCTTACAAACAAACCTGTTAATCATACAATAGGTATGACAGGAGAAATTACACTTCGTGGTCAAGTGCTTCCAATAGGAGGGCTAAAAGAAAAAGCAATAGGTGCACACAGAAGTGGTTTGAAGACAATTATTCTTCCTAAAGAAAATGAACGTGACCTAGATGAAATACCAGAGGAAATAATTGATAAATTAGATTTTGTATTTGTAGAAGAGTATAAAGATGTATATAATGTCTTAAATTCTACAAAAAATTAATATTTTTAAAATAAATTTCAAAAAAGATTGCAATTAATGCATAAGTTGTGCTATAATCAATGCACAACGTTAAGTTGTGAGGAGAAGGTTTTGAGCCTACTTAACCTTTTCACAATTTATGGGGAATTGGCTCAGTTGGCTAGAGCATCTGCCTTGCACGCAGAGGGTCATCGGTTCGAGTCCGATATTCTCCACCAAATATAAAAATAGGTTCTTTGTCAAATAGTGTGGATGAATAAAAATTCAAACTATAATACAATGAATTGTTTAAGGGTGAAAATGAAAATTTTCACTCTTTTTATATGGAATTATATGTTGGTTTTATTAGATCTGATATAAGGAGTATACGAGCTTTAAAATGTAGAAAACTGCGATAACCAAAAGAAATACGTTTAATTACTTTGATAAGGTTGTTTATACCTTCAATTCTAGCGTTAGTTAAATTGCAATTAATTGAATTGTGAATATACACTCTGTGTTCTATAAGGGTGTTTCTTGTAGTAATCATATAAGAAGAAAGATTGGGGTAATGAGTATCGATAATATTATCAAATGCTTGTGTATCTTTAGAACTAATAGCTTGTCTAACACGTTGATAAAATAAATATGATTCTTTTAAAGTAACATCTAAATTTAATAAGTAATCTACAATATCAACTTCGGTCATAAGGTGGTTAAAACAAGTATATCTTTTAAATTTGTAATGATTTAAACTGTTACGATCCCTTAA
>DUVE01000032.1 GCA_012841205.1 Mollicutes bacterium
AAAGAGGTAAATAATGGATAGAATAACAAAGGGTGAAGCTATTACCTTAGATAATGACATAGAGTATGTTGTTGTTGATGCTGTTGAGTTGGATAATAAAAGATATCTTTATCTAGTTAGTGAAGATAAGAATGAAGTACTTGTTGCAGAAGAAATTATAGAAGATAATGATATTTTTGTTGAGACTTTAACTGATATGGAAAAGGTTAGAGAAATATCTAAGATAGTTGTAGAGAGATTAGATAATTAATCTCTTTTTTTGTGATATAATTGAACTGATTGGAGGAATATATGAAAGTATTAGTAATTGGTGGTGCTGGTTACATTGGAAGCCATGCCGTATACGAACTTATTCGCGATAATCACGAAGTTGTTGTAATGGATAATTTATCAACTGGTGATGAAACTTTTATTCCAAAAGGTGTTAAGTTTTACTTTGGTGATATTACCAAGAGGGAAGATCTATCTAAAATATTTGAGACTGAATGTGCTATAAAACCATTTGATGTTGTAATGCATTTTGCAGCTAAACTTATCGTACCTGAGAGTATGTCAAAGCCACTTGAGTATTATCACAATAATGTTGAAGGTGTTAGATTAATGCTTGAAGTAATGACTGAACATAATATAAAGAATGTAGTGTTTTCATCTACTGCTGCTGTATATGGTAATCCAGTTAAAACATTATGTGAAGAAGATGATATTACAATACCGGTAAACCCTTACGGAGCTAGTAAGTTAGCTAGTGAAAATATGATTAAGTGGGTTTGTAATGCATACAAAATGAATTACTGTATATTTAGATATTTTAATGTGGCTGGGGCGGACAAGTCATTAGAAATAGGATTAAAGAAAGATAATCTTACCCATTTAATTCCTATAACAGTTCAAACCGCTTTAGGTATTAGAGATAAAATGATTGTCTTTGGTGATGATTATGATACAGTAGATGGGACATGTGTAAGAGACTATATTCATGTATCTGATTTAGCGCATGCTCATGTTTTAGGTGCAAAATATATTCTAAATAACAATGAATCGGTATTACTTAATTTAGGTTCTAATGAAGGATATAGTGTTAAACAAATTATTGATGAAGTTAGCAAATATGCTAAGGTGAATTATGAAGTAGGTCCTAGAAGAGAAGGAGATCCAGCCTCATTAATAGCGTCTAACACTAAAGCAAAAGAAATACTTGGTTGGATACCTCAAAATGGTCTTTCTGATATTATTAAATCAGATATGGAATATCGAAAGAAAATATCAAACGAGTAATTTTTAAGGAGTACTTATGATTGGTTTAATTAAAAAAAATAAAGAAATAATTATGTATTTAATATTTGGAGTTTTAACAACTGTTGTCAATATTTTAACGTATGCTTTTAGTACAAGAATACTTGATATAAATGAATATATATCTAATATTATAGCTTGGGTTTTATCAGTTTTATTTGCATATGTTACTAATCGTAAATATGTATTTGATAGTAAAGCAGAAAGTAAGTCTGCAAAAGTTAAAGAGATGCTATCATTTTATGCATGTCGCCTTGTTACTTTTGGTATTGATATGGCTTTAATGTATGTAATGATAGATCTAATTAAAACAGATGATATGATAGCCAAAGTAATAGTTAATTTTGTAATAATAGTTATAAATTATATATTTAGTAAACTTATAATTTTTAAAAATAAAGAAGTTAGGAGTGAAAAGTAATGGCTAAGGAAAAAATATCTATTATTGTACCATGTTATAACGAGGAGGAATCGTTACCCATATTTTATGAAGAAATTATTAGTATAGCTAAATCGATGAAGAAGGTTGATTTTGAATTTCTATTTGTTGATGATGGATCAAGGGATAATACGCTTGAAGTGATGAGGGCCTTATCTAAAAAGGATAAGAGAGTAAGATATATATCATTTTCTAGGAATTTTGGTAAGGAAGCTGCAATGTATGCAGGACTTGAAAATGCTATTGGGGATTATGTTGCTGTAATGGATGCTGATTTACAGGATCCACCAACATTATTACCTGTTATGTATAAAGATATAAAAGAGTCCTTATATGATTGTGTTGCAACAAGAAGAGTAAGTAGAGTTGGAGAACCTAAAATAAGGAGTTTCTTTGCAAGGCAATTTTATAAGATAATCAATAAAATATCAAAAGCTGATATAGTGGATGGTGCTAGAGACTTTAGACTCATGACAAGACAAATGGTTGATTCAATTGTAGGGATGAGAGAGTATAATCGTTTTTCCAAAGGGATCTTTGGTTGGGTTGGCTTTAAAACAAAATGGTTAGAGTATGAAAATATAGAACGTGTAGCTGGTGTTACAAAGTGGTCATTTTGGAAACTTTTCCTTTATTCAATTGAAGGAATAATTGCTTTTTCAACAGCACCACTTGTTATAGCATCTATTATTGGTATGCTGTTTTTACTGATAGCTTTTATCTTAATAATTGTTATAATCGTAAAAACTCTCGCTTTTGGAGATCCAACAGCAGGATGGCCATCACTTGTTTGTATCATTTTCTTTGTTAGTGGTATTCAGTTATTTTGTATTGGTATCATTGGTCAATACTTATCTAAAACTTATTTAGAAACAAAAGGAAGACCAATATATATAGTAAGAGAGAGAGAAACTGATAAAAAGTAGTAATATTATTTAAGAAATAACATATATTATAGTGTCACATGGTAATATGTGATAAAGATCTGGTTTAAAAGCCAGGTCTTTTTTTATATATTTTTGTAAAGGAATGGTGCGTTTGTTTATTTAATTCTTAATTTGGGTTATAATGATTATAGATAGTAAAATAGGAGATGATTAAATGGCAAATTATAAAACAATGGATGGTAATGAAGCTGCTAGTAGAGTAGCTTATATGTTTTCAGAGGTGGCAGGAATATACCCAATAACACCTTCTTCAGTTATGGCTGAACATGTTGATGAGTGGAGTGTTGCAGGTGAAAAGAATATCTTTAATGATGAAGTAAAGGTAGTTCAAATGCAAAGTGAAGCAGGTGCTGCTGGAATGATTCATGGTTCACTACAAAGTGGGCTTTTAACGACTACTTTTACATCGAGTCAAGGTTTACTTTTAATGATTCCTAACATGTATAAAATGGCAGGTGAGATGTTGCCTGCGGTTATGCATGTAGCTGCAAGATCGATTGCTACTCATGCTTTAAGTATTTTAGGTGATCACCAAGATATATATGCAACAAGAATGACTGGTTTTGCAATGCTTTCATCATCTTCTGTACAGCAAGTGATGAATTTATCTGCCGTAGCGCATCTATCTGCTATTAAAGCATCACTTCCTGTAATGCACTTTTTTGATGGTTTTAGAACAAGCCATGAGATAAAGAAAATTAATGTGCTTGAAAAAGAAGATTTAATTCCGTTAGTTGATAAAGAAGCTTTAAGTAATTTCCGTAAGAAAAGCTTATCGCCTTTCAATAAGGTTATAAGGGGTACAGCTCAAAATGAAGATATATATTTTCAGTCTACTGAAGTTAGAAATGAAGATTATAATAAAATGGCTGATATCGTAAATGATTATATGATGGAAATTAACAAAATAACAGGTAAAAACTATAAACCATTTAATTATCATGGTGATCCTAAGGCTACTAAAGTTATAGTGGCTATGGGTTCAGTATGTGATACTATAAAAGAAGTGGTAAGAGACTTAAATAAACGCGGAGAACGTGTAGGTCTTATTGAAGTACATTTATATAGGCCATTTAGTTCAAAGTATTTATTAGATGTATTACCAAAGACTACTAAAAAGATAGCTGTATTAGACCGTACTAAAGAACCAGGTAGTGTTGGTGAACCACTTTATTTAGATGTTGTAGAAGTAATAAATAAGCTAAATAAGAAAATAGAAGTTATAGGTGGTCGTTACGGATTATCTAGTAAAGATACTGATCCTAGTCAAATTAAAGCAGTTTATGATTTTCTAGATAATAGAAATAAATTTTCATCATTTACAATTGGCATTACTGATGATGTTACTAATTTAAGTTTGCCTGAAAATAATTATCAAATTGATAACAAAAAAATTAAAGAATTCCTAATATATGGATTTGGGTCAGACGGTATGATTACAGCATCTAAGGATATTATCAAAATAGTAGGTGACCATAGTAATAATTATGTTCAAGGATATTTTCAATATGATTCTAAGAAAAGTGGAAGTATGACAAGAAGTCATTTAAGATTTGGACCTGATCCTATTAAATCAGCTTATTTTGTTAAGAATCCTGAATTTGTAGTGTGTACTAAAGAGACTTATATAACTCGTTATGATATGCTAAGCAATATAAGAGAAAAAGGAATATTCTTATATGTTACATCAAAGAGTCCAGCTGAATTAAAAGAAATAATACCATATGAGATGAAAAAGATTTTGTATGATAAGAAGATTAAATTTTATACAATCGATGCTTATGCTCTTGCATCAAAACATGGTTTACAAAATAAAATAAGTATGATTATGGAAGCTTGTATTTTTAAGATAAGTAATATATTTGATTATGATGAAGTTATCAAGAAAGTTAAAGAAAAGATTGTAGAGAATTTTTCTAATAAGGGAGATAAGGTAGTAAATGCTAACATAGCATGTGTTGATGAAGTAAAACAATTCTTACATGTAGTAGATGTTGATGATACTTGGTTAGAAAAAGATTCAGTATCTTGTAAGGTAGAACCTAAATTTGATGATAAAATATTTAACAAAATGATGGATTTATCAGCAAATGATTTAAAAGTGTCGGATTTTATTCCTTATAAGGATGGCACTTACCTATCAGGTACATCTCAGTATGAAAAAAGAGATATAGCAGAAGATAATCCATTATGGTTACCCGAAAATTGTATACAGTGTAATCAGTGTTCGTTTGTTTGTCCACATGCTGTTATTAGACCTTTCCTTCTAAATGAAGAGGAATTTAATAATGCACCTCGTGAGATTCAAGAAAAATGTGTGGATGCTTTAGGACTACCATATAAATATCTTATCAATGTATCGCTTCAAGACTGTACAGGGTGTGGAATATGTGCTAGAACATGTCCAGGTAAGGGTGGCGATAAGGCTCTTAAGATGATGCCTGTAGTAGGTACTTGTGATGCGACAAGTGAATATTTACTTAAAAATGTAACTGAGAAAACAGAAGTGGTAAAACCAAATGTTAAGTTTTCTCAATTTAAAACACCACTATTTGAATATAGTGGGGCATGTGCTGGATGTGGTGAAACACCATATTTAAAACTATTATCACAACTATTTGGAGATAGAATGGTAATAGCAAATGCAACAGGTTGTACTTCTATTTATGGTGCTAGTACACCTAGTATGCCTTGGAAGGTAGCATGGGCAAATTCTTTATTTGAAGATAATGCTGAATTTGGTTATGGAATGCTTATTGGCGCTAATACTATGCGTAATCGTATTAAAAACTTAATAGAGGAAAATATAGATAAAGCAGATAAAGAAACACAAGAATTACTAAATGAGTGGTTATCAAATTATGATGATTATGAGATTACTAAGAAAGTATATGATAACCTTAATTACAAGAAAGTGCCTTATTTAGAGAATGTAAAAGAATATATACCATCTAGAAGTGTATGGACAATTGGTGGTGATGGCTGGGCATACGATATAGGATTTAGTGGTATAGACCATGTCTTATCTAGCAATGATAATGTCAATATTTTAGTTTTAGATAGTCAAGTATATTCAAATACTGGTGGTCAATCATCAAAAGCCTCAGAGCGAGGCTCAATTGCTAAGTTTACAGCTAGTGGAAAGAAAACATCTAAAAAAGATTTAGCCCGTATTGCAATGTCATACCCTAATGTTTATGTAGCTAGTGTCTGTATGGGAGCTAATATGCAACAGACTGTAAATGCTTTAGTAGAAGCAGAACGCCATGATGGACCATCAATTGTTATTGCTTATTCAACTTGTATAACTCATGGTATAAAAGGAGGAATGGGTAAAACAATAGAAGAAGAGAAGGCTGCTGTTGGGTGTGGTTATGTACCAATATTTAGATATGATGGTGCAAATGATAAATTTACTTTAGACTTTAAAGAACCTAATTTTGATTCGTTCCAAAGTTTCTTAGATGGTGAAAATCGTTTTGCAATGCTAAAGAAAGTAAACGAGGAGAAAGCAGAAGATTTACAAAAACAGTTAAAAGAAGATGCAATAAAGCGATTTAATTATTATAAATCACTTGCAGATGATGTAAAATAATATAAAAAAACGTACTTTAATTAGTACGTTTTTAATTATTAATTTGGAAGACCGTCCCCCCTGAGAACGATCTTCAAAAAGAATAAAAAGGGGTTGGCTAGTGTGATACTAGCACCAATTCGCCTTTTCGGGAATTGGTAATGCTTATAATACCCACATTGCCTATTTTTGTCAAGCCTTTTATGTGTTTTTTAAGTCTTTATTTTAATCATTAATTATAATTAGTAATTAAGAGAAAAAAGTTAATAATATTAATAATCTAAGATTGGGTGATACTTCGTGAATTATAATAATGATCATTATTTTAAGAAGCTTGATAATGTAGCTGCCTTTTATGCATCTACTACAACAATATATAATCCTAATATATATCGCTTATCTGTAAGACTTAAGGAAAAAGTAGTATCAAGCAAACTAGAAGAAGCATTAAAAGATACTCTAATATCAATTCCAACTTTCGCTGTTAAACTACAAAGGGGTTTCTTTTGGTATTATTTAGAACATAATCATGATTTACCAATAATAAGTGAAGATACACATTTTCCACTTAGGCCAATTAACAACATTAATAATAACTATTTTCTATTTAAAGTTACATATTACGAGAAAAGAATAAATGTGGACTTCTCTCATATTTTAACTGATGGTACTGGAGCACTTTATTTTTTAAAAACACTAGTTATCAATTATTTAAAGATAAGTCATCCTAAAGGGATCAGCAAAAAAATTACTACTGATGCAGAAAAACTTTCTATACATGAAGCTAACGATGATAGTTTTTTGAAACATTTTGATGCACCAATTGATAAAAGAAAAGTTGTTAAGAAGAATGATACCGATGCTTTTCATTTAAGAAATAAAAGTAAGAAAAACACTATAGATGTTATTTTAGGTAGCATGTCAGTTACAGAATTAAAGATGTTAACAAAAGAAAAGGGGGTAACTATAACTGCCTATTTAATAGCATTATTAATATATTCGATATACCACGGACGATACAAATATACTAAGTCTATTAAGCCTATCACAATTGCAGTACCAGTTAACCTTCGTAATCACTTTCCATCAACTAGTATGAATAACTTTTTTTCAACCATTATAATAAACCTTGATGTAATGAAAAAAGATTACTCTTTTGATGATGTACTAGAGATAGTATCAAGTGAAATGAAGAGGGAACTAGATAAGGATGTATTATTAAATAATTTTAAGAATTATGTTAGGTTACATAAAAACATTGTATTAAGATTTATCCCATTATTTATTAAAGATCTAATACTTAGAGAAGTTAATAGAGTTGTTAGTAAAAGAGGAGCTACATCAAGCTTATCTAATATAGGTGTTATTAAAATGCCTGATGAAGTAAGTAAATACATTGATAAATTTGATATGCTTTCTTATATAGATAATTCAACGCATCTTAAATTAGGTATCTGCTCCTTTAATGACAATTTATCAATATCATTTTCTTCTGCCTTAAATGATACAGAAATAGTACGTACCTTTTTTACAGCACTTAGTAGCAATGGAGTTAACATAAATATTTCATCAAGTGGAGGAGTAAAATGAGATATTGTAATATATGTAATGTTGCTATAGAAAATAAAACAGATTATTGCCCGTTATGTAAAAAAAGAGTTGTTAAAAAAAGTAACATAGAATCAAAAGACTTTCCAGTGCAGAATATTTCAAAAACTGATATTAATAAATTTGTTCTTCGTGTTTTACTATTTACGTTTATAACATTGATAGGCTTAAATATAGTTCTAAACCTTATTTTCCAATTTAACTCAATATGGGTTCCATATGCTATTATTATTTTATTTTATGTTTACCTAATAATAAGAGCATCTATAATATCATATCGTGATATAGGAACAATTATTGTGTTAAATGTATATATGTTATCCTTCATAGGTTTTATTTTAGATATGCTCTTAGGATACAGAGGTTGGTCGATTTCTTATCTTCTGCCTATTTTAATATTGATAGGTGATATTTCGCTTGTCATTTTTATGATTGTTAAACCATATTCTTTTAAAAATTATTTTATCTATATACTTACAGTAGCATTTTTTGGTATAATACAATTGCTGTTCTTAACTATCGGCATTATTAAATATAGAACAATAAGTTTAATAGCATTTTTTGTCTCTGTATTAACTGTAATTGGATTATTTATATTTGGTAGTAAGAAAGCTAGAGGCGAATTTATTAAGCGTTTTCATTATTAGTAGTAAGGAGGTTTTGGAATGAATAAGAAAAACATTAAAAGAATTATTGCTCTTAGTGCTGTTGCAGCTCTTCTTGCTGCAAACAAAGATGTTGCAATAGCTGAAGAAATTTACACTATGGAAGAACAACAAGATATGGAACATGAAAAGAGAAACTTAGGAAGGCCAAGAACAAAAGCTAGAAATTGTTACAGAGGAGTCTCTTATCATAAAAAGTGATAAAGTTCTAAATAGATGCTAAAGCATCTTTTTTCTTTATCTATTATTATGTTAAAATATTAATGAGGTATTATTATGGATGATTTAAATCTTATTAAAGGAATAGGACCTAAAACAAAAGGTTACCTAGAAAAATTAAATATTTATAATGTTAATGATTTAATTTGTCATTTTCCTTTTCGTTATGAGATATTAAAAAGAAGTGATCTATTTAATTTAAGGCAAGATGATAAGATTATAATTGATGGTTATATAGACTCAACACCTAGTGTGTTTAGATTTAAGGGCAAAATGAATAAAATGAGTTTTAGACTTAGGACTAAGGAAGCCATAATAAATGTAGTAATTTTTAATAGAGCATTCTTAAAAAATAATTTAACCATTAATAAAGAAATAACTGTGATTGGTAAATGGGATTTATTAAAAAATACAATTGTTGCATCAGATATTATGTTTGGATTAATAGGTAATGAGATAAAGATAGAACCAATATATCATACAGTAACTGGCTTAGGTAGAAAACAAATCATTAATTTTATAGATGGAGCATTTAATCTAAATCCAGAGATAGATGATTATGTGCCAGACTTTTTGGCATCTAAATATAACTTTTTAGATAAGCGGGAATCTTTAAGTATCCTTCATCATCCTAAAGATATAAACAAAGTTAAAAAAGCAATGCTTCGTCTTAAATATGAAGAATTGTTTATGTTTATGCTTAAAATTAATTTCTTAAAAAGTAAGAATAACGAGTTTAAAAAGGGACAACCAAAAGAAATGGATAAAGATAAAATAGAAACCTTTATAGATAATTTACCTTTTAAATTAACAAGCGATCAACTTAAAGCAGTAGAAGATATAATGAGTGATTTATCATCAAATAGAGTGATGAATCGTTTGCTTCAAGGTGATGTTGGTAGTGGTAAGACTGTAGTAGCTGTTATTGCGATGTATATTATGTACTTAAATAATTTTCAATCAGCTTTGATGGTTCCAACGGAAATTTTAGCTAAACAGCATTATAAAAATATTAAAGAATTATTTAAAGGTATCGATATTAATATTAGATTATTAATAAGTTCAACTCCAAAAGCAGAAAAAAATGAAATATATAAAGAATTAGAAGAAGGCAATATAAATATCATTGTAGGAACGCATGCCATTATTCAAGATACTGTATCATTTTCTAGACTTGGTTTAGTTATAACGGATGAACAACATCGTTTTGGCGTTAAACAAAGAAATAATCTAAGAAGTAAAGGAGAACTAGCTGACATTCTATATATGAGTGCAACTCCAATTCCTAGAACTTATGCTTTAACCATCTATGGTGATATGGATATAACTAATATCAAGACAATGCCATCAAATAGGAAGAGTATAATTACATATTTGAAACAACCTAACGAGATTAAGGATGTTCTTGCGATGATTAATGATGAATTAGATTTGAATCATCAAATATATGTTGTAGCGCCCCTTATTGAAGAAAATGAAAAAGATCAGGAAAATGTTGAAAAACTTACTAGACAATTTGAGCTAGCATTTGGTAAGAAATATAACATAGGTATGTTACATGGTAAGATGGCATCAAGTGAAAAAGAAAAGATAATGAATGAATACGCGAATGGTGATATCAATATCTTGATTAGTACAACAGTTATTGAAGTAGGAATCGATGTTAAAAATGCAACGATGATGGTAATATTTGATGCTCAAAAGTTTGGATTATCGACCCTACATCAATTGAGGGGAAGAGTAGGTCGTAGTAACTTACAATCATACTGCATTTTAATAAGTGAGCATGAAAAAGAACGACTTAAAATCATGACAGAAACAAATGATGGATTTGAAATTAGTGAAGCGGATTTTAAATTACGAGGTCAAGGAGATTTGTTTGGAGTAAGGCAAAGTGGTGATATGAATTTTAAAATAGCTGATTTAAAGAAGGACTTTAAGATTTTAATGAAAGCTAAAGAAGATGCTAATATGTTTATTAAAAAGTCCATGATGGATGATTATCCTGCCATTAAAAGAATAGTAGAAGGGAGTTTTAATTTAGATTGATGTTTAAATATGTATATATCGAAATTACTAATGTTTGTAATCTAAACTGCACCTTCTGTAAGGGAAGTAAAAGGCCAAAGGACTTTATGAGTGTTGATTCTTTTAAAGAGATTTTAGATAAAATAAAAGGATACACTAAATATATAAATCTACATGTATTAGGTGAACCCCTAATGCATCCTGAAATAGACGATATCCTTAGATTGGCAGAAGAGAATAATTTTAAAGTAAATATAACTACTAATGGAAAGTTATTAGATGATAATGTTGATGTTATAAATAAGTGCAAGAGTGTTAGACAAGTTAATATATCATTACACAGTTTTAATAATATAAGTGATATAAAGGATTTACTTGAAGTAGTAGATAAGATAAGAAAGGATTGTTATATATCACTTAGGCTTTGGAATTTAAAATCAAAGAACAATAATGACGAAGTAATAAATTTATTATCTAATCATTACAATAAAAAAATGGGGGATAAGAACGATAAGTTAGAAGATAACATATATCTTGATTTTGAAGAACAGTTTAAATGGCCAGATATTAATGATGATATAAGAAGTGAAGAAGGAACTTGTTATGGTCTTCGTACCCATATTGCAATATTAGTTGATGGTACAGTTGTTCCTTGCTGTTTGGATAGTGATGGGATTATTAACCTTGGTAATATTTTAAAAGATGATCTAAAGGACATTTTAGAAGGTGAAAAATCAAAGAATATAAAAAAGAACTTTCAAAATAGAAAGTTGTGCGAAGACTTATGTAAAAGGTGTAGTTACATCAAAAGATTTGATATTTCCAAAAGAGATAAATAATGTTAAATTCTATTTGACTTTTAGCAAAAAAAATATTATTATGTATATAGTGTGAATGATAAGTTCACACGTCCATACTTGTGACTTTAAGACGAGTATGGGCAACCAAAACCCCCTGAAGGAGCCGAGAGGCTCCATTTTTGTTTATATTAAAGGCTTTGCAGCCTTTTTCATTTTTTTAGGTACACTTTTAGGTGCGTTTTTTTGAAAAATGAGTTGTTTTTTGACTTATTTATAGAAGAAAAATGATAAACTTTTCAATGAAAAATTAATGATTGGTTTTTATTAATTTATGTGGTATATTTAATGTGTAATTAAAAAGCGAGTGAAGCCGGCTCTTGAACGGCAATTAAAAAAGCAGGTGAATCCAGCCTCAAGTGGAAATCAAAAAAGTGAGTGAAGTCAGCTCTATAAATGACAATTAAAAAAAGTAAGATTGGAAGGGAACCTCTAATCTTTTGTTTTGTGACAAAACTACTGCAAAAGTTTAAATTAGCAGTAGATCTGTCAAATATATGGTATAATCAATACATAAATGTTAATAGTTTCTAACTGGTACTTAAATAATATGTTTTAGACAAAATGATCAAAAAATGTTGACTTTTGATCAATAGTAATGTATATTTATATACGAGATGTGCCTAGGAAACTTTTGAAGCCCTAGGTCTTTTTATTTTTATGGAGATGAAATTTATGAAAGAATTTAAAACAAATGAAGAATTATTAGAAATTTTAAAATCTAAAAATGTAAAAATAAATGATGATGCGTTTGCACTTACATGTTTATCTAATTATTCTTATTATTCTGTTATAAACACATATAAAATAATATTTAAGGATAATGATAACTATAAGCCAAATGTATGTTTCGAAGAAATATTTTTCTTATATGAATTTGATAAAAAACTAAAGAATATTTTTATGAAAAATATATTAGATATTGAATCCGTTGTTAAGACTAAAATTGCTAATGCCTTTGGTGAAAAGCATGGAATTAATAATTATTTAATACCTGTAAATTTTAATAGTGATATTGATCGAAAAAATAATACAAATTATGTTGGAGATTTGATTAACATGATTAATGAAGAAATAAATAAAAATAATGGTAAACATGAAGCAGTAACACATTATATGAATAAATATGGATTTGTTCCACCTTGGGTATTAATGAAAATAATATCATTAGGAACCATAAGTAAATTT
>DUVE01000033.1 GCA_012841205.1 Mollicutes bacterium
GCATTAGAAACCTATAATCAACTTGAAAGTATATTACTTACAAGAAATTATGGAGGGAAATAAATAATGGCTAACATTATACTAATAGCAGCAGCTGGAGCTGGTAAAGGAACTCAAGCTAGGTTACTAAAGGAAAAATATAATATAGCTCATATCTCAACAGGTGATTTACTTAGAGATATAGCTTCTTCTGGAAGTGAACTTGGTAAGGAAATTGCAGAAATACAAAAATCAGGTCTTCTTGTTTCAAATGAATTAACATTAAAAATTCTTTTAGAAAGACTAGAAGATTCTGATTGTAAAAATGGCTTCATTTTGGATGGTTATCCAAGAACTTTAGAACAAGCTAAAATGTTTGAAGAAGCAGTAGCTGGAACTAATAAAGAGATAACTAATGTTATAGTTTTAGATGTTCCAAAAGATATGCTAATGCAAAGAATAACAGGAAGATTAACTTGTAAAGCTTGTGGTGAAATCTATAACGAATATTTTGATAACTTTGTAAAAGAGGGAACCTGTAATAAGTGTAGTGGTGAATTATTTAAAAGAAGCGATGACAATGAAGAAGCATTCAACAAAAGATATGATCTATACTTAACTGTGGTTAAAGGTGCAATAGAATTCTACAAGGGAAAAGGAATTCTTGATGTAGTTGATGCTAGTATTAGTAAAAGTTATACTTTTTCTCAAATAGAAAAAATACTAGAGGATAAGAATGATTAGTATTAAGAGTCAAAGAGAAATCGAACTCTTAAAGAAAGCTGGTCACATTGTATACCTTACGCATCAACATCTAATACCTTACTTAAAACCTGGTATTACAACAAATGAACTAGATAAAATCGCAGAGGAATATATTATAAGTCAAGGCGCTACGCCATCTTTTAAAGGATATGAAGGCTTTCCTAAAGCTATTTGTACATCGGTTAACGATGAAGTAGTACACGGAATTCCTAATAATTACAAATTAAAAAATGGCGACATAATAGGTATTGATATAGGTGCTTGTTATAAAGGATATCATGGTGATTCTGCTTGGAGTTATGCTATTGGAGACATTAGTGAAGAAAAAGCTTATCTCCTTGAACATACAGAAAAAGCATTATTTGAAGGTTTAAAACAAGTTAAAGATGGTAATTACATAGGTGATATAGGTCACGCAATTGAACAGTATGCTAATCAATATAAATTAGGTGTTATAAGAGAACTTGTTGGACACGGTGTTGGTACTAGTGTTCATGAAGATCCGGACGTTCCTAATTATGGTAGACCAAAAACTGGACCTCGTTTAAAAGAGGGAATGGTGATTGCTGTTGAACCAATGCTTAATTTAGGTACAAGAAGAGTTGCTATATTAGATAATGATTGGACTATAGTAACTGAAGATGGTAGACCATCAGCTCATTTTGAGCATACTGTTTTAGTAACAAAAGATGGCTATCAAATATTAACAGGAGAGTGATAAAATGGCTAAAAAAGATACTATCGAAGTAGATGGTAAAGTATTAGAGGTTTTAAAGGGAGGTATATTCAAGGTTGAATTACCAAACAAGCATACCGTCATTGCTCACGTTTCTGGTAAAATCCGAATGAACAACATCCGCATTTTATCAGGTGATACGGTAACGATTGAACTATCACCTCTTGATTTAACACGTGGGCGTATAGTGTGGAATAAACGATAAGGAGGGCAATCATGAAAGTATTAGCATCAGTAAAGAAGATTTGCGATAAATGCAAAATAGTAAAACGTAAGGGAAAAATAAGAGTTATTTGTGAAAATCCAAAACACAAACAAAGACAAGGTTAGGAGGTGT
Source organism: Mollicutes bacterium (assembly GCA_012841205.1). GTDB lineage: Bacteria > Bacillota_I > Bacilli_A > RF39 > UBA660 > UBA5348. The sequence goes on from DUVE01000033.1 coordinate 1,818, forward strand.
GCTAGTGGCACGTATTAAAGGGGTAGAATTACCTAATGAAAAAAGAATTGAAATAGCACTTACAAGCATTTATGGAATTGGAAGAAGTCTATCAAAAACAATTTTAGAAAATGTAAAAGTGGATATCAATAAAAAAGCTAAAGACTTAGATGATGATGAAATTAATCGTATTCGTGATGAGATTTCTAAACATCTAGTTGAAGGTGATTTAAGACGCGAAATTAACATGAACGTTAAAACACAAATGGAGATTGGAAGCTATCGTGGGCTTCGTCATCGTAGAGGATTACCAGTTAGAGGTCAAAGAACAAGTCGTAATGCAAGGACTCGTAAAGGCCGTGGTAAAGTTGTAGCTAACAAGAAAAAAGCTTAGTTAATAATTAAAAAAAGGAGGTTATGAAATGGCATATAAACCAAGAAAAAGGAAAATCAAGAAGAATATACCAGAGGGATATGCACATATTAAGTCAACACAAAATAATACGATTGTAACTCTTACTGACAAAGATGGTAACACTGTTAGTTGGGCAGCATCTGGAACAGTAGGCTTTAAAGGATCAAAAAAGGATACTCCTTATGCTGCTGGAATGGCTGCTGAAGCTGCAGCAAAAGCTGCAATGGAAGCTGGCATGCGCAAAGTAGAAGTTTTTGTAAAAGGGTTAGGACCTACTCGTGAGACGGCTATGAGACAATTACAAGCAACAGGTTTGGAAGTAACTGCAATAAATGACATTACACCAATTCCACATAATGGTTGTCGTCCCCCAAAACGTCCTCGTAATTAAAAGAAAAGGAGTGATTTATAGTGACAAATAAAACAACAGATGTTGCAAATAACACTGAATTGAAATTATCAGTTAATCTTGAATATCAAGAAGCTACAGATAATAGTTTAACTTATGAAAAATCACAATATAAGATAACAGAATATGTTGAAAACAATTTTTATGGAAAGTTTGAATTAGAACCACTTGAAAGAGGTTTTGGTACAACTTTAGGAAACGCTCTTAGAAGAGTTATGCTATCTTCTCTTCCAGGGGATGCTATAAGAAGTGTTCAAATTGATGGCGTAATGCATGAATTTCAAACACTAGAAGGTGTTGTTGAAGATGTAACAGCTATTATACTTAATTTAAAAAGAGTAGTAGTTAAAAAGAATGTTGATCAAGACGTAATAGTAAAGATTAGCGCTAGTGGTGAGGGTGTTTTAAAGGCTGGAAGTATTGCAAAAAGTCCAGATATCGAAATTATGAATCCTGATCAAGAAATACTTACTATAGCTAAAGGTGGAAAAGTTGATATGGAACTTACTATCGGAAGAGGTAGGGGCTATGTTAGAGCTGAAGAAAATAAACAATATTTAACTGACAAAGTTGGAGTTATTGCAATAGATTCATTATATTCTCCAATTGAAAGAGTTAATTACGAAGTTGAAAACGCTCGTGTTGGACAAGATGATAGTTATGATAAATTAGTATTACAGGTATGGACAAATGGAGCTTTATTACCACAAGAAGCAATAAAACAAGCATCAAGTATATTAATCACTCATTTAGATAGACTAGATGATCCAGAATTTACAGATGCTATTAAAGTATTGATGAAGAAAAGTAATGACGATCCAAAACAAAAAGTATTGGAAATGTCTATTGAAGAATTAGAATTATCGGTTAGAGCATATAATTGCTTAAGAAGAGCATCAATTAATAATGTTCAAGAACTAATTAGTAAAACCGAAAACGAAATGAGAAAAATAAGAAATCTTGGTAAAATCTCATTAGAAGAGGTCATTAATAAAGTTAAAGAATTAGGTCTTAGTTTTAAAAGCGAAGATTAGTAAGGAGGGATATTATGGCTTATCGTAAATTAGGAGTAGATAGTAAACATCGTCGTTCGATGTTAGCTAATCTAACAATTGACTTAATAAAAAATGAAAAAATTAAAACAACTGAGCAAAGAGCTAAAGAAGTCCGTAAAATGCTTGATAAGATGGTATCTTATGGCAAAGACGGAAGTTTAGTGGCAAGACGCAAGGCCATTGCTTTCTTACATAATGATAGTGAAGTTGTAAAAAAAGTATTTGATGATCTAGCTAAACGTTATGAAGATAGAAACGGTGGTTATACAAGAATCCTAAAATTAGGAGAAAGAAAAGGTGACGATGCTTTAATCGTTATCTTAGAATTAGTATAGAAGAAACATTTCGTTTCTTTTTTTTGCAATTATGTTATAATATCAAACACAAAAGATGGGGGAATTTATGATGAATTTTAGTGATGATAATATAATTTATTTACAAAATATATTGAACAAATTTAATGATAATTCATTAATTGAACTTTTATGGTATCTAAATGAACATAAATATAATGAAGAAGAGAAGTTACTTTTTTTAGAAGCATTTAGTAAAGTTTATGCTTATTATATTAACCATAAACTGTATGAATTAGAGCTTTCAAAAACAGAAGTTTTTATAAGAAGAAATATTAAATTATTAAACAAAACTGGAAAGATTAATTTTATTCGTGATATTAATGAAGCACCTAATGTGTTTACTAAATTCGAAACTATCAATAACAATGTACAAAATATAGGATATATTAAAGAATCAAATGGAAAATATGTTATTACTAAAACAAATCCAAAATATAGAAGTGTTTACGCTGGTTCATGTTCATCATCTAAGGGAATTACAATTTTGTTTGATGATGTTGCAAAAAAACATACTAATTTAAGTAATGTATTATTTCACGAATTAGTCCATGTTGAACAAACAGGTTTTAAGATTAGTCCCTACCTTATGAATAAGGATATTATTGAAAAAATTTTACATGAAGGACATGCTATGAAAAAATCAAGAAGAGTAAAACCAATTACTTATGATCTTTGTGATATTCCGTTTGATTACGATAGAAAAAAACAAAAATTTGGATTATCCAAAAAGCTTGTGGCAGATACTTATATTAGTTATTCAATGTATAGATATTTATATTTCAAATTAGAAATTTTACTTGGGAAAAATTTTATTGATAAGTGGGCAACTACTAAAAATAGTGAACACTACTTATCTTTAGCTTGTGAAAAGATTAATAATGATTATGGTGTTGGAACTTTTGAAAAAATATACAAAAATATTCAACTTATTGTTCTTTCAAATATATCACTATATGATAAAGATTTTACTAATGTAAAAAGGGATTTAGAAGGTAGAGATGTAACTAATAACTATCTTAAAGGTAAAACAAAGATGTCGATAATAAAAGAATATGATGAAGTAAATAAAATTGTAAATGATGATGATGCATTTAAGATTGCTTATGAAAAAGAAAAAGAATATATAGAACTTGGGTTTAAGTATGCAAAAATGTTTGAAGGAAAAAATATAAGTAGCAATTATCAACAAATCATTGATTCTTTTACTTGGGAAAAATTTAGTAAAAGAATTTTGGATAAAAAAGAAATATTAGAAGAGGTTATAAAAATAAAAGATGATTATTCCTTTTTTGAAAAAATGCTTCACCTTGATAAAGAAGTATATGATATAGCGAACAGAAATCAGGATTATTTAAATGATGCAATTTTTGAATTAGAATTGACAATGTATGAATGCTTAAACAGTAAAGAAAAAATTATGGAGTATTATCTATATAATGTAGCAAATCCAACATATGAAAGAATTGTTTTGCCTTTTATTAAAAACAATGTTGGTAAGCCAAAAGTAAGATAAAGGAAATTGTTATAGTTTCCTTTTTGCGTATTTTTTAGTATAATAATGACTATATTTGTGGGGTGGTTCAATGAAGAAAATAATTGAAATTAATAACTTGTCTTTTCGTTATAAAAGTAAATTTGTATTTGATAAGTTTAATCTATCAATTAATGAGGGAGAATGGTTATCTATTGTAGGTCCTAATGGCAGTGGTAAAACAACCCTAATTAAACTCATAATTGGTTTACTGCCTTCAGATAATTGTATTAAAATAGATGATTTAATTTTAAACAAAGACAATTTAGCCCATGTTAGAAAAAGAATAAGTATTCTTTTTGAAAGCGATACAAATTACTTTGTCGGCGAAACAGTAGCAGAAGAAATAGCTTTTCCTTTGGAAAATCTCGCTTATAGTCAAAGTGAAATGCAAAAAATGGTACATAGGATAGCTGATTTATTAAAAATTAGCCATTTACTTGATAAAGATCCAGCCACACTTAGTGGTGGCGAAAAACAAAAGGTAGCTTTAGCATCTGCTTTAGTTTCAAATCCTAAGATTTTGATAATGGATGGAAATTTGGAAATGGTAGATACAAATACAAAAAAAGAAATTTTTAACTTGTTAGAGCAATTAAATAAGAATAAATCATTAACAGTAATTAACTTTAGTCGTAATTTAGATGAGGTATATCACGCTGATAGGTTAGTTATAATAAAGGATGGTTCCATATTAATAGATGGGCCAATTAAAACTGTATTAAAAGAAGATAAGATATTTAATCGAATTGGAATTGAGGTTCCTTTTATGGTTGATTTATCTATAAAATTACAATTATATGCATTAATAGACAAGATGATATTTAATATGGATGAGATGGTGGATGTATTATGGCAATAATTATTAATGATGTAAGTTATATTTATAATGAATCTACTCCTTTTGAACATACCGCTTTAAAAGATATTAATTTAACAATAGAAGAAGAAAAGGTAACAGGTATAATAGGAAGGGTTGGTTCTGGTAAAAGTACTTTTATAGAATTATTAAATGGTTTACTTATACCAAGTACGGGAAGCATTAAAATAGCAGGCTTTGATATAACAAAAGGAATGAAGTCTAGTGATTTGCAAAAATTAAGAAGAAAGGTAGGATTAGTATTTCAATCCCCAGAGGATCAGTTTTTTAATCCTACAGTTAGACAAGAGGTTGCTTTTGCGCTAAAACATTATAAATATAAGAATGAAAAGATCTATAAACAAGTTTTAGATGCATTGCTTATGGTCGGTTTAGATGAAACTTATTTAGAAAAAAATATATTTGATTTAAGTGCTGGTGAGAAAAGAAAAGTTGCTATCGCTTCTGTTTTAGTATTTAATCCTAAAATTATCATTTTAGATGAACCAACAGTTGGACTTGATTATGATAATAAGAGAAAATTAATGCTACTTATTAAAAAAATGAAGGAAAGATATAATAAAACAATTATTATAGTAAGTCATGATATTGATATGTTGAATGTGATAGCAGACGACATTATAGTTATGGATGAGGCTGAGGTTTTAATAAATGCTCCTAAAAAGGAAGTTTTTAAAAACAAAGAGATATTTGAAAAATGTGGAATTTCATTACCTAAAATAGTACAATTCAAAGATTTAGTGGCTACTAAAAAAGGCATTAAATTAGGAGAATATACTGATATTAAGGATTTGATAAAGGATGTGTATCGCAATGTTTAATACGATGATGGGAAAATATCTTGTATGTGATTCTAAGCTTCATAAAATGAATGCTGTAAGTAAGATGTTATGCCTTGTAATCTTTGTTAGCATGCTTTTTACAAATGACATTATTTTACTTAGTCTGCTTACGGTCCTTACAATAGGTATGGTAATATTTTCAAATGTCCCATTAAAAACATATCTTAAAAATGTAAGTAGTCTTAAAATGTTGATAATTTTTTTAATACTAATTACCTATTTTCTAGGTGGTTCATGGTATGGGACTATTATATCAATTGTTAAAATAGTGTTAGGAATACTCTATACTATGGTCATCACATACACTACTACTAAAGGTGAGATAGCATATGGTATAGAAAAAATTCTTTTACCTCTGTCACTAATAAAAATTCCGGTTCGAAAAATATCGTTAGTATTAACCTTAGCCCTACGTTTTATTCCAACTATTTTTGAACAGGCAAATAAAATATTAAAATCACAAGCAAGTAGAGGGATAGATTTTAGACATTCTAGTTTAAAGGGTAAAGTAATTGCTATTTCATCGATGATCGTACCATTATTTCTTTTAACATCAAAAGCATCTGATGATGTTGCTTTAGCAATGGAGGTAAAAATGTATAATCCAGATGCTAAGAGAACAAACTATAGAATTTATAAATGGAATAGAATAGATGAAAATATGATTTTACTTCATATTGCATTATTTACATTTTTTATCTCAAGGATGATTATATTATGAAGCGTTATCTAATAAGTTTTGCTTATGATGCAACTAATTATCATGGCTATCAAAAACAACCTAATCTAAAGACCGTTCAAAGTGAAATAGAGAGAGCTTTATTTGAGATTAACAATAATAAAAAAGTCATCATTCATTCTGCTAGTAGAACTGATAAAGGGGTACATGCATTAGACCAAAAGGCTCACTTTGATCTTGATGTAACAATAACACCTTATAAACTAAAAAGAGCTTTAAATAGTAAATTACCAAATGATATCCACATAAATAATGCAGAAGAGGTAAATAATGATTTTCATGCAAGATATTTAGCAATAAAAAAAGAATATGTATATATACTTAATATGGGTGAATATAATCCTATCGAAAGAAATATTGTATACCAATATAATAAAAAGTTAGATACAGAAGAAATTAAAAAAGCTATAAAGTACTTCGAAGGTGAACATGACTTTATATCATTTGTCTCAGCTGAAGATAAAAAAGATAATAATATCAGAACCATTTATGAAACATCTGTTAAAGTTTTAAATGACAAACTTTATATCCGTTTTGTTGGAAGTGGTTTTCTAAAATATCAAGTTAGAAATATGGTAGGTACTTTAATAGAAGTTGGTAGTGGCAAAAGAAAAAAAGAAGATATTGCTTCTATCTTCAAGGCTAAAGATAGAAGGAAAGCGGGTAAAACTGCTAAACCAGAAGGATTATATCTATCAAAGGTTTTTTATAAATAAAAGTAGTATTATTTAAATAATACTACTTTGTTTTTTGGAAAGACTTTCCTTTTTCTTTAATTAAAATATTATCAATCATATCTTCTATTTCATTATTTTCAAGTTTTGGATAATCAGATTCAAATACAACATATTCACCATCAAAAGGCACAATTGTATGAATGGTACCATTTTTAACAAAAACATTGCTTAGTTTATCTATACATTCTTTTAAAGTACGTTTGTAATAACATCCTTTAAAAACATTTATTCCCTCTTTATTACAACGCATATAAGCACATTTTATGATATTTCTTGTATAATATTGTTCATATTTCTTTTCTACCCATAACTCTTGAACATCTTGATTTTTGTTTAAAATGATATCACCCTTTCGGCTTGATTTATCAATTGTCATCAAAAATATATCAAAGAAATATGGTAAACATGCAGGTTCCATGGGTATTATTCTGCATAACTCCATTTCTTCTAACAACAATTTATTATTGTCATAAGTTAATATTTTTACATATTCTAAAGAATTCATTTTATCAATAGCCTCTTTTCTAAAATAAAGCATTATATCTTAATTTAATAACGACCAATATATTATCACTTTTATATTGAAAAGTCAATTTTCTTAATTTGTAGCATTCAAATATTGAGACTTTTATATGGTATAATAATATTACAAATTATATGAAGTGAGGTGATTAAATATGATTATAGATGTTTTAGTAGAAATAAATGTAGGAAGTAAAAATCAGATGTTTTCATATAATGTTAAAGAAGAACTACAAGCCAAAATAAAAAAAGGAATTAGGGTAACGGTACCTTTTGGTTCTAGAAAATTAGAAGGGTTTGTTATGGACATAAGAGACAGTGTTGAAAAAAATACATATGACCTTAAAGAAATTATTAATGTAGTAGATGATCATCCTGTTTTAACTGATGAGTTATTAGAATTAGGAACATATATGTCTAATTTTTATTTAGCGCCTCTTATTCACTGTTATCAAACAATGCTACCAGTAGCGCTTAAGGCCAAAAGAAATACGAAAATAAATATTAAAGAGGAAAAGTATATTTGCTTGAATAAAACGGAAGAAGAAATCAAATTATATATTAAGAGTAATAAATCAGTTTTACAAAACGATATTTTAAATAGTGTTATATCACTAGGGAAAGTTAGAAAAAAAGATATAGGCAATCAAAATGTTTTAAGAACCTTACTAAAAAAAGAATTGTTAAAAGAGATTAAAGAAGAAAAATATCGCCTTGATTCAGGTGATGTTAATAATATTCAGATTCACAAACTAACTCCTAAGCAGAGTGATGTTGTAAATTTATTTTTAGAAGGTAATAAGGAAACATATTTACTACACGGAATAACAGGTAGTGGTAAAACAGAAGTATATATGCATATTATTGATAAAGTTATAAGCAAAGGAAAAAAAGCTATTGTATTGGTTCCTGAAATAGCTCTTACTACTCAACTTGTTGCTAGGTTTCAAAATCATTTTGGATCTGACGTTGCTATTCTTCATAGTCGTCTTAGTGATGGTGAGAGGTATGATGAGTGGCGTAAAGTTGAAAGGGATGAGGTTTCAATTGTTATTGGAACTAGAAGCGCTGTTTTTGCACCCTTATCTAATATTGGTGTAATCATAATCGATGAGGAACATGAATCAACTTATAAGCAAGAGAATAGCCCTCGCTATCATGCTTATGATATAGCGCTTTTTAGGGCTGGAAAACATAATGCTAAAATATTGCTAGGTAGTGCAACTCCATCACTAGAAAGTTATGCTAGAGCTAAAAAGGGATATTATGGTTTTCTTGAACTTGATGAAAGAATAAATGGTAAAGATTTACCAAAAGTGCATGTAATTGATATGAAAGAAAGCATTAAAAAGGGACATCGTATCATATCATTAGAAATGATAGAAAAAATAAAAGAAAAACTAGAAAAAAAGGAACAGGTAATGATTCTTTTAAACAGAAGAGGATATTCAAATGTCTTAACCTGCTCCAATTGTGGTTATACCTACAAGTGTCCTAATTGTGAAATAGCTATGACTTATCATAAAACAAGCGACACAATAAGATGTCATTATTGTGGATATGCAGATAAAAGAGAAAGTGAATGTAGAGAATGTCATGCAAAGAATTTGAAGGATTTTGGTGTAGGAACTGAAAAACTAGAAGAGGAATTAAAGAATATATTTGAAGATATTAGAATAGTTAGAATGGATTTAGATACAACAACTACAAAGGGATCTCATAGTAGAATAATTAATGATTTTAACAATTATAAGTATGATCTATTACTAGGTACCCAAATGATAGCTAAAGGATTAGATTTTGGAAGAGTGTCTTTAGTTGGAGTTATTAATGCTGATATGGGTTTAAATATACCCGACTTTAGAAGTTCAGAGCGAACTTTTCAACTATTAAATCAAGTGTCAGGTAGATCTGGTCGCAAGGATATTGAAGGGGAAGTTATCATTCAAACCTTCAATACTGATCATTACGTAATAGAGTGTGCTAAAAAACATGATTATATAGGTTTTTATAAAAGAGAGATGGCAATCAGAAAAAAATTGTTTTATCCTCCATTTTGCTTTGTAGCGACTATTAAAATTATGTCTAAGGAATACGAATATGGATTTGAGATATCTAGAAAAATAGGAAATTATCTACGTAATAAATTACCTAACCATGTTGTTTTAGGACCTACTATGGCTAATGTCTTTAAGATAAAAAATGTATATCGATTTGGTTGTTTAATTAAATATAAAACAAAAGAAGAAATAAATGATGTTTTAAGGGAACTTATAGAACATTATGGAGTAGGTAGTAAAATAAAATTAGAAGTTGACATTAATCCGATGAGACTTTGATTAATAACTACTTAATCATATAAAAGGCTTGTTTCTTAAAGGCTATGTATGTTATAATAACGTTGGCTTTTTTAAAAAGAAATATACACGAACATGAATTTTAATTTCGAGTGCCGAAGAGGTGAGATTATTTAGAAGTGTTCGGAGGAAAAAACAAAGGAGATGATTTTATGGCAGTTGTTTCAATGAGTTATTTACTTGAAGCAGGTGTTCACTTTGGACATCAAACAAAAAGATGGAATCCAAAGATGAAAGAGTATATTTTTACAGCAAGAGATGATATTTATATTATCGATTTGCAAAAAACAGCAAAAAAAATAGAGGAAGCTTACAAAGTACTATATGACATCGCTAAAGATGGAGGAAAAGTATTATTTGTAGGAACAAAAAAACAAGCACAAGAGGCATCTAAAGAAGAAGCACTTCGTTCTGATATGTATTATGTAGTAGAACGTTGGTTAGGTGGTACTTTAACTAATTTCAAAACAATTAGAAGAAGAATTGGAAGATTAACCCAAATCGAAAATATGGAAAAAGATGGTGTTTTCGATTTGTTACCAAAAAAGGAAGTTGTCAAAATCAAGAAAGAGTATGAGAAGTTAGATAGAAACTTATCTGGTATAAGGGAAATGAAACAATTACCTAACGCTTTAATTATTGTAGACCCTCGTAAAGAGATTAGTGCAATAAAGGAAGCTAGAAAATTAGGTATTCCAGTAATAGGTATTGTAGATACTAACTGTGACCCTGATGATGTTGACTATGTTATTCCAGCTAATGATGATGCAGTACGTTCTGTTAAATTAGTTTTAGGAGTTTTAACCAATGCTATTGTAGAAGCAAATGGTGGAGAGTTAGTTGATTATCTAACTGAAGAAGATAAAATAAGAAAAATTAATAAAGAAGAAGCTACTGTTGAAGCAGTAAAAGAAAAAGAAAAAGAAAAAGAAGAAGTTATTGCTAAAGCTTCAGAAGAAAAAGTAAAAAAAGCCAAAGAAGAACCTAAAGTAGAACCTAAAGTAGAAACTGTTAAGAAAGCAGTAAAAGAAGAAAAAGAAGATTTATCTAAACTTACTGTTGTACAATTAAAAGCTAAAGCTAAAGAAGCAGGTATTGAAGGTTATTCAAAGTTAAAAAAAGACGAACTTATTAAAGTTTTACAATAAAGGAGAAAATAAATATGATAACAGCTAGTATGGTAAAAGAATTAAGAGAAGCAACAGGTGCTGGTATGCTTGATTGTAAAAAAGCATTGGAAGCTACAAATGGCAACATTGATGAAGCTATCGATTGGTTAAGAGAAAATGGTCTTTCCAAAGCTGCAAAGAAAGCAAGCCGTATAGCAGCTGATGGACTGGCATACATTTTACTTGAAAATAATGAAGCAGTTATTGTAGAAATCAATTCAGAAACTGACTTTGTTGCAAAAAATGAAGAGTTTATAGATATGGTATCAACTATTGCTAAATATTTAATTGCAAGTAATGTAACTACTGTTGAGGAAGCATTAAACATAAATACAGAAGAAGGAACTATCAATGATCTAATAGTAAATAAAACAGCAAAGATAGGTGAAAAATTATCACTTAGACGCTTTGTGAAAATAACTAAAACAGATGACGAAGTATTTGGTAGTTATATTCATATGGGTGGTAAAATAGCTTCTTTAGTCCTAATTGAAGGCGCTAATGAAGAGGTTGCTAAGGATGTTGCAATGCATTCAGCAGCTATGAAACCACTTTATGTAACAAGAAATGAAATCCCAACTGATGTTATTGAAAAAGAAAAAGAAATTATCAAAGAACAAGCTCTTAATGAAGGAAAACCTTCTGACATAGTTGAAAAATTGGTTATTGGCCGTATTAATAAATTTTATAAAGAAATATGCTTAGAAGAACAAGAATTTGTAAAAGATTCTAGTATGAGTGTTGCTAATTATGTAAAAAGCAACAATGGTACTATCAAGAATATGATTCGTTATGAGGTAGGAGAAGGACTTGAAAAAAGAGAAGACAATTTTGCCGAAGAAGTAATGAATCAAATTAATGGATAGGAGTAAGTATGAAAAAAGCAGTATATATGTTTTTAATCATTTATCTAATTACAGGATGTTCGATAACTCCTATAAATGAAACTAAAACAGATGCGAAACTTTTTAGTGAAGAATATAGTACTATAAATATAAGTGAAAATAATCCTGTTGTTTATAAAACAGATGAGGAAATTATTGACATTTTAAAAACAGGTACAGGTATTGTATATTTTGGTTTCCCTGAGTGTCCTTGGTGTAGAAACGCAGTTCCGGTTCTTATCGATATAGTAAAAGATATGGGAATTGAAGAGATTTATTATTTTAATCCTAAAGAGATAAGAGAGAACAATACACAAACTTATCAAGAGATTTTAAAATTGTTAGGTGAAAATATTACAGATGATGAAAATGGAAATAAAAGATTATTGGTACCTGATGTATATTTTGTATCAGGTGGTAAAATTATAGGTCATCATTTTAAGACAGTTGATACTCAAACAGATCCTAACGAAAACTTAACTGATGAGCAAAAAAAGGAATTAAGAAATATATATAAGGGACTAATAGAAAAAACATACAATATTGAATGCGATTGTTAAGGACTTTTTAGTCCTTTTGTTGTATAATTATATTAGAAGGGATGTTAGAAAATATATGGAAGATATTATAACTTCGACAATTGAGAAAATGGATAAGGCTATTGAAGCTATGGAAAAAAGGTTTGTAAATGTCAGAGCAGGTCGTGCTAGTGCAAACGTACTTGATGGTATTAAGGTATCTTATTATGGAACTTTAACACCACTTAACCAATTAGCGACGATTTCTATTCCAGAGGCTCGTGTTTTATCAATTAAACCTTTTGATCGTAATTCTATTGGTGATGTAGAAAAAGCTATTTTTGAGGCAAATATAGGTTTAACCCCAAATAATAATGGAGAAGCAATTATTCTTAATTTTCCTGCATTAACTGAGGAAAGACGTATAGAATACGTTAAGCAAGTAAAAGCTATGGCTGAGGATGCTCGTATTGTAATGCGTAATATTAGACAAGATGCAAACAATGCCATAAAGAAATTAGAGTTACCAGAAGATGATGAAGATAAGGGAATAAATCGTGTTCAAGAATTAATAAATGAAATGAACAAAAAAATAGATGAAAAGTTAAAAA
>DUVE01000034.1 GCA_012841205.1 Mollicutes bacterium
AGTTGGCCAAACCCAGTTACCATCAGAACTTACTATAACAGTTCCCCCACCACTACTTTTAATTCCTCTTACAACGATTTGTTTAACAGGATCTTTAATTCTAGTAGTAGCTGATCTATCAAATTGAACATTAGTTATAACACCATTCTTAGTTTGACGTTTTTGAACAAAGCGCTCTATACCGTCAGATCCTTCTTGAATAATCTTGGTTTGTCCATAAGGTAGGCTCTCATCATATGTTGTTTCAGTAGTAAATTTTATTACCTGGTCTTCTACAATATGTTCTTCTACTACAACTTCAACAATGGGATTAATAAGTCCAACAGAAACTTCTTGCCCAGGAAACAGAAGACTATTATGGTTTTTAAATTCAGGATTAACTATCATAAACTCACTAGTACCTAACTTATGATTATAAGCTATACCTGAGATAGTATCTCCTTCTTTAACTTTATATTTTTGTTGTTCTTCTGTTGTACCAAACAACAAATATTTAGCTAATTCTTTTTCATCGGTAAATATATATTCATCAGCTGAAATAAATGATTCTTTTTCTGTAATTTGATCAGATGGAACATATACGTCTTCAATAATTTTACCAGTTGTTTTAATCTCAGGTTGTTTATCCTCTAAAAATAATTTATATTCCTCTGGATTAACAAATGATTCTACTGCTTTATTAACAGCATTCTTAAATACTTCATAATCTATTACATTAATTATCTTCTCTTCTTTATCTTCAGACTCTTCACTACTTTTAATTGTAAAAGTCCACCCCTTAATTGTAAAAGGGCTTTGCTCTTTTATTATTTCATATACTTCAGTTTCATCTAAGATTTTTTCACCATAACTTATATGCTTTTGAATATTTAAAGCTTTAGGGGGATAAACCTTATCAATATTATATTTTTCTTTTATTTCAGCTTGTTTGTTATCTATATATTCTTCTAATTCTGTTTTTGATTCAACAACTCCTATTTTTTTACCACCTAAATATACTTGATATACTTCCTTTGGAGCTTTATAAGTAGAAACTCTTTCGTCCTCAAAGAAAATAATGATAATAGCACTTAGTGCTAAGGTAATTAAGATTGTTAAAATTGGAACTATCTTTTTCATCTATATATCACCACTTATATATTAATTTATTATAATAATTATATCACAACTTGCTAATATCTTCCATTTTTATAACTGATAATTGATATGTTGACATTCTCTTTTCAACTCTTGCTTTTACTTTTAAAATATCATCTTTATCTATATTTGAATATATTTTATAAGTATTTGGAAAAAGAACTAATTCAATATGAGTTGTCTCATCTTCTACTGTTACAAATGCCATATCTTCATTTTTCTTAGTTTTTATTACTTTCACCCTAGTAACTAAAACAATAACATCTACTATTTTATCAAAATAGTTCTGAACATTATTTAAAGAGACAATGTTCTTCTCACCTGCTTTATATTCTAACACAGGATGATTACTTAAATAAAAGCCAAATACTGCCACTTCTCTTCTATTCAATTCACTTTCCATCATTTCTTCTACATATATCATAATAGGCTTTTCAACAAGCGATGAATCAGTATTTGATATGAGTGATGCATATGTTATTGCATTATCAATATTATATAAAAGTGTATTGTGATTATAACCAAAAGAGCTTAATGATCCAGAGTCAATTAATGACTCAATTACTTTTCGGTTAATTGTTTTCCCATAAGTACGACCTATAAAATCAAAGAAATCTTTAAACTCTCCTTTTGATCTTTCTTTTATAATTTCTTTACTTGTAACCATTCCAACATTAGATATAATCGAAAGCGGAAGTCTAATTCCATCAGGCTCTACTTTATAACTATATTCGCTTTTGTTAATATCGGGATTTAAAATATTTATACCAAGAACACGGCATTCATCTATATATTCTTTTGTTTTATATACATTTCCTGTAGCAGTAGTAAGTAAGTTACACATAAAATATTTTGGATAGTGAGCTTTTAAATAAGCCATTTGGTAACCTAATAAAGAATATGCAACAGAATGGGCTCTATTAAAACCAAAACCCGCGAATTTTAATATTAAACTAAATACCTTGTTAGCTGTTTGTTCGTCATATCCTTTAGAAATAGACTTAGTAATAAATTTATCTTTTTCACCAACTAGAACATCTTTATTCTTTTTACTCATAGCTCTTCTTAAAATATCAGCTTCACCTAAAGAATAGCCTGCCATTATGTTAGCAATCTGCATGATCTGTTCTTGGTAGACAATAATTCCATAAGTAGGTTTTAACACTTCATATAAATCATCATGAAGATAATTTATTTGTTCCCTACCATATTTTCTTCTAATAAAACTGTTTATATTGTCCATTGGTCCTGGACGAAATAGCGCTATAGCGGCTATCAAATCTTCTAATGAGGTTGGTTTTAATTTTCCTAAAAAGTTTTTCATACCAGGTGTTTCAAACTGAAAAATACCAGAAGTTAAAACACTTGAGAAGATTGATAATGTTTTCTTATCATCTAGTGGAATATTATTTAAAGAAATATTAATGCCGTCTTTTTTTAGTGACTCTAAAATACCTTTTATCGTAGAAAGATTTTCAAGACCTAAAAAGTCTATCTTTAGAAGGCCTAACTCTTCTAGATGTTCCATTGAATATCCTGTAATATAATGATCATTATATTTTTGTAAAGGGATATACGAATCGAGTTCACAACCTGTTATAACTACACCTGCTGCATGAAGGGAAAACTGTCTTTTAGCGCCTTCTAAAACACAAGCTATCTTATAAATACTTTCTAACTTATCATCAGATATAATTAAAGATCTTATCCTGTCGTTACTTTTCAAATTCAAAACAAGACTTTCCTTAGGGTCTATTAACTTACTTAAACTTTCTAACTTTGGTGATGTATAGTCAAAGATGCGGGCTATGTCTCTTAGAGCTTGTTTACCACTTAGAGTTACAAAAGCAATAATTGGTGTTGCTCTTTTTTTACCATATTTTGATGTTACGTAATTAACTACTTCGCCTCTTCTTGATGACTCAAAATCAATATCAATATCAGGCATTGTAATACGTCCCGGATTTAAAAATCTTTCAAAGAATAAATTGTATTTAATAGGATCAATACTCGTTATACCAAGACAATATGATACTAAACTTCCAGCTGCACTTCCCCTACCTGGACCTACTAAAATATCATTTCGTTTAGCATACTTAACAAAATCATATACAACCAAAAAATAATCGTTAAACCCCATATTGTTTATAACATCTAACTCATATTTAAGACGGTCTACATATTTTTTAGGAACTTTATTATTTAGCCTTTTTTGTAAACCAACCTTGCATAAAGATTGCAAATATATACGAGCATCAAAAGATTCATCATCACTATATTTAGGTAATAGATGCTTGTTTGTTTTAAATTCTAAATTACATAAATTGTTTATTTCATCCATCCATTTTAAATCATCTTTAGATGCATTAGATAAAACCTCATCTAGTTCCATTAAATGATGATCATCTGTTACATTATAAGTTTTGATTTCCTCTTTTTTCTTGTTATCTCTTATTAAGTATAGATATTTTAAAAAAGTATTATCCTTTTTATTTAGATATAAAACCTCATTTATAAATACTAGCTTTTCACTTTTTTCTAGTAATGATTCTCTTTCTACTAAAGAGGTATAACCTAAATAAAGGTGATCATAGATTTTTTTTGTTTCTTTGTAATATAAATTTGATTCATGAGGCAATATACATATTAAATTGCTTTTATGTTCTTCTAAATCTTTTAAGGTTATATTATTTGATTGATTTAAAAATATTAATCTAGTTAAATTTTGATATCCATCGTAATTCATTGCATATAATAGTATAGGTTTATCATCTACAACCAAATTAATTCCTATAATAGGCTTAATATCATTTTGAATACATTTTTTGTAAAAATCCATAACTCCATACATATTAGAGTCAGTGATAGCAAGTGTTGTAATTCCAAGTGACTTAGCTTTTTTGATAAGATTATCTATATCTACTAAGCTTGATAGTAAAGAATAGTTAGTTTTAATATTTAGTGGTATATACATCTTATCACCTCAATTACATTTTACTATATATTTAGTATTTTTTCTATTTAAATTGACTTTAAAGGCTTATTATGGTACATTTATAAAAGCAAAAGGAGGAAATATCATGGCAATAAAAGCAACTAATAAAAAACCTTTATTTGGTAATATAAAATCTCATTCAAATAGAAAAACTAGACATACACAAAAACTTAATATGCAAAAAGTTAGTGTGGATGGTAAAACAATTCTTACAACTGCAAGAGAAGCGAAAAAAATAAAGAAATCTGCTTAGAAATCTTTATTTTTTTTATTCTTCCTCATAAATAAAATCATTAATTTCAACATCGTATTTTCCTCTTTCTTTTACAACAATCGTAATTGGAGTTGTTAGAGAAACAGTTTTTTCTGTTATAGGATCTATTACAGGTTTTTTTAGTCCTTCTTTATCGACAAGATCTTGTAATGTTATAGAAGTTACATTACCTACTGTTTTAATGCCTGGAATATTATCTTTATTATTTCTAATATAAATTTGAGTTGTTTGCTCAATGTTTTTAATTAATTTATCATAAGATATTCTCTTTGATTCATCTACGTTTCCCATTACCATTGGTACTGCTATAATCGCTAAAACACCTAAAATAATTATTACTGTTAATAATTCTACTAAGGTAAAGCCTTTATCATTCATTTGAACACCTCTTTTTAATTATAATACTTCTTTTATCTTATTACAATTTATATATAATAAAATTATAACAAAAAAAAACATTTTTTACTAATTTGTTTTTATCTTAGTTTGTTATAAATGCTCTTCTTTTGTAAATAATACAAAAGAAGGAGGTTTTAATGTGAAAAGGATGTTAAAAATTGGTTTTTTATTTGCAACATTTTTGTATTCAGTAATTTGTATGCCTGTTGCTCTAGCTCAAAATACAACTAACAATAATAACAATAATGTTGTTCCAAATGAAACTGACCCAAACAATAATAATCCTGATGTCAACACCCCTAACACCAATGACCCTAATGATAATGTTCCTAATGATACAGATAGAAACGATAATACTGATAACATACCAGGATTAAATGATAACAACAATGATACTAACAATGGGAACTATGAAAATAATAACGGGTTTAATAATGATGATAACAATGGTGTTTTAGATGATGATGATACTTTAGATGATACTATGGATGATACTAATTGGGGAGAAATTTTAACATATGGCGCTGGTGGTGCTGTAATTGGTAGTTTACTTACATACTTTGCTACTCGTGGAAAGAGAACAATTTAGTTCTTTTTCTTTTTTTTAATTTTATAACAATGTATTTCTTATAATTATTGTGAACTCATTTTCGAATTGTTATTCCAGAACAAAAAAAGTAGTTTTTAAACTACTTTTAGACTTAAATTATAATAATTCTCTAATAACTTTTTTATATTCTTCTACTCCATTTTGATCAAAAGGATTTACTTCATCTAAATAAGCACTTATAACACAAGATATCATAAAGAATTGAAGTAAGTAACCAATTGATTCTTCATCTATTTGCTCAACTGTAATTATATTGTTTATTACATTTGCTTTTTTATGAGCTATGGAAGTGGAAGTAGATGCTATATTATTTATTTCATTTAAGGTTTTGTTATATTCTGGTATAAAAATATCGCCTTTAGATTTTAAAACATTTATAACTGTTTCAAATAATATGTTATTTCCTTCTTGAACAAACTGACCTAATGAATGTAAGTCTTTTGTATTTACACAAGATATAGGCATCATACCCTTACCTTCTTTACCTAAGGACTCACCATATAATTGCTTTAGCCATTCAGTAAACCAATATAATTTAGGCTCATATACCACAAATGATTCATTAGTTTTACCTTGTTCACTCATTAACTTTCTAATAATGGCATACTTGATTTTGTCATCTAGGTTTTCATTTGATTTTAAAGCTCCCTTATAAAGGCTTTTGATATCAAATCCAGCTACTGCTATGGGAAGTAATCCAACTGGCGTAAAGACAGAATATCTGCCTCCTATATCACTTGGTATTACAAATGATTTATATCCTCTACTTACTACTTCTTCTCTTAAAAATCCCTTTTCTTGGTCAGTTGTAATAATTATTCTTTTACTTAATTCATCATCTGTATATTTTTGTTTCATAAATGATGTAATTAAATTGTATGCGATATTTATCTCTAGGGTTGTTCCTGATTTTGATATGACATTTAAAATAATATCTTTATCTTTTATGAGTTCTAACAAATCATTGTAATATTCACTTGATAAATTAGTCCCAACAAAATATATTTTAGGTGTTTTAGATTCATTATAAAAGTATGGACTCAAAGCTTCGATTACAGCTTTAGAACCTAGATAAGATCCACCTATTCCAATAATCAAAAATACATCACAGTTAGTTTTAATATATTCTGCTGTACTTTTAATATCATTTACTAAGTCTTCATTAAAAAGATTATCTAGGTTGTTAAAAGCCATATTTGGATGAGTATTTAAGAAATTATCAAGATTTGATAATTTCTTTTTATAGTCTTCTAATACTTCATCTGTTAGTAAATTATTGGTGTATGTTTTGAAATCAAAATTTATCATACATCCTCCTTCATAACTACATTTACAATGTGTTCTTGTTTATCATTTACTAATTTTATAACATTATCTTTAATTATTTTATTATCTAATTTAACTTGTAAATTAAATTTCGAACTACTAGCTTCATTTGATACTTTAATTAGATATTTAGTATCTAGATATTTATAAGTAATCTCATATTCTTTCCAATCAGTTATAATCTTAGGATTAATAATAATGGTGTTACCACGTTTTGTAAATCCTAATATTTGTTCGATACCTATCTTGTAAGCCCAACTAGCAGAACCTGTATACCAAGACCAACCACCTCTACCTGGATAATTTGGATGTGAATATATATCTGCTGCTATAACATAAGGTTCTACCCTATACTTCTCTACATCACCTTTATTTAGAGTTCTATTGATTGGATTGATCATTTGATAATACTCATATGCTTTATCTAATTTGTTTTCTTTTATAAGAGCTGAAACATACCATAAAGCAGCATGTGTATATTGACCACCATTCTCTCTAACACCTGGTTTATAATCCATTATATAGCCTGGATTGTTTCGTGAATTTTCAAATGCCGGAGTTAAGAGTTTGATAATTTTATTTTCTTTATCAACAAGATATTTTTCAACCTCGTTATGAATTATTTCTTTTTTCTCAGAAGGTGCGAAGTTACTTAATACACTCCATGCTTGGCATAATAAATCGATTTTACATTCTTCATTATTTCTAGAACCTAATGTTTCACCATTATCGAAATATCCTCTTAAATACCATGAGCCATCCCACGTATTTTTTCCTAAATCTCCTTTAAGTTTTTCATGTTGCTTATCACATAGATGTGCGAAAGAAGAATCTTGATAGATAGTAGCGATTGATGCCATTTTTGGTAATAAATCATATAGGAAGAAACCAACGAAAACGCTTTCACCCTTACCTTGATGTCCTACTTTATTCATACCATCGTTCCAGTCCCCACTACCCATTAGAGGTATATTATGTCGTCCAAATTGATTTAAAGCCTTTGTAATACATAATTTTAAATGATTATATAACGTTTCTTCATCATCGGTATATTCATAATGAATACCTTTTTCTGATTCATTAGGATGAAGTTGTTCTCCAGTTACAAAGCATGCTTTTTCATTTAATATGCTATTGTCTTCAGTGATTTTTAAATATTCACTTGTGACATATACAAGCCATAAATAATCATCTGTGAACTTAGTTCTTGAACCAAGCATCAACTCTTCATGCCACCAGTGAAGAACGTCTCCTTCTTTAAATTGATGTTTAGCATGTTCTAATATCTGACTTCTAACTTTATCTGGATTAGAATAGATGATACTCATTACATCTTGTAATTGATCTCTAAAACCTGTTGCGCCACCTACTTGATAGAATCCTGATTTAGCAAATAACCTTGATGCATATGTTTGATATAAATACCAACCATTTAAAACATAATTTAGGGATTTATCTGGTGTTTTAACATTAATAACAGATAACTTTTCTCTCCAATATTCTTTTACCCTTTCAAATGAAGTAGATATTTCTTTTTCATCATACTTAGTGTAAGACTCATTATCATCCATACATCCAAGAACAAATGAGAATGTTTTTGTTTCTAATTTATCAATATCAACTTCTATATTTATACCTTTTGATTTAATGTTATCAAAAGAACTAATTATAGGTTCAGTTGAAGACATATAAGCTTTAACATTTTTAAAATTATTATTGTAATTATTTTTAAGATATAAGCAATTATCTTCTTTATTTAAATTAGATGTAATAAAACGATTACTATATTCCTCAGATACACCTAGGACAATTTTAGCTAGAAAATCAACTTCAAGTTTTTGAATATCTTTTGATTTGTTTTTAATAGATAGTTGATAGAATTTAGCTGTATCAGTATCATGAACAAAAACTTTTAACATAATATCAAAATATTCTGTAGAACTTTCAAAAACACTATAACCAAAACCATGTCTTACAAGACTAGGTCTAAATACTTTTTTATTAATAAGAATTTTTTCACTAGCTGGATCTGTTGTTGGATCATTACTCCATGATGTTAATTTAAATTCTCTACTATTATGCGCAAAAGTAAATCCACTCATTATATTAGAAATGATAGTTCCAAACTTCTCATTTGCAACAACATTAATCCAAGGCGCTGGCGTATCTGGATTATTAATCAAATACTCGCTACCATCTGATACAAAGCCACCAAATTCATTATTGAAAACAATGTCTTTTGGCGCTTCAATTTTTTCTGTTTCAAGTAAAACTGTCTTCATTTCATCTACGTATTTAACACTATCAGTTGCTGCTCTAACTTGGTCACTTAAACTCATCTCACTTGATGCATTAAATGATATTACAGAAACCATCTCAAGTAATTTCTTTTCTTCTTCACTCACTTCTTTTCCATCTATAACATATACATTACC
>DUVE01000035.1 GCA_012841205.1 Mollicutes bacterium
TCTTCTTCTTTAGGCCTTTTAGGTAAAACTGTTTTACTTATTGATCTAGATCCTCAAGGAAATGCATCAACAGGGGTAGGTTTTGATAAAGGTGATATTAATAAAAGTGTATATGATGCTTTAATAGGTAAAGCAGACATCACTGATGTTGTATTTAAAACAAAGTTTAAGAATTTATATTTATGCCCTGCTACTATTAATCTTGCTGGTGTTGATATTGAACTGATAGAGAAAAGTAGAACTGAAAAGGACTTTTCTAAAGTGGGTCAATTAAAGAAGTGTTTAGACAAGATTAAGGATTGTTTTGATTATTTAATTATTGATTGCCCACCATCTTTAGGTATTTTGACAACTAATGCTCTAACTGCTTCTGATTCGGTTATTATTCCAGTTCAATGTGAGTTTTTTGCTTTAGAGGGAATAACACAACTCCTTAGTACTATTATGTTAGCTCAAAAGAATTTGAATCCAGACTTAGAAATTGAAGGTGTATTACTTACAATGTTTGATTCAAGAACTAATCTAGGTTTAGAAGTAATTGAAGACATTAGAAGTTTCTTTATGGAAAGGGTATATGATACAATTATTCCAAGATTAATAAGATTGTCAGAAGCCCCATCACATGGCAAGCCTATAGCAGAATATGACTCAACAAGTAAAGGGCACTATGCTTACTTAAATTTAGGAAAGGAAGTGATCATGCGTAATGGAAAATAAAAGAAGAGCTTTAGGAAGAGGTTTGGAACAGTTATTTAATTCAGAGAACCTTGATTTCAATCAATTAGAAACTAGTATTGTAGAAGAGGCAGGAAAAGATGAGATTGTTCAAGTTAATTTAAGTGAACTTAGAAGTAATCCATATCAACCTCGTAAGGTTTTTGATGAAGAGGCATTAAAAGAACTGTCTGCTTCGATAAAAGAGAACGGGGTATTCCAACCAATAATTATTAAAAAAAGTATTAAAGGTTATGAAATTATAGCTGGTGAACGTCGTGTAAAAGCTTCTATTTTGGCAGGTTTAACTACTATTCCTGCAATCGTAAGAGATTTTACAGATGAAGAGATGATGCAAATTGCTTTGCTTGAAAACCTTCAAAGGGAAGATTTGAATGCTATTGAAGAAGCTACTGCATATAAAGCAATGATCGATGCTCTTGGTATAACTCAAGAAGAACTAAGTAAGAAATTAGGGAAAAGTAGAAGTCATGTTACTAATATGCTTGGTTTACTAAGACTTCCTAAAGAAACCCAAGACTTGGTTTTACATGGTAAAATATCGATGGGACACGCAAGGGTGCTTAGTAAACTAAACGATACAGATAAGATTAATGAACTTTCAAAACGTATTGTAAAGGAAGATTTAAGCGTTAGAGCTTTGGAATCAATAGTATATACAAATGATAGTAAATCAAAATCTAAAAAAGTAAAACCAAAAAACAATAAATATACTTATATTGAAGAAATGGTAAAAGATAAGTTAGGTATGAAAGTTGCTATCGACAACAATAAATTTCAAATTTATTTTTCTAATGATGATGAATTAGAAAAGTTATTAAATCTATTGAAAATTAAAATTGATGAATAATAATTTTAACATTGTTAGGAGAAACGATTGTGGAAAAACAATATAAACTAAATTCAAAAGTGATTATGAAGAAACCTCACCCGTGTAAGAGCAATTTGTTTGAAATAACAAGAATGGGTGTTGATATTAAAATCAAATGTATTAATTGTGGTAGAAGTATCATGCTTAGTAAAATTGATTTTGATAAAAAACTTAAGAAAGTTGTGGAGGAGTAGTATGGAAACTTCAACTGAAAAACGATTGTTTGGAAATATAATAACGACCTTTTTAGGACTTACTTTACTTGTTATGATTGTGAGTTTAATCGGTAATCTTTTAGGTTGGCAAGCATCATTTACTAGAATAAATAGTATAACAGGAGAACTTGAAAAATCTGTTATTGCTATATCTAATCTTTTTAGCAGTACAGAAATTCGTGCTATTATAGGAAATGCAATGATTAATTTTGTTACTTTTGCACCATTAGGTTCATTTATAATTGCATTGTTAGGAATTGGCGTTGCTCATAAAACTGAGTATCTAACAGTTGTTTCTACTATTTTTGGTCGCCGTTTAAGTAAATTTTGGTTGACTTTTATTATAGTATTACTTGCAATAATAAGTAATTTTGCTAATGATGTTGGCTATGTACTTCTTATTCCACTTTCTGCTATATTATTTCTTGCAAATAATCGTAATCCTTTAGGTGGTATGATAGCTACATTTGTTGGTGTGTCAGCCGGACAAGGAATAAATTTTTTATTTTCTAGTTTAAGCTATGGTTTAACACCATATACAGAGATGGCAGCTGGATTAACTGATGACACTTATAGTATTGGTAGTTTTAATAATGTGTTTTTCTGTATTGTTGGTGTAATCGTGCTAACTTTCTTAATTACATATATAACTGAAAAAATAGTCGTACCAAGGCTTCCGAAATATAAAAGGGATGAAGAATTTGTTGATGAGGTAGTTATAGCTCGCAAGGAAAGAAGAGGACTTGTACTTGCTACAATAGGTTCTATAATATTAACTTTATTATATATATATTTACTTATTCCTGGATTACCAGGTTCTGGTTTATTATTAGATAGCAGTGGTAAAACATATATAGAAATGCTTCTTGGTTCAGATTCATATTTTAGTTCATCTATTGTATTTTTAATTTCGATTAAGTTGTTATTAGCGGGAATTTTATATGGGCTAGGAGCTAAAACAATAAAGGGTAAGAATCAAGTTACTAATTTGATTTATTCTTCATTAAACAACGTAGGGGGTATGCTTGTTTTAATATTTATTGCTTCTCAATTTCTTGCAATATTTAAAAGAAGTAATTTAGGAACTCTTATAACAGCAACACTTATAGATTTGATTAAAGACTTGAATTTTACTTCTATACCACTTATCTTATTAGTTTTAATTTTTATGGGAATATCAAATATATTTCTTTCTTCGTCAATTACTAAATGGGCAATTGCAAGTCCAATTGTAGTACCTTTATTTATGAATGCAAATATGACGGCTGAATTTGCTCAAGCTGTGTTTAGAGTAAGCGAGAGTGCAACTAATATGTTAACACCGCTTTTGGCTTATTCCGTAATATTTATAGGTTACTTAGAAATGTACAATAAAAATGAAAGGCCAATTTCTTTTAGAGATTATTATAAAATGATTTGGCCATATTCTCTTGCAATAATATTATTATGGATATTTATTTTAAGTACTTGGTATATTATTGGTTTACCAATTGGCTTTAATGTTTATCCGACAGTTTAGGAGGAAAATACTATGTCATTAACAGCAGGAATTATCGGATTACCTAATGTGGGAAAATCAACATTATTTAATGCTATAACTAAGAAAAACATTTTAGCTGCTAATTATCCTTTTGCAACAATAGATCCTAATGTGGGAATTGTAACAGTTCCGGATGAGAGGCTTTCTGTTTTACAAGAAATGTACGCTTCGGAAGAAATAATTCCTACATCTTATGAGTTTAGGGATATAGCAGGGTTAGTAAAAGGAGCTTCCTTAGGAGAGGGGCTTGGTAATAAGTTTTTATCTCATATTAGGGAAGTGGATGCTATATGTGAAGTCGTAAGATGTTTTGAGGATGGTGAGATAATACATGTTGAGAATTCTGTAGATCCAAAAAGGGATATTGGAATTATTAATTTAGAACTAGTTTTAGCTGATTTAGAAATAGTTGAAAATAGAATTGGTAAAATTGAAAAGAAGGCTCAAACAACTAAAGAAAAAGACGCTATAGCAGAGCTAGCAGTTTTAACTAAGATAAGGGATGCTTTATCAAAAGATATTCCAGCAAGAGAATTAGAGTATACTGATGAGGAATTACTTATTATTAAATCATTTCATCTTTTAACGATGAAACCACTAATTTATTTAGCTAACATAAGGGAAAGTGATATTGGAAAGCCAAACCCATATGTTGATATCGTAAGGGATATAGCTTCTAAGCAAGGAACATTAGTTATTGAAATGTGTGCTAAGGTTGAATCTGAACTAAGTGAATTAAATGATGATGACAAGGCCTTATTTTTAAGTGAATTAGGTATTGAAGAAAGTGGACTTGATTCTTTAATAAGAGCAACTTATGATCTTTTAGGTTTAGAAACTTTTTTCACTTGTGGTCCTAAAGAAATAAGAGCTTGGACATATACAAAAGGAATGAAAGCTCCAGCTTGTGCTGGAATTATTCATACTGATTTTCAAAGAGGATTTATTAGAGCAGAGGTTACTAGTTATACTGATTTGGTAGCTTGTGGTGGTGAAAAAGAAGCTAGAGAAAAAGGTAAAATGAGACTTGAGGGAAAAGAATATTTGATGCAAGATGGTGATGTTTGTCATTTTAGGTTTAATGTGTGACTAATATTTATTGGAGGGTAAAATGGATTTTATAGAGATAATCAAAGGTTTTTTTCTTGGAATAATTCAAGGAATAACAGAATGGCTTCCAATAAGTAGTACGGGTCATTTAATTATTTTCGAAGATTTACTTAAATTAAATTTGTCTCAAGATTTTATAAACACTTTTTTTGTAGTTATTCAATTTGGATCTATTCTTGCTGTAGTGGTTCTTTTCTTCAATAAATTAAATCCTTTTAAGAAAGATGAAAAAGAACGCAATGAAACAATCAATTTATGGTTCAAAATAGCTGTTGCTACTATACCAGCAGGTATAATTGGACTTTTATTTGAAGATGTTATTGATGAATTGCTATATAATTCAATAACAGTTGCAATTATGCTTATTGTTTATGGTGTATTATTTATTCTTTTAGAAAGTAGAAAAAAAGAACCAAAAACAGTTGATTTGTCAGGAATAACTTTCAAACTTGCATTAGGCATAGGCCTTTTTCAAGTTCTTGCATTAATTCCTGGTACGTCTAGATCAGGAGCTACTATTATTGGTGCTGTTTTTCTTGGGACATCAAGACATGTTGCGTCTGAATTTTCATTTTTCTTAGCAGTTCCAATTATGTTTGTTGCCAGTGCTTACAAATTACTCAAAGTAGGGTTTGCTTTTAGTGGACTTGAGATTGCAGTTTTAGCAATTGGAACCTTAACTGCTTTCTTCATGTCTCTTTGGGCTATACAATTTCTTATAGATTACATTAAGAAACATGATTTTAAATTATTTGGTTATTACCGAATTATAGTTGGCGTGTTAATCTTATTATTATATTGTGTTTTTTGAGAAGGGATATTATATGAATGAATTTAAAGTGTGCGATATATGTGATGCAGTTGACAGTGAATCATTAATTAAGCGTTTGAAGGAAATTGACGGGGACGCAAAGTTTGTTATAGGTTGCCAAGGTTTTTGTGGAATTGGTGCAACAAAGCCATTTGTGATTGTTAACGGTATTCCGATAATTGCGGAAAATGAAGATGAAATCATAGACAAAGTTAAAAAAATGCTATCTAAATAGCATTTTTTACTTTACATTTATTGTAACAGACATTGTATTACATCTGTTTTTTTAGAAAAATGTAGTATAATAATATTAATAATTGAGATGATAAAGTGGGTGGTGATTAGGTGAATTTGATAGACCAGTTGAAATTAAAAGCAAAAAAGAACAAAAGAACAATTGTTTTACCTGAGGGTGAAGATGCAAGAATTATAGAAGCGGCTTCTAGAATAATTAAAGATGATCTTGCAGATGTTATTTTGATTGGTAATGAAGTAAAGATCAAAAATATTGCATCAGAATTAAATGTTAATATTAATGGAGCAAAAATTATTGACCCTATCTCGTCATCTAAAAAACAAGAATATGCAGATATTTTATATGAACTTAGAAAACATAAAGGTATGACTCATGAAGAAGCATCTACAAAAATTTTAGAACCAGTTTACTTTGGACTTATGTTAGTTAAAACAGGTCAAGCTGATGGTTTAGTAGGTGGTGCTGTTCATAGCAGTGCTGATTTACTAAGGCCTGCGCTTCAAATAATAAAAGCATCACCATCGTCATCAATCGTTTCTAGTTTCTTTATAATGAAAGTTCCAAACTGTAATTATGGAGATAACGGCTTATTTATCTTTGCTGATTGTGGTCTAGTTGCTCATCCTAATTCTGCTGAATTAGCTGACATAGCAATTCAAACTGCTGATGTTGCAAAAGATTTGTGTAACATGGAACCCAAAGTTGCACTTTTATCTTTTTCAACAAAGGGTAGTGCAAAAGATTTAACAATAGATTCGATAAAGGAAACATTAAATATACTTAATTCAAAGAGGCCGGATATTAAAGTGGATGGTGAATTGCAGGTTGATGCTGCAATAGTACCAGAGATAGCCTTAGTAAAAGCGCCAGGTAGTCCTGCTGCGGGGTCTGCTAATGTTTTAATATTCCCTGACATAAACTCAGGAAATATTGGTTATAAATTAGTTGAAAGGCTTGCAAACGCTCAGGCAATAGGCCCTTTATGTTGCGGTTTTGATAAGCCTGTTAATGATTTGTCTAGAGGATGTTCGGTTGATGACATTGTAAAAGCTATTATAATTACTTCCGTTCAAGCTCAAAAGATGGATAAAAAAGTATGTGATTAATCACATATATTCAGTGAGGGAAGAGATAATATGCAATTTAAAATAAGGGATCTAGTTCTTGAAAACCAAGTTTGTTTAGCTCCGATGGCTGGCATTTCCAACAGTGCTTTTAGGAGGATTGCAAAAGAGATGGGTTGTGGTCTTGCTTTTGCTGAAATGGTAAGTGATAAAGCAATTGTTTATGATAATGTGAAAACTAGAAAGATGTTACATCTTACGGAAGAAGAAAGACCTGTTGCACAGCAAATATTTGGATGTGACAAGGCGTCTTTTGTTGAGGCTTCTAAGATTGTCTATGAGCAAATGAAACCGGATATAATTGATATAAATATGGGATGTCCAGTTCCAAAAGTAGCTGTTAGAGCACAAGCAGGATCAGCTCTTCTAAAGGACCCACAGAAAGTATATGATATTGTGTCATCCGTAGTTCAAAGTGTTCCTTGCCCTGTCACTGTAAAAATACGTAGCGGTTGGGATAAAAAAAACATCAATGCAACCGAGATAGCTATAGTGTGTGAAAAAGCAGGAGCTAGTGCTATTACTATTCATCCAAGAACAAGATCACAAGGTTATAGTGGTAAAGCAGATTGGAGTATCATAAAGCAAGTAAAGGAGGCTGTATCTATTCCTGTAATAGGTAATGGAGATATCAAAAAGCCAGAGGATGCTAAAAAAATGCTTGAAGAAACTGGGTGTGATGCTATAATGATAGGTAGAGGAGTGCTTGGAAACCCGTGGTTAATTAAACAAACAGTAGATCTACTTAATGGAGAGACGATGAGTCAAGTAATAGAACCGGTTGATAAAATTAATATGCTTCTGAAACATTTATCATATCTTATGGAAACAAAAGCGGAAAAACAAGCTGTATTGGAAATTAGAAGTCATGCGGCATGGTATCTTAAAGGCTTGAGAAGAAGCACTGAAGTAAAAAATGCAATCTTTAAAATGACAGATTCAACAGAAATAATAAATTTGTTAAATAATTATATAAAGGAGTTTGATAGTAATGAATAAAAAACTTATACATGCATCCGCTATAATAGCTATTATTTGGGGGTTAATAAATGTTTTTGTTTTTATTAGTGCACACCTTACAATGTCCTATTTTTATCTTTTAGAAAATGTGCAATGTTATATAATATTACTTCTTATTGCTATAGCCTCATTTATTTTGATTTTTGGTGGAATTATATTACTTCGTTATAAAGACTTAACTGAAGAAGAATTGAAGGAAAAAGAAAAATATATTTTTATATGGTCTATTTATTTTTTAATAGTTTCACCTATAGCAGGGATCTTAGCTTTGATTTCATACTTTTTGATTGATTATAAATGTAAGCCACAAAGAATAAAGGTTGGTTATATTGACGAAATAGTGGAACTTGATGAACTTCGTAAAGAGGGTCTTATAAGTGATAAGGAATTTGAATTAAAGAAAAAGAAAATACTTGATATTTAGTTTTATATAATAAATATATAAACAATATGCTATAATTTTAATAGGAGGTAATTATGAATAAAGTTTTATTAAGAATATCAGGCATTATAGCTTTGGTATTGGGAATAACTTATTGTATTACAATTATAGGTGCTATAGTTGGTGTGCCACTAATTGTAGGTGGTTCAAAGATGATGGGCTATTCAAATTTATCTGATAGTGAAATTTTAGACAGAAAAAATTCTATATTAGGCTGGTCTATATTTTTCTTATTCGTAACTGTAATAGGTGGAGTTTTAGGTCTAATTTATTATTTTTCAATCGAACCAAATCTTTTTAGTAATTTTAACATTAATACAAAACCTAGTTATATCCAAGAATTAAGGGAACTTGATGAACTTCGCAAACAAGGTCTTATTAATGAAAAAGAATATGAAGCTAAAAAGAAAAAAATATTGGATATATAATTATTTAAAATAATGGCGACTATAAAAAATGTAGTTGCTTTTTTATTTGTATATCGTTTTTTCTTTACTTTAATTGGTATTTGTTATAAAATGTTATCAGGTGATAAAATGAGAGCACTTACGGAGCAAGAAATAGTAAGAAGAGGCAAGATGGAAGAACTTAAGACTCTAGGGATTGATCCTTTCGGTTCTTCATACAATGTTACATATAACTCAAAAGATATTAAAGAACAATATGATTCATATACTAACGAAGAATTAGAAAGCAAGGATATTGAAGTTACAGTTGCTGGTCGTATAATGACAAAAAGAGGCAAAGGTAAAGCAGGATTCATGCATATTCAAGATAAATATGGACAGATTCAAATATATTTAAAAATAGATAATGTTGGTGAAGAACAATATAATTTATTTGATAAAGCTGATTTGGGTGATATTGTAGGAATTAAAGGTAAAGTATTTAGAACACACATGGGAGAGCTTAGTGTTAAGGCATTCGAGTATACCCATCTAGTTAAGGCGCTAAGGCCTTTGCCTGAAAAATATCATGGCTTAGTTGATGTGGAAGAAAGATATAGAAGAAGATATGTTGATTTGATAGTTAATGAAGAAGCAAGAAGAATCGCTTTTTTAAGACCTAAAATTATTCGTACTATTCAAAATTATTTAGATAGTAAGGGTTATGTTGAGGTAGAAACACCAATACTTGGAACAGTACTCGGTGGAGCTACGGCAAGGCCTTTTGTTACACATCATAATACTCTTGATTTAGATATGTATCTTCGTATCGCAACTGAATTACCACTTAAAAGGTTAATTGTAGGTGGTATGGATGCTGTTTATGAGATAGGTAGATTGTTTAGAAATGAAGGAATGGACCGTAATCATAATCCTGAATTCACTACTGTTGAATTATATAAAGCATATAGTGATATGGAAGGTATGATGGATTTAACGGAAGATTTATTTAAATATGTTATTCATCAAACTTTAGGCACGTATACAATTGAATGGCGAAATAATACACTTGATTTCAGTAAACCATGGCCAAGAATTCATATGGTTGATGCTATAAAAGAGACTTGTGGAATAGATTTTTATAAAGAAATTGATTTAGATGAGGCAAAGAAACTTGCTTTAGAACATAATATAGAAGTCGAAAACCACTTTGGTATAGGGCACATCATTAATGCTTTTTTTGAAAAATATGTTGAGGAAACTCTAGTAGGACCATTATTTATATATGGACATCCTATTGAAATAAGTCCTTTAGCTAAGAAGAGTGAAGATGAACGTTTTACAGAACGTTTTGAAATATTTATTTGTGGTGATGAATATGGTAATGCTTATTCTGAATTAAATGATCCAATAGATCAAAAAGAAAGATTTCAAAATCAACTAGCAGAACGTCATCTTGGCAATGAAGAAGCTAATGAAATGGACGAGGATTTCGTTGAATCATTAGAATATGGTATGCCACCTACAGGAGGTCTTGGAATTGGAATAGATAGATTAATTATGCTAATTACTGGCGCACAAAGTATTAGGGAAGTAATTTTATTTCCACATATGAAAGATAAAAAATAAGGAGTGATTTAAATGAAAAACAAAAATTTATGGTTATCACTATTAATAACAATAGGTGTTCTGTTTTTATTAACATGGTTAATACCTTCGACAAGTTATGGTAATGGTGATGAATTAGTATTGGGTACAGTCAATCAAACAGGAATCTGGGATATTTTCTATTATTTGTCAATGTTACCTCTATGGTTTGGACAAAATTTTATATACATCCTAACAATAGGTGTATTCTATGGTGTTATTAATTACACTGGTGCGCTTAGAAATTTAGAAGAAAAAATAGTTTCATTATTAAAAAAGAAAGAAAAAGTATTTTTAATAATTAGTTCTGTTTTATTTACAATAGTTGCAGGCTTTACTGGGATTAGTTTTCCATTAATGCTATTTGTACCATTTGTAGTTGGCATTATTTTATCATTAGGATTTAATAAAGTGACTGCTTTGATGGCTACTATAGTTCCTATTCTAATTGGAACAATGGGAAGTCTAAATTCAACTGTTCTATTTTCGGCAATAAATGGTTATGTTGAAAATGGCTTGTCATTTCCTTGGTTCAAACTTGCTTTGATTTTAACTGGACTTGCAACTGTTATTTTATATTTACATTTCACAGCTAAGATTGCTAAAGGCAAAGCTAAAGAAGAAATTGATGAGGAATTATTATTCATCGAAAAGAAAGATGGATACAAAAAGGCAAAAATATGGCCTGTTATTACAGCATTTAGTCTAATTTTAGGATTTTTAATCTTAGGTATGACACCTTGGAAAGAATTATTTAACACAAATATATTTGAAGAATTTCACGCTAGTGTGACAGAATTAAAAATAGGTAATTTTGCTATTATAGGAAGTTTCCTAGGTACTAGTGTTACAGCTTTTGGTAATTGGGATATCTTCGATGTGACAGCTTTAATTTGGATTATTACAATAGTTTTAATTTTAGTATATAAGATTAAATTGAGAGATGGAATTAAGGCAGCGTACGATGGTATCGTAAAGATGCTTCCTGTAGCTATTATAGTAGTATTGTCTAATATGGCTTTTGTATTTGTTTCTCAATCTGGAATATTAACTACTGTTATTAATTTTCTTGCAAGTTTAACTGAAGGAATAAATGCATTTACTTTTTCATTAGCATCATTTATTGGTGGGGCAGTAGTAAATGAAAGTTACTTAGCAAGTAATGTGACATGGGTTTTCAATAGTATTCTTGGTGAAACATCTGAACTTCCATTATTAATGTTAATTCAACAAGTGATGTATGGTTTTGCTATGTTAGTTGCACCAACAAGTATTTTCTTGTTAGCAGGTTTATCATATTTAGAAGTGGATTACAAAAAATGGCTTAAGAGTACTTGGTTATTGTTACTTATCTTAGGTTCAATTGCACTTATTGTATTAACTTTAGCTATAGCACTATAAAAGATAACAAAAAGAAGAGATCTTTTCGGAAGAAAAATATTTCTTCTTTTTTTGTTGATTAAAAACCAATTATTTTGACCATTATATGCATAGGATATCATGAGAGGAGGAAATACTAGTGTTTGCCAAGTTTAACGAAGAAACTCAAAAAGTATTGGTATTAGCAAAACAAGAAATGAGCGAATTAAAACATCCTTATGTTGGAAGTGAACACTTACTGCTGGCTATTTTAAAAACTGATAATTCAATTAGTAAAAAAATTAAAACATATGGTGTTGAATATAAAAGTTTTAAAGAAAAACTAGTGTCAATTATTGGAATAGGTTCTAAGAAAAGCGAATGGTTTTTATACACGCCGTTATTAAAGAGAGTAATTGAAAATGCCATATCTGATAGTAGGGAAAATAATGATGGTGAGGTAACTGTTGAACATCTTTTTTCTTCACTACTTGAAGAAGGTGAAGGTGTTGCAATTAGAACATTACTTAGTATGAAAGTTGATCTCGATAAATTATATAGTTCCTTTACTAAAAAATTAATTAGCAAGAAAAGGTCTAAAAAGAATCTTTTAATAGAGGAACTTGCGATAGATTTTACTAAAAAAGCTATTAATAATGAGTTTGATCCAGTAATCGGAAGAGAAAATGAAATAAGGAGAGTTTTAGAAATACTTTGTAGAAGGACTAAGAATAATCCTTTACTAATAGGCGATGCAGGAGTCGGTAAGACTGCAATTGTAGAAGAATTAAGTAAAATGATAGCAGAAGGTAATGTCCCGGAGGTTCTAAAAAATAAGCGTATTTTATCCTTAGATATGGCAACAATGGTTGCTGGAACGAAATATCGTGGTGAGTTTGAAGAAAGAATGAAAAAAGTGTTGGTTGAACTTGAAGAGACTGACGACATAATAATATTCATAGATGAGATACACACATTAATTGGCGCAGGTGGCGCAGAAGGAGCAATTGATGCTTCAAACATTTTCAAGCCGGTTTTGGCACGTAATAAAATTAGGTGTATTGGGGCAACTACTACAGCAGAATATAAAAAATATATGGAAAGTGATAGTGCTCTAGATAGAAGGTTTCAAAAGGTCTATGTTGAAGAACCAGATGAAAAAACACTAAAAGAAATTCTCATACGATTAAAGGATGTATACGAAAAATATCATGGTGTCACAATTAAAGAAGAAATAATAGATCTAATTATCGAATTATCAAACAAATATATATATGACAGAAGACAGCCGGACAAAACAATAGATATTATGGACGAGGTCTGTGCCAAGGTGTCACTTGAGGAAACTGATGAAAGTAAAACTCTTTATAAACTTCAAAAAGAACTTGAGAAAGTAAAGAAAAAGAAAAATAATTTGATTGTTGAACAAGATTTCAATAACGCTTGTAAAGTTAGAAAAGAAGAAGAAGAATTGATTAGTAAGATAAATGATATTGAACTTAATTTATCAAACAATAATATTGTTAAGGAAGTTCAAAAAGAAGATGTAGCTGATGTAATTCACGAGCGAACTAAAATTCCTGTATATGAACTTTTGAATAAAGATTTCACTATCTTTAAAAAGATTGAAAAAAACCTTAATATGGAAATCGTAGGACAGAAGAAAGCAATCAAGACTTTGCTTGATATAACCAAACGAATAAAATTAGGTTTAAAAGATAAAGGAAAATGCTACTCTTGTTTGTTTTGTGGTCCTTCTGGTGTTGGTAAGACAGCTCTTGCAAAGGCTTATGCACGAGAATTAGTTGGTGAAGAAGGATTGCTTAGATTAGATATGAGTGAATTTACAGAAGCTCATACTGTTAGCAAAATTATTGGAGCTCCTCCAGGGTATATTGGTTATGAAGATAATAAAAATGTTTTGGAATCAATTAGGGATAAGCCGCATTCGGTAATAATTCTAGATGAAATAGATAAGGCTCACCCCGCTGTATTAAATTTATTTTTCCAAATATTAGATGAGGCATGTATTAAGGATTCTAATGATAAATTAATAAGATTTGATAATGTCTTTATTATAATGACAACTAATATTGGTTTTAATAAGAATAGCGTTGGTTTTAATAGTAATGATGAAGAAAATCTCTTTTCAAAACTTAAAAAGCAATTTAGTCCAGAGTTTATGAATCGTATATATAAGGTTATTCCATTTAATAGATTAGAATCAAAGGAGATAAAGAAAATTATTAACACTCATTTTGATATGTTAAAGGAAAGATTTAATAAGGTAGATTTGACACTTGACCATCGTATAATTGATGAGATAGTTGAGTATTCAAATTATAATGATTTTGGCGCAAGAAAGATAGAAAAAATAATAGAGGACAAAATAGAGGGAATTATTATAGATAAAGTGATGCAAGGAGAATCAAAAATTACTATTAAAACAATTAAGGAATATGTATAAAGGTTCAATTTTGATCCTTTTTTCTTTAATAATACAATAGTAAAAAATAAATGGTCTTTTTATTAGTGCATATTATATTAACTAAACTCATAATATTAAGTGAAAATATTGCAAAAAAATTATTTTGATGGTATCCTTAAAATAGGAGGAATAATAAATGGGAAATATATTAGATGAAGTTGTTTTATTTTTAGAAGATAATTATGTATATGTTATAGGCGTAGGCCTAATAATTATATTAATGTTAATAGGATTTTTAGCAAGTAGAAAAAAAGGTAGAAAAGTAGCTAAGGAAAATGAAGGAATGGTTAACTTTAACGAAGTTAATACTGGAAGTATTAATGATGTAGCAAATACAATTCAAAGCGATGTAATGCAACCAATTGATATTGCTTCATTCCCTCAAAATGAAACTGCTGTTCAGCCTGATGCTCCTCAGTTTGAACAAGCCGCACCTATGGCTGCACCAGAAAATGTTGAACAAAATTTAACACAATCTACTGTTGCGCCAGAACCAATTGTGGCTCCTGAGCATCCAGTAAGTCCGGCTGTATCTGAAGAGGCGTTTTTTACTCCAGTGACTCCAGTTGCATCAGAGGAACCAGTTAATCCTTTTGAACAACCAGTAGCTCCAGTTGCATCAGAGGAACCAATCAATCCTTTTGAACAACCAGTAGCTCCAGTTGCACCAGAGGAACCAATTAATCCTTTTGAACAACCAGTAGCTCCAGTTGCACCAGAGGAACCAATCAATCCTTTTGAACAACCAGTAGCTCCAGTTGCATCAGAGGAACCAACTATAGCTGAAACTCCAATCGTTGATCCTTTTATTAACAATAATGAACCGGTTGTAGGTCCAATTTCTGAGGACATTCAAGCGGTTAATGGTGATGATCTTGATAAAACAGAAGTAATTGATTTATCTCCACTAAATGATGAAATAACAACTTCAAACCCAGAACCAGAAACAATAACACCATTTACTAGTGGTAATTTAAACCAACCAGTGAATGACAGTTTATTAAATGGTGATACTGGTTCGAATCAATAATTAATGATAAAGTTAAAAAGTTCAATTCGAACTTTTTTATTTTAATATTCAAAATCGTTGTTTTGTGATATAATTTTTATAGACAGATTAGAGGAGGAAAGTATGACTCTAGATTTTATTTTTTCAACACTTAAAAAGATTATTGATGTGGCATTAGTGTGGCTAGTATTATATTATATTTTTAAAAATATAAGAAATAATGTTAAGATGAGTTTACTATTTAAGGGTATTTTATTTATTTTGATTTTAAAACTTATCAGTGATTGGTTTGGTTTAATTACTATAGGTTTATTGCTAGAATATGTTATTATGTGGGGACCTTTAGCTTTAATAATAATTTTCCAACCAGAAATCAGAAATGTTTTAGAGCAAATAGGTAAAACACAATTGCTAGGAAGGCACAAAGTTCTTACTGTATCAGAACGTGAAAAATTAGTTCATGAAATTACATCGGCAGTAGAGAATTTAAAAAAATCGCGTATTGGTGCTCTAATTGTAATAGAGCGCGATGTTAGTTTGAGGGATTATATTGAAAGGGCAAAAAAGATATATGCGGATATAACAAGTGAACTTATTGTATCTATATTTTTCCCTAATAGCCCCTTACATGATGGTGGTATTATAATTCAAGGTGATAAGATTAGCTGTGCTGGAGCGGTATTTCCAACCAGTGTTGATATGAAGGTTGTAAAACGATTAGGAACAAGGCATAGAGCGGCATTGGGAATTAGTGAGGAAACTGATTCAATTGCAATTATTGTTTCTGAGGAAACAGGGCGTATTTCTATCGCTGTAAATGGTGAATTAAACTATAATTTAACAATAGATGATTTTAGAGAAATCTTATTAGATGAATTAAAACCAAAAAGTGATATCATAACAACAGAAGAAATAGAAGGCGGTAATGATAATGAAACCGAATAATATAAAAAACATATTTGTTAAATTTGGGCGTTTGATTGATCGATATATTATTGTTCCTATTACTAAGTTTGCAGTTAAAATTAAAGACGCACTATCAAAGAATAGCAAGCAATTTGAAAGGGTTTTTAATAGCAAGAGCAGTTTATTGATTATAACCTTGATATTATCGATTGGTCTATTTATTGCTGTTGATTCAAAGTCTCTTGAAATGATCGAAACATCGGCTGAGATGTTATATAATCAACCAGTTGTTGTACAATACAATGAAGAAGCATATGTATTAAAAGGTGTACCAGAAAAAGTTGATATAACACTTATTGGTCGTAATTATGATTTGTATTTAGCTAAGCAAATATCGAAGCATGAGGTAACATTGGATTTGTCTGGTTTAAAACCAGGTGTCCATGAGGTTGCTTTGAAGTATAAAAGAGCTCTTGATACCATTAATTATAAACTAGATCCATCAGTTGTAACTGTTACAATATATCCAAAAGTATCACAAACTAAGACTGTTAATACAGACCTTTTAAATACTGACAATCTTGATTCTAAGTTAGTTATTGAAAAAACAGAAATAGATCGTGATGAGGTAATAATAAAAGGGTCTGAAGATGTTCTTGAACTAGTGGCTACTGTAAAGGCTTTAATAGATGTAAACAATTTTATTGATCCTAAAGTTGGTAACTTAAATTTAACTGATGTACCATTAGTAGCTTATGATCAAAGAGGTAATGTAATGGATGTAGAAATAGTTCCATCTAAGATAAATGCAACAGTCACAATAGCGTCACCTCAAAAGAAAGTTCCAATTAGATTTATACCTACAGGGACACTTAGTTTTGGTAAAGCAATAACTAATATTGAAAGTAATGTAAATGAAGTTACTATTTATGGTGACAATTCAGTTCTAGATGGAATAACATCTATCGATGCACCGATAGACGTAAGTGGATTAAAAGATAACAAAGAAATTAATTTAACTTTAACAAAGCCAGTTGGAATTAGACACATGAGTGATGTTGTAGTTAATGTTAAAATAAGCG
Source organism: Mollicutes bacterium (assembly GCA_012841205.1). Taxonomy (GTDB): domain Bacteria; phylum Bacillota_I; class Bacilli_A; order RF39; family UBA660; genus UBA5348. Next base: position 17,002 of record DUVE01000035.1, read on the forward strand.
TAGGAAATGAAACTACAAAAGAATTTAACAATATAGATGTTGAATATGAAAATCTAGGAAGCAATTATACTGTTAATGCCAAAGGAGCAGAGGATCAAAAGATAACTGTTATCGTAAAAGGAATAAAAGAAGTTCTTGATACCTTAGATCCAGCATCTATTAGGGCATATGTTGACTTAAAAGAATATGGTGTTGGAGAACATCAAGTAGATGTAATAGTTGAAAGGACGGATCTTCGCTTAACTTATGTTCCAAAAGTTAAAAAAGTCACACTTATTATTAAAAATAAAAGATAAGAGGTAAATATTATTTACCTTTTTTCTAAAATATTAGTAAATATACTGGGAAACTTCATATAATTGATTGACAAGGAGTGTTATTTCTAGTAAAATTCTAACTGGTACATTTAATTATTCCCACATATACAGATACCGGGTCTGTTATATGAATGGAAGGAGATACAATATGAAAACTTACATGCAAAAAAAGGAAGATGTAGTTCGTAAATGGTATATAGTCGATGCAGATGGGCAACCATTAGGACGTTTAGCATCTAAAATTGCAACTATATTGCGTGGAAAAAACAAAACAATTTATACACCTCATGTTGATTGTGGTGATTATGTTATTGTTATTAATGCCTCTAAAGTTAATTTAACAGGTAACAAATTAGATAACAAAATCTACTACAACCATAGTGGTCACACTGGCGGTTTAAGAGAAAGAACAGCTAGAGTTATGAGAGATAAATATTCTACAGAAATGATAGAAAGAGCTGTAAAAGGTATGTTGCCAAAGGGAAGACTTGGAAGACAAATGAACAAGAAATTATTTGTTTATGAAGATGAAAATCATCCACACATGGCTCAACAACCAGAGACATTAAATTTAAAGTAAGGAGAAAAAGGTAATGACAAATAAAAAAGTTTATATAGGAACTGGTCGTCGTAAGACTTCAGTTGCTAAAGTAAGAATGACTTCCGGTAAAGGTAAGATTACTATTAACGGAAAAGATGTAAATGAATATCTACCTTTTCCAACATTAGTAATGGATTTAATGCAACCGCTAGAAGTCACAGAAACAAAAGACAAATTCGATATAGAAATCATTGCTTCTGGAGGTGGATTTTCCGGGCAAACAGGAGCTGCTCGTTTAGGTATTGCAAGAGCATTACTTGATTTTGATAGTCCTAATGATGAAAAACGTGAAGATTCATTTAGAAGAATATTAAAAGCGCATGGTTTTATTACAAGAGATGCAAGAAAAAAAGAACGCAAGAAGTATGGTCTTAAAAAAGCACGTCGTGCACCACAATTTTCAAAACGTTAATTACAAAAAGCACTTTACAGTGCTTTTTTTGTATCTACTAGAACTTAACTCATATAATTATAATGGTGATATAGTGAATAAATATAAAATTGTTATGCTTATGGTGTTTTTGTGTTTCGCCCTTGCAATGCAAAAAGTCAATGAACATATTTTAGACCTGCCCTTATTTGGCAAGGTGATATATGTAGATCCTGGTCATGGGGGTAGAGATCCTGGTGCGAATTACAAGGATATTTTAGAAAAAAACATCAATTTAGAGATTAGTAAAATTTTATCTGATGCTCTGATGGAAAAAGGAGCTATTGTATATATGACAAGGGAAAACGATTATGACCTAGCAAGACCTAATATAGCAGAGAGAAAAAGAAGTGATTTATCAAGACGCATCAGAATGATAAATGAATCAGCATGCGACCTATATTTATCCATTCATCTAAATGCAACACCATCATCAACTTGGCGTGGTGCACAAGTATTCTATGATGATATAAATGACAAAAACAAACTATTAGGGGTGAAGATACAGGCTAGTTTCAAAAAGTATTTAGGATCTAAAAGAAAACTAAAACAAATTAATGATTTATATATGTACCGAATGATACAAAGGCCTGGTGTATTACTTGAAGTAGGTTTCTTATCAAATGCTAACGAAAGATATGTTTTGCAAAAACCATATTATCAAAAAAAAATAGCAAAAGCTATTACTGAAGGAGTAATTAATTACTTTTATGAATAAGAAAGCGACTTCCTATTGGAAATCGTTTACTTTATAATCCTCTTGCTTTATATTCATCGTGTAACTCTTTAAATCTTTGAAAGTGAATAATCTCTCTTTGTCTTAAGAACGAGAGTGGTGCTATTACGTCAGGGTCATTAGTTAAGTTTATAAGATTTTCATATACTGCTCTAGCTTTTTCTTCAGCCGCCATATCTTCTTGTAAATCAGCGATTGGATCACCAGTTGTTGCAAAATATTTTACTGTAAACGGGACTCCATTAGCGTCAGTTGGATATAAAGCATTTCCATGTTCTGCAAAATGTCCTCCCATATCTACAGCTCTTAGTTCCTCTGGTGTTGCATCTTTCATTAATTGATATACCATTGCTGATATAATCTCAACGTGAGAAAGCTCTTCTGTGCCAATATCTGTAAGAAGAGCCTTGCCTTTTTCATCAGGCATTGTATATCGCTGATTTAGATATCTTAGTGCAGCAGCTAATTCACCATTAGAACCGCCATACTGTGTAACGAGATATTTTGCCATCTTCAAATCCTTGTTTTTGATATTAACAGGATATTGAAGTTTTTTTTCATATTTCCACATACTACACCCCCTCCCAAGGCCAAGGTCCTGATATCCAAGCCCATGGATATGAATTTAATGCCTCACTAGATAATGTGAGAGGACCAAACATAGCCTCATAATTATTTGTTATTTGTTTCAATTCGTTTAAATATTGGTTATAAATTTTGATTTTTTCAGCATCATTTGGATGTGTATCCAAATATAAATTTAAATCTACTAAAGCAAAGCTATATTCTCTAATCCTATTTAATAAAGCTTCTTTTTCAGTTTGTGGTCTTAAATTAAAGGGTTCTGCTTGCAAATAAGGTTTATATAGCTCTTCGAACATATTTCCTCTAATAAAACCTTCATATGAATTAATTAAACTTTGTTTTTGATCATTCATATTTGCGCTATTATCTTTTCTTTCGCCAGGCGAGTTTATATTGTCGTAGCGATTAGAATAGTCATACATCATATTTCCTCCTTCGCCATATAGTATGAAATCCTATTTTTAATGTTTAAGGCAATAACCTAAAAACAATGTAAAGTAATGAAAATAGAAGAACACTGTTATAATAAAAATTCACATTTTAAGATACTTATGTTATAATTTATTAAGGTGATGATATGGGGCATAAGAAAGTGTTTAAGACACTTGAGGAGCAAATAGAAATACTTAGAAACAAAGGACTCATAATAACCGATGTTGAAAAAACAAAAGAAATTCTTCTTAGAGAAAACTATTTTTTTATTAATGGATATCGTCATATATTTATGATTTCTGATAAGGAAAGACGTTTTCATCACGGTACAACTTTTGAAGAATTGTATGCTTTCTTTGTATTTGATCGTAATATAAGAAATATCTTTTTTAAACATATTTTAGTAGTTGAAAATAATCTTAAATCAATTTTAAGTTATCAATTATCTAAACAATATGGTGTTAGGGAGCAAGATTATTTAAATCCTGGTAACTTTACCGAGGATAGAACAAGAGGAAGACAAGTAAACGATGTTTTGCGTAAAATGAAAAGGCAAGTTAGAATAAATGCATCAAGACACTCTGCTACAATGCACTATTTGACTAATTATGGTTATATCCCACTTTGGGTATTAGTTAAAGTGTTATCCTTTGGGATTATTAGTGAATTATATTCTATATTAAGAGACGAAGACAAAACAATTATTGCTGATTATTATGACCTTGATGTGGAAAGTTTTGAAGTATTCTTATCGATCATTGCTAATTATCGTAATTTATGTGCTCATGAGGACATTCTCTATGATCATAGAACTCAAAGAATGATTCCGAATAATAAGTATCACATTAAACTTGATATACCAGCAAGAGAAGATGAGTATATATATGGAAAGAATGATCTATATGCGCTTGTTATTATGCTTAAATATTTACTAAGAGATGAAGATTTTAGAGAATTAATTCGTGAAACAGAATATGAAATATCTTTGCTAGATGCGAAAGTATCTATTATCTCAGTAGAGAAAATTTTAAATAGAATAGGATTTCCGAGCAACTGGCGAGATATAATTGATTTATAGGAGGAAATAATATGCGAAAGAAAATATTAATAAGTCTTTCAATAGTTGTTACCTTTTTTCTAGGATGTTTATCAATGTATTTAGTTATTAGCTATCTTCCTTTAAGGGTAGAGACTGTTGAAAAAAATATAACCGAATATAAGATAGAAGAAACAACTGCATTTGAGGCAATTGACAAGGTATATGATTCAGTTGTAGTTGTTGAAACATTTAAAAACAATAGCGTTATGTCTAGTGGAACAGGTTTTGTTTATAAAAAGGATAAAGACAAGGGCTATATTTTAACAAATAGTCATGTTGTAAGTGGGGCTGAACAAGTAGAGGTCATACTAACAGATGGAAGTAGAGTCAAAGCTACTGTTCTTGGAAATGATGCACTAGGTGATATAGCTGTGCTAAGTATTCCTGCAAATAAGGTAATAAAGGTAGCTAAAATAGGTAACACAAGTAATATGAGACTTGGAAGTACCGTTTTTGCTATTGGCGCTCCAATGGGAAGCGAATATAGTGGTACAACAACAAGAGGTTGTATATCAGCTAAAGATAGAATGATAACATTTAGTTTAACTGCTGGTGGTACTAACGATATATTAATGAGGGTTATTCAAACTGACGCAGCAATAAATCCAGGTAATAGTGGAGGCCCACTTATTAACTTAGCTGGTGAGGTAATAGGTATAACATCACTTAAATTAGTTCAAGAGGAAATAGAAGGTATAGGTTTTGCAATTCCAATTGAAGATGCTATGAAATATATGGATGAACTTGAAAATGGAAAACCTATTCAAAGGCCAGTACTAGGAGTTCAATTGTTAGATTTAGATGAAACATATGCGCTGTTCTTTAGTGACATTAGAGTTGATAAACAAATTGAAACTGGGGCTGTTATTCAGTCTGTTATAGATCGAACTGCATCATCTGAAGCTGGTTTGAAAAAAGGAGACGTTATATTACAA
>DUVE01000036.1 GCA_012841205.1 Mollicutes bacterium
AAAAAATCTAGCGATTAGACATATTTACTAAAACTTTTTTTACGCTTTTTTTAGATTACACAAAAGTTCGAAATCCTTTCTGACAACCTTACCCTTTCGTGGTGCTTTCGTGGTCGACAATGAGCTTTCGTGGTTTTTCAAGACCTTTCGTGGTAATGCATAACAGATAACAATTTTAAGCCAATTAAAAAATAGGCATTTTAATCGGTAACGGGACTTGAACCCTACCAAAAATGCCTAAAAATAAAGAAAAAGTGCTAATTTAAGCATAAAAACTCGTATTAGCACAGTTGTTTCAATATGGCTTTGATTACCTATTTTAATACAATTACGCACCCCTAGTAGAAATCACGCACCCTTGATAACAAATCGTGCACCCTTAACAAGAACTACGCACCCTTTAAATTGTTTGAAATTAAGTTGCAATGTTATTCTTTATTACAAATACAAATCACTCAATCTATACTACTGGATCAGAACCATCATGAAGTTCACGAGAATCGTAGTTCATTTCTAGTTCAACAGTATGTCTTTCAACGATATCAACTTGGTCTAATCTGTAAACACTAGTCTGAACTTCACCTAATGGACCTTTATCATAAATAGTCGGAATTCCGTCTTTAGGATATGAAAAACTATTTTTATCAATAATAGAAATATCATTATCACTGAAAACTGGTACTTGAAGAAGAAAATTATTATTAATTACTGCAAACTGATACTTAGGAATTGGAACTGTATCATTCTTACGCTTATATAACATGATACTAAAAGGCATGATATTGAAACCAGGATAATAATTAAGAATTATATACTCACATCCAAATATATCGTTATTTTTTAAGCAAGAGAATGCAAAGTTAAAATCACTAATTTCACTTTCAGGTAAAATAGATAAAGCCATCTTAAGTATTGCTTTGTATGCACTTCTTAATGAATATTTTGGAATGTCAATTTTAATCTTCATCTTCTTTTCTACTGGATCATCTGAGACCATTTCATATCCTTCTACCACAGACATTTCAATTGATCCATTCTTGTGTGTTATTTCCCCCATCTTATTAAATGATTTATACTTTTTAGATCCACCTTTTCCATTAATATCATCAACAACTAATAATGCTTTTATAAATGAATTAAGGTTGGGTTCAAGTTTATCACCAAAGAAATGATTACAATCATCACATTCATTATCTTTATTTACAAATAATTTATTCCCTAAAAATTCAGGAAATGTGTGAACTTTGTCTTTAAAAGTTACAGCTGGTTTAGTTTGCTTACAATACCTGCACTCACATTTACTATCCGTAAATTTTACAAGTGGATTACTTATAATACTTGAAGTAAGATTATTAACAACTTGATAATTGCCACTTACTTCTTTTTGTGTTTGGAACAATACAGCATCATAGTACTTCGCATAATACAACAAAGAATCATACTTCATATGTTCACATATAAACTTAGTTACCTTTTCATCCATCTTCTTACCTCCAAAAATAAAGAAAATACCTCTTTTTTATTTTAGGAAAGAGGTCTGAACCCGTTTAATTGACTTAAACTTGCGTACAGCTATCTATTACAGCCCATAGGTACTTGAATGCCGAGCACACGATAACATAGTCTACCTCGGAAAATATGCATCTGTTCATATTATATATCAGCAAAAATACACACTTTTCCATAGACAAGTTTTATTATTCGTTATCTTCTTCTGCAAATTCATCTGGCAATCCAAAGTAATCGCAAAGAACTAAGTAAGCCGCATATCTCTTGGCTTCTTTTTTTGATGTTGCATAAGCAGTGTGTTTCATTGCCCAGCTTCTAATGTAACAAGTACACTCCCACATCAACGTTC
>DUVE01000037.1 GCA_012841205.1 Mollicutes bacterium
CAGCAAATGAATGGCATTATGTTGTAGGTGTTTATTCTAACAAAACTATGTATTTATATGTTGATGGAAAGTTGGAGGGAACAAACAATTACTTTAGTTCGAATCCAACTGTGAAATTTAAAGAAAATATAGCTAATTTATTCGTTGGGGGAACTATGGACTCTACGTTATATGATTTTAATGGATCAATAGATGATGTTAGAATATATACAAGGGCATTGTCATCATCCGAAATCAAAAACAATTATAATATTAGTAAGTATAAAATAAATTAATTATTGAAAAAAAGTCGTTTAATTGATATAATTTTAATATGTTAAGTAAGTGGAGGTAAGTATGATAAAAAAGACTATTGGCTTAATAGTTGTCATAACAGGTATTTTAATATTATTATCTAATTTTGATGTTATTTCTTTTGGTGATGTTTCGGGCTTAATTTTTTCTTTAGGAATAGTTATAATTGGTATTGTAGGGATGATTGAAAAGAGAAAATTTGACTTAATATTATTTACTTTTGCAGTGTTAGGAAGTTTATATTTCTTATCTAATTTAGGAATTCTTAGTAAAGATGTCCTTGATCTGTTGCTTTTTCCAATCATTGTTATTTCTATAGGTTTATCTTTAATTTTTAGTTGTACTAAAAAAAGTTTTAGTAATAAATCTAACACTTCATATGTGGCAATATTTGGTGGTGTTGAGGATAAAAATATAAGTGATGAATATGTTAGCAGTGAAGTTGTTACAGTTTTTGGTGGGGCAGAGGTTGATTATCGTAAGATTAAAATTAAAGGCAATAAAGCCTATATAGAAGTTACTGTAATATTTGGAGGAGCAACTATTTTTGTGCCTGATGATGTTAAAGTTACAGTGAAAGGAATACCTATCTTTGGTGGTGTGGATAATAAAGCAATTTCAAATGATAAAGCTAAAAAAGAGTTAATTGTGAATTATACAACAATCTTTGGTGGTTTAGATATAGTTAATTAAAAACAAAGAACAAGAGGATTAAATAATCTAATTATAGAGACTTAGTGGATGGTGGAAACTAAGATGAAGTTATTTAATTGTAGCTTGGGAGTTTCATATTTGAAATAGTAGTAGGATATGACGGTAATGCGTTATAATATTAAGAGCATAATTATTATTATGAACTAAGGTGGTACCGCGATAAATCGTCCTTATTATAGGATGATTTTTTTTGTAGAAAGGATATGTTATGGAAGAAATAGTTATAAGAGATGTAAAATTAGAAGATGTACCAAGTATGGCTGTTTTAAGACAAAAAATATGGGATACTACTTATAGAGGAATATATAAGGATGAAGTAATTGATAATTTTGATTATAAGAGGGCTGAAACCAATTTTAAAAATTATATCGATCAACCAAACACTTTATTTAAAGCAGCTCTTTGTGATAACAAAATAATAGGCTATATATGTTTTTCTAAAATAGATGAATGTTATAAAGATTATAGATATATTATTAATTATTTTCATATTTCAAAAGACTTTCAAGGAAGAGGACTAGGTACAAGATTTTTTCAAATGATAGTTAGTTATTGTAAACAAAAAGGAATCGATAAGTTTTATGTAACTTGTAATAAACATAATTTAAAAGCTCGAAAATTTTATGAAAAAATGGGTGGTATAATTGATTATATCGATGATAATTTAAATGATTTAGCAAAAGAACAAGTAATTTATATTTATAAAGTAGAGGTAGATAGAAATGATAGACATTATAAAAGCGAAGAAAACATTTGATAAGCATATAAAGAAGTATGATATGAATAATCCAAAGATTATGGTTAAATATAAACATTCTCTTAGGGTATCAGATTTATGTGTAAGACTTGCAAAATCTCTTCATCTTGATGAGGAGAAAACATCGTTGATTGCTCTTATAGGGCTTTTACATGATATTGGAAGATTCGAACAGATTAAACTTTATAATACTTTTGATGATCAACTATCAATAGATCATGGTGGCTTAGGTGTTAATATATTATTTGATGAAGGATTAATTAGAGATTATATTAAATCAGATAAATATGATGAAATAATTAAAAAAGCAATATATAATCACAATAAACTTGAAGTACCTGATACATATAGTGAAGAACAGGCTTTCTTTTCTAAAATAGTTAGGGATGCTGATAAAATTGATATTTATTATATAGTATCTAATCGAGATAAAACATATAAATATGATGATGAATCAATTACAGAGGAAGTACTAGATTGTTTATTTAGAAAATCATTGATTGATAAAACTCTTGCTAAAACAGATTTAGATAAAATGCTTATTACAATAGGTTATTTATATGATCTTAATTTTACATATAGTTATGAGATAATTAGAACTGGTGAGTATGTAAGTTCTTTGTTTAATGCTTTAGAATTAACAGAAAACAAATCAATCAAAGCATTTAATTATATTAGACAAAGTTTGAAAGATGATTTTAATATTTAGAAGAAGGTGAATTTATGTTAGATAAAAAATATAATTTTTTAGAAAAAGAAGAAAAGTGGTTAAATTATTGGAAGGAAAACCAAACTTATAAGTTTAAGAGGGATGGTAGAGAAGTATATTCAATTGATACACCTCCACCAACAGTTTCGGGAAATATTCACATTGGACACATATTTTCATATTCTCAAACTGAAATGATAGCTAGATATAAAAGATTAAGGGGTTATAATGTATTTTATCCTTTTGGCTTTGATGATAATGGGCTACCTAGTGAAAGGTTAGTAGAAAAAGAACAGGGTAAGAAAGCTCATGAAATAGGAAGAGAAGCTTTTGCTAAATTATGTTATGAGACAACTGATAAATATGAAGATGAGTTTAAAAACTTATTCAGTAGATTAGGTGTTAGTACTGATTGGGATATTGCATATAAAACAATAAGTCCAACTACTACTAAAATTAGTCAATTATCGTTTTTGGATTTGGTAGATAAGGGGCATTGTTATCATAAGGAATCGCCATCTTTATGGTGTACTGAATGTTTAACTTCTATAGCACAAGCTGAACTTGAAACCAAAACGATTAAAACGACTTTTAATTACATTAAATTTAAGACAGTTGATGAAAACGAAGAATTTATAATAGCAACAACTAGACCCGAATTACTTCCGGCTATCGTTTGTGTATTTGTAAATCCAGAAGATGATAGACATAAACATTTAATAGGTAAGTATGCAAAAATCCCAGTTATAAATGTAGAGGTTCCAATCATGGCAGATGACAAAGTTGCTATTGATAAAGGAACAGGTGTTGTTATGTGTTGTACTTTTGGTGATCAAACAGACATCGAATGGTGGAGAAAATATAACTTACCACTTAAAAACATTCTAACTCCTGATGGGAAAATTGTTGATGATGTTAAAGATTACGGTGGATTAAAGATTAAAGAAGCTAGATCTAAAATTATAGAAGATTTACAAAGTCAAAATTGCATTCTTAAGGTAGAAGAATTTGAGCATGAGGTTCAAACACACGAAAGATGTGGTAGAGAAGTTGAATATTCAGTAATAAAGCAATGGTTTATAGATATTATGAATCATAAGGATGACTTTATTAAAATAGGTAATGAGATTAAGTGGCATCCAGAGCATATGCAAAATAGATATAACGAATGGGTTGAAAACGTTATGTGGGATTGGTGCATATCAAGACAAAGGTATTTTGGTATTCCTTTTCCTGTTTGGTATTGCAAAGACTGTGGAAATCCTATTTTCGCTTCTGAAGAAGACTTACCTGTTAATCCATTAGTCGATCATCCAACTACAAATTGTGCATGTGGGTCAAAAGAATATACCCCAGAATCAGATGTAATGGATACGTGGGCAACTTCATCAGTAACGCCACTAATAAATATGAGATATGGTGAAGAAATTAATTATGAAGATATCTTAAATCCAATGTCTTTAAGATCAAATGCATCAGACATTATTAGAACATGGGATTTTTATACTATTGTAAAGAGTTTTTATCATTTAGGTAAAAAACCATGGGATAATGTTATGATTTCAGGTTTTGTTATGGCAGGTAAGGGAGAGAAAATAAGTAAGAGTAAAGGTAATAGTAAGAGTGAACCACTTGAAATAATAAAAGAGTATTCGGCGGATGCAGTAAGATATTGGGCAGGTTCTGGAAGACTAGGTACTGATATTGTATTTAGTGAAGAAACACTACAAAGAGGACGTAAATTAATTAATAAATTATGGAATGTTTCTAAATTTATTGAAATGCATTTACAAGATTATGAAGATAAAGAGTTTAATGATTTTGAATATATCGATAGATGGATTTTAGGAAGTTTTCAAGAAATGGAAAAAGGATTCTTAAAATACTTAGATGAATATGAAGTGGGACTTGCTTTAAATCATTTAGAAAAATTCTTTTGGAATTTCTGTGATAACTATATTGAAATAGTAAAACATAGGTTATATAGACCTGAAGAGTTTGGTGAAACACCAAGATATTCCGGACAAAAAACAGTCTATACTATTCTTTATAAATTATTACAAAACTTTAGTATTTTCTTTCCATTTATTACAGAGGAAATTTATCAAGCATTATATCATGAAGAAAAATCAATACATCTAACTGAAATAAAACCATTAAATTATGATTTTGAAGAAGAAATTAAAAATGGAGATTTAATGATTGAGATTATCAGCCAAGCAAGAGGTGTTAAAACAAATAATAATGTATCACTTAAGACACCAATTAAAAATCTAGATATTGGAGTAAGCAATAGTTTATATTACGCTATAGAAAAATCGTCTAAAGACTTGAAAGCTACTTTGTTTATAGAAAATTTAGATATGAAAGAAATTGCTGAAGATTACGAAATATATAATATTGAACTTAATTTAGATTCTATAGAATAATTTTTAAATCAATAAACTTCTACTTGCTAGTAGAAGTTTTATTATATTTGTCTTTTCTTTACAAAACTATAAATGTCAATAAATGTAAAAAAAGACAATCCTATATAAAAAATGTAGTATAATAAATAGTAGTAAATCAATTATGATTTATATGATATAATTTAATATATAGTAAATTGATATTGGAGAAGTAGATATGATAGAAAAATTTGAAAAAGAACCTTTATTTTATGATTATTATTTGACGGATTTTACAGAAAGGTGTTCTAAAACTTGTTATTCTTCCTTTTTATATTTTTTAGTACATGAACTTAAAGCTAATAACCCTGGTTTTACTTTCAATCAAGCTGATTTAGATCATCTTAGAAGAAATACTCTTGAAAGTACTCAAAATGCAATGCATTATCTTTTTAATAGTACGGACAAAATAGAAAGACTTTATCCACATCATATTCAAAAAACTGCTGAATTAATAAATGAACCTGCTGGATATTCTTATGGTTATCGAAAAACAGCTGTTGCTATAAATAGAAGTGTTAATTTTAAACCGGCAGATGCTGTACAAATACCATCTAGAATGATGTCTTTATTGGATAATTATTATAATGTTTGGAATCAAAATGATTTGTTTGAAAGGGAAGCAGCATTTCATCTCTCTTTAGTTAGGATTCAACCTTTTGAAGATGGTAATAAAAGAACAGCTCAAATAATTACAGGATTTAATCTGTTACAAAACAATTGTGCTCCAATATTATTTACCGAAGAAGATAAAAATAAATATATAGATTTTATTGATAACAATAAGATTAAAGAATTTGCAATTTTTTTAAGAGAGAAGAGTGCTCTTGAAATGAAATATATAGATGAATTGTATGATAAATTTACTTTAGAGAAAGTAAAAGCAAGGTAAAATTTAAAGAAAGAAGGCGAAGGTTATGAAGCTTAATAATAATTTTTTCTATACTTTAAGGGAAAACGCTAAGGATGAAGATTCTATTAGCAGTAATCTTTTGGTTAGAAGTGGAATGATAAAGAAGATAGCATCGGGTGTATATATATTTATGCCTCTAGGTTATAAGGTGCTTAAAAATATTGAGAAGATAATTCGTGAAGAAATGAATAAAACAGGGGCTTTGGAATTATATATGTCTAATATTCTGCCAACTGAAGTATTTGAAAAGTCAGGTCGTTTAAATTCATTTGGTTCTAGTCTTTTTAAATTAAATGATCGCTTTGATAAGAAATATGTTCTAGGACCAACACATGAAGAGTTTTTTGCGATGGCGTCTTCTATGTATGTTAAGTCATATAAAGACTTGCCTTTTTCCTTATATCAATTTCAAAATAAATTTAGGGATGAGGCTAGACCTCGTTATGGGCTTATAAGAGTTAGAGAGTTCATTATGAAAGATGCATATTCTTTTGATGCTGACTTAGAAGGACTTGATAGATCATATCAAAAGATGTTTGATGCTTATAAAGCATCTTTCGATAGGATGGGAATAGATTACAAAATAGTAAAAGCTGACACCGGTGCTATGGGAGGTTTGCTCTCTGAGGAGTTTCAAGCAATATCTGACATTGGTGAAGATATTTTGGTGCTTTGTGACTCGTGCTCTTTTGCTTCAAACATTGAAGTTAGTGAATGTGTTGTAGAAGAGGTTGTAAATAATGAAGAACCATTAGAAAAAGAACTTATCGAAACTAAGAACGCTAAAACTATTGAAGAAGTATCTGTTTTTCTAAATGAAGATAAGTCTAAATTTGTAAAAACACTTATATATGATGTAGATGGTAAACCTCATGCTTGCTTAGTTAGAGGAGATGATGAGGTTAATGAAACCAAACTTAGAAAACTTCTTAATGCTAATGAAGTAACATTAGCGTCTAATGAAGTGGTTGAATCAGTTACTAATGCTAAAGTTGGATTTGCAGGACCAATTGAACTTAATATACCAGTAATTGTAGATAAGAGAATTACTACTATGACTAATTTTGTAGTAGGCGCTAATAAGACTGATTATCATTATAAAAATGTTAATTTAAAAGATTTTAATCATGATTTTATATCTGATATAAGAAATATAAAAGAGGGAGATATTTGCCCACAATGTGGTGGAAAAATATATTTCAAAAAAGGTATTGAAATAGGTAATACTTTTAAATTAGGTACTAAATATACAGAGGCTTTAAATGTTAACTATCTTGATAAAAATAATGTTTTACATCCTGTTGTGATGGGTAGCTATGGCATTGGGCTTGGTCGCTGTATGGCTGCTTTAGTAGAACAAAACAATGATGAAAAAGGTGTTATATGGCCTTTAGAAATCGCTCCTTATAAAGTAGGAATTGTACTTATTAATAGTGGAGATGAAAAGCAAGTAGAAGTTGCAGAAAAGATATATAACAACCTTCAAAAGATAGGGATAGAATGTTTGCTAGATAATAGGGATGAACGAGCTGGTGTAAAATTCAACGATATGGATTTGATTGGAATTCCTATTAGGATTACGGTAGGTAATAGAATAAAAGATGGACTTGTAGAAGCAAAACTTAGAAATAGTGATACTATACGTGATATAGAAGTAAATAATATAATTGAATATATAAAAGATGTTATAGAAAAAGATGAGTAAAACTCATTTTTTTTGACAAAATTATCTAGTTATCATTGTTAAAATAGAAACAGGTGACTAAGATGAAGAAAATTCTAATGCCAATTATAGGTGCTATTGTTATTGGTCTAATTTTAGGAAAGGTTTTATTTTCGCAATATGAAAAAAAGCTAGATCCTGTATTTGAGGAGAAGGAAAAAATATATGTGTTACAACAGGGAGTTTATTCAAGTGCGGAAAATGTAGAAAAACACACAACTAATCTGGATTACTATATAGTAGATAAGGATAATGAATATTATCGTGTTTATGTTGCTATAACTCATAATAAAGATAATGTAGAAAAACTAAAACAACATTATAAGTCTAAAGGAAATGATATTTATGTTAGAGAATTAGATGTAAAAAATCTTGAATTTTTAGAGTTAATAAAACAATATGATTTGTTGTTAGAAAGTAGTGGTGATAATGAGATAGAACAGATTGAAAAACAAGTAATAAGCAAGTATGAAGAACTTATAACAAGAGGTGAATAGTCATTTATAATCGTATTTTAAATTAGAAGATAAAACTTCTTTTTTTATTTAATGTTTTACTAGAAAGAAAAGATTGTTACTTTGTGGAATGTTAAGATAGAAGGAAGGTAATCACTATTAAAAATACAATGATAAAAGATATTCCTGATGATGAAAAACCAAGGGAGAGGCTAATTAAATATGGAATATCTAATATTTCTAATGAAGATCTACTTGCAATAACAATAAAAACAGGTACCAAGTCTTTTTCTTCTAAAAATATAGCTAATTATATATTGTCTAAAGTTAAAGATATAAGTGAACTTAAAAATTTTAGTGTTACTACTTTTTCAAGTATAAAAGGTATAGGTATGGTAAAAGCTATTGAGTTAGTTTCGGCTATTGAATTAGGAAGAAGAGTATATTATGAAAAGAAAATTGATATTAAAACTAAATTGAATAATCCACATAGTATTTATGAATATTTTAAATATAAAATAAATGATGCAAAGCAAGAATATTTTTATTGTATATATTTGGATAATAAAAAGAATTTAATTGATTATAAATTGTTATTTATGGGAACGATTAACATGAGTATTGTTCACCCAAGAGAAATATTTAAAAATGCATATCTCTTATCAGCTTCTTCTATTATATGTTTGCATAATCATCCATCAGGAAGTAGTGAGGCTAGTTGTGAGGATGAGAAGTTAACAGATAATTTAGTTCAAATTGGTAAATTACTGGGAATCGAAGTAATAGACCATATTATTATCTCTAATGAGGGATATTATAGTTTTTTTGAAAATAATAAGATATAATATATATTATAATGGTGGTGAATTAAAATGAAACTTAATAGAAGAAGAAAAAAGATGGAAGGTAAGTACTTGGTGTTGATAATTGTTCTGGTTGTTTTTATCCTTATTGGGTTTATTTCTTTATCTGTGAAAGATGATAGGGGACAAACATTTATTGAAAAAGGACTTAAAGATATTGGCTTAAACATTCAAAATATTTTGTATACACCATTTAGATTTGTTGGTAATAAAATAGATAATTATAATGATATGAAAAGAATTTATAAAGAATATAAGGCATTAGATGAAAGTAAAAGTAAAACTAATCTTTTAGAGGAGGAAAACAAGGAGTTAAAGAAGAGTGTTGAAGATTTAAAAAAACTATTAGATTTAAAGAATTCTATGAGTGATTATGAGCTTGTAAATGCTACTGTTATTAATCGTAATGTTGGAAGTTGGTATAATACTCTAACTATCGATAAGGGCGCTAAAAATGATGTTAAAGTGGGAATGGTTGTATTAACTGGCAGTGGTTTAATTGGGAAAGTGATAAAGACTAATTTTTATACTAGTGATGTTAAGCTTATTACAACTATGGATTTGAATAATAAAATATCAGTTGGAATATTAACAGATAATAATATGACGTATGGATTATTATCTGGTTATGATTTAAAAAGAAAAGAATTATTGGTTATAGATATAATTGATGATACTATAATCAAGGAAGGAGATACAGTTGTTACATCAGGTCTTAGTGATGCATATCCAAAAGGTATTGTTGTAGGGGTTGTATCTAAAGTGGAGAATGATGATTTTGGTACTTCAAGAAGAATTAGAGTTAAACCAGCAACAGACTTTAACTATTTAAATTATGTAACAATACTTAAAGGGGAGATATCATATGATTAGTTTAATTATATCCCTTTTTTTAGATGGCTTGCTTTCTGTTTATGAGAAAGTGTTACATATTAGACCAATGTTTAGTATAGTAATTTTATCCATCCTTTTTATTAGAAATTATAACAATATTTCTTTTTACTATAAAATTTGCTTGTTTGCTGGTTTTATATATGATCTTTTATATACAAGTACGTTTCCACTTAACTCTCTTGTTTTTTTACTTCTTGGTTTTATAATTAGTAAACTATATCAAATATTTAAAAACAATCTATTAACTGGTGTTCTTATTAACATCTTCATATTATTAATTTACAGGAGTATAACTTTTATTGTTCTTTCAATAATTGGTTATTTGCCATTCTCATTTAATCTATTTATAGATGATATATTAAGTATTGTTTTAACTAATACTGTGTTTTTCCTTTTTGTATATATAATTTTTAAAGATCATAAAAGAAAAATAACAAAGTATGGCTTGTAACATATTTTATAATATATTTTCATATAATATACCGGTGATAATATGGATATCGAACTATTAAAAAGACAGATGAAGGAAAAAAGACATAACAGGTATTTTGAGCAAGCTAAGGAAACATTTACTGCAAAACCAAAGTTATTTTACTTTGTAATAAAACTAATGGTTCTGACTATTCTTTTTTTAGGCTCTTTAATTTTTACAAAATCTTCAACTAACAATAAACAGTTATTTTATGATGTTGTTTTTAATAATAATATATCCTTTGCCCCTATTAATAATTTTTACAATAAGTATTTAGGTGATATTATTCCATTTAAGGATTTAATTAAAGATAATAAGCCGGTATTCAATGAAGGACTTACTTTTAGTGAGAAAAGTATTTATAAAGATGGTGTTTCACTAACAGTTTCAAAATCTTATCTAGTCCCGGTGTTAGATGCTGGAATAGTTGTGTTTATTGGCGAGAAAGAAGATTATGGAAAAACCGTAATAATCCAGCAAACAGATGGTGTTGATGTTTGGTATGGTAATGTTGATAATTTAAATGTAAAAATATATGACTATGTAGAAAGTGGTGCCTTACTTGGCGAAACTAAAGATGATAAGTTATATTTGGTATTCAAAAAGGAAGGGGAAGTATTAGATTATAAAAAGTTTATTGAGTAAAGTTGAAGTTCACCCATTATTTCTTTTTATTTCCTTATCATCAGTATTAACAGGTCTTTTTAAAGAATTTATTATTATGTTTTCTATAATCATTATTCATGAGATAGGTCATTTAATAACGGCTTATTATTACAAATCGAATATTAACAAAATCTATTTGTATCCTTTTGGTGGTTATATATCATTTGGTGACAAAATTAATAAACCTCTTAAAGAAGAATTTCTAATATTAATAAGTGGTCCAATACTACAAATTATATATTTTTTTATCATGTTATATTTAAATTATATATCTGTTATAAGTTTAAATACTTACAATATTATAATTAATTATCATTACACACTTTTATTTTTTAATATGTTACCATTATTCCCGCTGGATGGTTCAAAACTAATAAATATATTATTATCTAAATTAACATCTTTTAAATTAGCGCACAAAATAATGTTATATATATCATATATAGGTATTATATTTTTTTTATTTACTACCAAATATATTAATTTTGGTATGAATCTATATTTGATGCTTTCACTTCTATTAGTTAAAGTTGTAAAAGAGAGTAGAAATCATAAAATGGTTTGTAATCGCTTTTTATTAGAAAGGTATTTGTATAATTTTAAATTTAATAAATTAAAAATCATAAGCGGGTCTAATCTGTCAAAAATGATGCGTGATAGGCGACATCTTTTTATAATTGGTGATAAAAAGGTTACTGAAAAAGATCTACTTAAGCAAAGATATGGTAAGAAGGGTAAAGACTTTACAAAAAACTAGGTCTGTATTAAAATAATGATTATAGATGCAAGAGTGGCGGAATTGGTATACGCGTACGCTTGAGGTGCGTATGGATTTTTCCTTGAGGGTTCAAGTCCCTTCTCTTGTACCAAAAATTTGATACTAATTAGGGGGTCAATTATGTTTGATAAATTAATATCTAAAATAAAAAAATATAGAGAATTATCTAAAGAACGACGTGAAATTGAATTAAAAGAGAAAAAAGATTATTTTATTAATTTATTAAATAGAGATTGGACAGATGAAGAAGTATATAGAGAAAATGAAAGTTTAATTATTGATTCAGCTGGATGGTTAGGTGGAGACTATACTGAATATGATTTTAAAAAAAGAATACTTAGAGATTATCAGGAATACTTTACTAAAGAAGAATATCAATCTTTATATCAAATGATAAAAGAAAAGGAAGAATTATACTTAAAACATTTTTACGAAACGAAGGAGAATGTTATTAACGAATTAACTAAGAATTGGGAAAATGACTACGTAGATACAGAATGTAGCGAATTCGAATTTAAGAGTAAACTTCTTTTGGTGAATAAAAAATATTTTAATAAAAAAGAATATGAAGAATTGTCGAAGATGATAAATTATAAAAAGGATCAACAATTAGTTAAAAAAAATAGATAGTTGGTTTGAACTATAAGGTTTAAGTTATAAAGTATATAGTAAATAAATAGGAGTTAATTAAAATGTCTAAGAAGATATATATGATAATTAAAAAAATTCTTAACAATATTGGAAAAGCTGAACTTGCTAAAGAAACCAGTGATAGAGAAAGACTTTTTGCTTTTTTAATGAGGGATTGGTCTTGCGAAGAAGTTGATTTTTATTATAATTCTATTGTTAATGAAGATAATATATATGATTTATTACCAAATGAATATGATTTAAAGAAAGAGATTTTAGAATGCAATACTAATAAACTGTCTTGTGCAGAGAAAAAATTTGTAATTAGAATAATAGAAAATAGAAGTTCTAGAAGAAATATATGTAAATAAGGTTTGTAGCATATCAAATATACAAGTATTTGTTTGACTTGCATTATGTTCTGTGTTACAATTCTTGATAGTTAGACCTCGGTCTACAACCGCACGACAAAGGTTTTAAACATTTTTATGTACCTTATAGGCGAGTCTTAGTTAAAAGGGAGGTAAATTCATGAAAGCGATTATCGAAACTGGTGGAAAGCAATATTACGTTGAAGAAGGATCAGAAGTATATGTTGAAAAATTAGATGAAGCTGTTGGTTCAGTTGTAACTTTTGACAAAGTATTAATGGTTAATGGTGTTGCTGGAAACCCATATGTTAAAAATGTTGTTGTAAAAGCTGACGTTATTAAACAAGGTAAACAAAGAAAAATTACTATATTTAAATATCGTCCAAAGAAAAATTCGCATAAAAAACAAGGACATAGACAACCATATACTAAAGTTAAAATCACTAAAATTGAATCACTGTAGGAGTATTTAATGATTAAGGTTAATGTTCTTAAAAAAAATGAACAATTAAGTAAAATTAAAATAACAGGTCATGCTGGATATGATGATTATGGTAAAGATATTGTTTGTGCTGCAGTAAGTGCAACAGTTATTACTACTATCAATGGTATTTTGGCATTATCTAAAACAATTGAATACATAGAAAATAAAGATGGAGTAGTAATAGAAGTTATTAAAGAAGATGAAATAACTAATAAACTATTAAACAATATGTTATCTATGTTAAGTGAATTAGAAAAAGATTATCCAAAAAACATTAAGATAAATTGAGGAGGTGTATTCCGTGATTAAGTTTAATATACAATTATTTGCACAAAAAAAAGGTCAAGGGTCTACAACTAATGGTCGTGACTCAGAATCAAAAAGACTTGGCGCTAAAGCTAGTGATGGAGAATTTGTAACAGGTGGTTCAATTATATATCGTCAAAGAGGAACTAAAGTATATCCTGGTAATAATGTAGGAATTGGGAAAGATGATACTCTTTATGCCAAAATAGCAGGTTATGTTAAGTTTGAACCAATTGGTAAAAATCGTAAACAAGCAAGTGTATATGAAGCAAAATAATTATTTTGCTTTTTATATGTAAAAATAGAATACTTATATATATATATAATCGTGCATTTGATATAATAGTAACGAAAGAAGTGATACTATGTTTGTAGATGAAGTAATAATTAAAGTTGAAGCAGGTAAAGGCGGGGATGGCTGTACCTCTTTTCGTCGTGAAAAATATGTTCCTGATGGAGGACCAGATGGTGGTAATGGTGGTGCTGGAAGTAATATAATCTTCAAAGTAGATGAAGGCCTTAGAACTTTACTTGATTTAAGATATAATAAGATAATCAAAGGCAAAAAGGGTGCGAATGGGTCTGGTAAAAACCAAACAGGTAAAAGAGCAGAAGACATTATCGTTAAAGTTCCTCCTGGAACTATTGTTAAGGATTTAGATACAGATATGGTTATTGCTGATTTAACTAGTAAAAATTCGGAAGCTATTGTAGCCATGGGGGGACGTGGTGGTAGAGGAAATAGAGCGTTTGCAACTTCTTTAAATACTGCACCAGATATCTCAGAACATGGAGAACCTGGTGAAGAGAGAACCTTAAAAGTAGAACTTAAACTACTAGCTGATGTTGGTTTAGTTGGTATGCCTAGTGTTGGAAAGTCAACCATATTGTCTATGATATCAGCTTCAAAACCTAAAATAGCTGAATATCATTTTACAACTTTATCGCCTAATCTTGGTGTAGTTAAAACTATCGACAACAGATCTTTTGTTGTTGCTGATTTACCAGGATTAATAGAGGGTGCTTCTTTAGGAGAAGGTTTAGGAGACCGTTTCTTAAAACACATAGAGAGAACAAAAGTTATAGC
>DUVE01000038.1 GCA_012841205.1 Mollicutes bacterium
CCTTGTCCTTGCCTCAGATTCTGCTAAATTAGGAGCCATTTTGTCTAATATTTTATCAACTGGAAATAACTCTGGATCATAATATTTACCATTAATATTATCTGAATCAACACCATCTAAAGTTCTATTTGTTAGTCTGTCATTCATTATCGTTCTCTTCGTCTTCTTCATCTATTTCATCGTCATCAGATTCAAGGTCATCATCATCTTCTTCTTCGTACTCTTCACCTTCTAATTCATCATCGCTATCTATTTCATTTTCAAGTTCATCATCAGGTAAAATTGTATTTTCATCCTCCATTTATATCACCTCTTTCTTTACATTCTAAGAATATTATGCCCTTTTTTTGATAATTATTACTTTTATATGAAAACAAATTAAAAAGACACTAAAAAGTGTCTTTGATTATCATTGGTTGTGGGAGAAGGATTTGAACCTACGACCTTCGGGTTATGAGCCCGACGAGCTACCAGCTGCTCCATCCCACGATATGAGACTATATAAGTCTGTGTATTTATATATTACCATATATTATATGATTGCGCAAGGTTTTTATGCATGGTTATATACTAAATGGCGGAGGAAAAGGGATTCGAACCCCTGCGCCACTTTCATGACCTCTCGGTTTTCAAGACCGACCCCTTCAACCGGACTTGGGTATTCCTCCACTGTGGTGCTTGTGGCCGGAATTGAACCGGCACGAGGGTTGAATCTCGCAGGATTTTAAGTCCTGTGCGTCTACCTGTTCCGCCACACAAGCAAAATTTGGTGTCTCGTATGCGACTCGAACGCATGACCCTTTGATTAAAAGTCAAATGCTCTACCTACTGAGCTAACGAGACGAATATAAATTTTGGCTGCCTCGGCTAGATTCGAACTAGCGCGTGTCAGAGTCAAAGTCTGATGCCTTACCGCTTGGCTACGAGGCAACATATCAAGTGGTGGAGAGAGGTGGATTCGAACCACCGAACCCGAAGGAACAGATTTACAGTCTGTCGCGTTTAGCCACTTCGCTATCTCTCCATAATGGTGCCGAAAATAGGACTTGAACCCACAACCTACTGATTACAAGTCAGTTGCTCTACCAATTGAGCTATTTCGGCATAAATGGTGGACCCTGTAGGACTCGAACCTACGACCCCCTGCTTGTAAGGCAGGTGCTCTAACCAACTGAGCTAAGGATCCAATTTTCAATTGACATGTACTAATATATCATCTGATGTGGATAATTGTCAATAACTAAAAGGACATTTTACGAAAGTTCACGCATTTTCTGTTCTATCCATTCATCTCTTTTCTGACTCAAAATGGCAAAACCGCTCCCAACTTCCTTAATTCCTTGGTTATTTTTACTCTTTTTGCTTTTTCGATAATCGATATCTTTTATAGATAATTTGACATGACTTTCTTTCTCGTCAACATCTATAACTTTAACATATATAGTTTCACCAATCTTAGCAAAATCATTTACATCTTTTACATAATTGTTTGAAATCTCTGAAATGTGAATTAAACCACTATAATAGTCATCTAAACTAACAAATATTCCGTATTTTTCGATTCCTGTAATATTGCCTTTTACAATTTTTCCCTTCTTGTACCTAGTCATACTACACCTCATAAAAATTATACCATTTATTATTTTTATTTGCTAGACAACTTCTCTTTTAATGTAAATACATGTATAATTGATGTGAGGTGAATATATGGAAATAGAAAATAAAATTAAAGAAGTAATAAACACTATTAGACCATTTCTTATGAGCGATGGCGGGGATGTTGAGTTTGTATCTTTTGAAGATGGTGTTGTATATGTTAAATTATTAGGTGCTTGTAGTAGTTGTCCAGCAGCTGATATGACACTTGAAGGTATGGTCCAAGAAGCATTAACCTTTGAAATACCTGAAGTTATTAAAGTTGTCAAAGTAGAAGAATAATTATATATTATTCTTTTTTGTTAACCAATCAAGTTGTGGCATTAGATTATTTTTATTTATAAAAGCATGAAACTCAATTAAGAATTCCTCATATTCAGAAGCTTTATCTATAATAGACATAACGCTTTCTTCCTTTAGTCTATCCTCGACTATTTCTTCATATACATCAAAAAAATAAGTCGGGAAGAGTAATCTTGCGTATAATAATTGAAGATCAAATAAATTAATATCATAAAGATAAAAATAGTTTTCAATTAATTGCCATACGTCTTTGCCATTAAAGAAAGCTGATTTAATGTATTCAGCCAGATCCCTACACTTATAATCAATTATTAAAGTAAGAGGATTATATAGGTCGAAAATAGTGTCAGTCGCTTTTATTCTTCTATGGGCAATAGTTAAGTTTTGAATATTAGAATTATCATTAGGTCCTCTGTTTTTAACATACGATATGGCATTTTCAGCCAAGCCTATATAGTAACTTAAATATTCACATATAATTGGATATTTTTTACCTATTTGACTTATTTGATATTCAAAATAATCAACTTTAGCAGCCCATAGCATTGGCCAATTACTTCGATCTAACAATTTATTTGGTTTTATATCTAAATTAGTCATATTAATAAAGGTGATTTCAGCTAAATCACTTTTTTTATTTACATTTACATATACTCTCATTAATACATATGGAATATCATCAATATATGTTACAACACTTTTATCTTTATTTAAAATAATTTCATGAACTAGTGAACCTCGTTTAATCATTTCAACATTTAATTCATATATATAATTAGCTTCTTCAATAGCGCGATTAAAAATAACAAAATAATATATTTCATCATTATAATTAAAATATATTTCTTTGTTTTCTTCATGAATGGAATCAGGATATATGTTATAATAATAATTAATATAATGATTCATATAGTCACCTGTTTTATCATATGATAGGCAAGGATAATTTATGAGGAGGGTACATGGAAGATTTAAAGAATTTAGCTATAAAAAAACTGAATGAACGAGGTGTAACTTTAGATGATATAACTAATATATTAAAGAACATACAAGGAGGATATAGAGAACTATCTGATAAGGAATGTATGGATTCTATTTTATATGTTGTATCAAAAAGAGAAGCAATATATACTATTCTAACTGGTATTGCTTTAGATGAGGCAGCTGAAAAAGGTTTGCTAGATGAAGAAATAAATAACTTAATCACTAGTGATAATGGTTTATATGGCATAGATGAAATACTTGCACTTAGTATTGTTAATATGAATGGTTCGATTGCCTTAACAAATTTTGGGCATTTAGACAAAGTAAAACCTGGTGTTATTGGCAAGTTAGATAAAGAAGGAAAAGAAGGTAGTCGCTGTCATACTTTCCTAGA
Organism: Mollicutes bacterium; assembly: GCA_012841205.1. Lineage (GTDB taxonomy): Bacteria > Bacillota_I > Bacilli_A > RF39 > UBA660 > UBA5348. The sequence goes on from DUVE01000038.1 coordinate 3,338, forward strand.
TGATATAGTATGTGCAATAGTTTCCTCTGCTGCTAGTAGAATAGCGCATAACATAGAGAAAAAATAAAAAACATTAGGTTTTAACCTAATGTTTTATTTTGCTTCTTCAACAGCTCTTGTTTCCCTAATAACGGTAACTTTTACTGTTCCTGGATATTGGACCTCTTTTTCAATTCGGTCCTTTATCTCTCTTGCAATTTTAATACTCTTTAAATCATCAATTTGATCAGGGTTAACTAAAATACGTAATTCTCTACCCGCTTGGATAGCGAATACTTTTTCTACACCTTTAACTTCTTTAGCAATATTTTCTAATTGTTCAAGTCTTTTTGTGTAGTTTTCAAGTGAATCGTTTCTAGCTCCAGGTCTTGATGCCGATAAAGCATCAGCTATAGCAACTAAAACAGCAATATTACTAGTTGGTGTAGCATCATCATGATGAGATGCAATAGCATTTAATACTATAGGATCTTCGTGATACTTTTTAGCAATATCAAGGCCTAATTCAACATGACTTCCTTCGACTTCGAAGTCTATTGCTTTACCAAGATCGTGAAGTAAACCTGCTCTTTTTGCTAATGTAACATTCTCACCAATTTCACTAGCTAATATACCAGCTAAGTGAGCTACTTCTATTGAATGTTGTAATGCATTTTGACCATAACTTGTTCTAAAATGTAGTTTTCCTAACAATTCAACAATATTAGAATCAATTTTAGTAAGGCCTAGTTCAAAGACAGCTTCCTTACCATATTCCATTATTTTAGCATTGATTTCTTTTACTGTTTTATCGTATACTTCTTCTATTCTAGCTGGATGAATTCTTCCATCTTGAATTAGTGATTCGATTGTTACTTTAGCAATCTCTCTACGAAGTGGATCAAAACTTGAAATAACTATAGCTTCAGGAGTATCGTCTATTATTAAATCAACACCAGTAACAGATTCGATTGTTCTAATATTACGACCTTCTCTACCTATAATTCTTCCTTTCATATCATCGTTTGGTAAAGTAATAACAGAAATTGTTTGTTCATTAGCAACATCTGATGCGTATCTGTGCATCGATGCTACTAACATATTCTTAGCATTGCGATCAGCTTCTATTTTAGCTTCACTTTCACGTTCACGAATATATTCTGCTACTTCTATTTCCATTTCTTCTTCTACTTTTTTCATTATAAGATCTTTAGCTTTTTCTTTTGAAAAACCTGAGATCTTCTCTAATAGTTCTAATTGTTCTTTCTTAATTTCTTCCATTTCATTTTCTGTTTTTTGGATTTCTTTTTGCTTTAACACTAATTTATAATCTTTGTCTTCTAGCATTTTTTCGCGATTTTGAAGTATTTCTTCTCTCTTCGCCATGGTGTTTTCTCTTTGAAGCAATCTCTCTTCAGCTTCTTTTGCCTCATTTTTCTTCTCTTTGATTTCTTTTTCAACTTCTAATTTATACTTATGTGCTTCTTCTTTAGCATCAAATAAGTATTCGCGTTTCAATTTGTCAGCTTCTTTTTGTGCTTTTTCTAATACATTTTCAGCTTTTTTGTTTGTGTTTTTCTTTTTTATATGGTTAATAGCAAGAACAGAGCTTGCTCCTAAAGAAAGTCCAAGTACAGAGGTTAAAATGGATATTAATAGTGTATCCATATTCTTTCCCTCTTTCTACTATAGAATTAAAAGTTACTGATTTTTAATTCTATACTTCTATTTTAAAATTGATTTGATTTTGTGTCAAGAAAAATATAATTTTACTTTGGATTTAATTGCTAAAAAGAGGAAAAAAACTATTTTCCCTCTTTTTTCTTTTCTGTAGTAGCTTTATCAGATTTAATATCAATACCATAATGTTGTCTAACTTTTGTTTCAATTTCATTATATAATTTTTCGTTTTGAGCTAGAAGGGCTTTAACATTTTCTTTTCCTTGACCCATCTTTTCTCCTTTATATGAATACCAAGCACCACTTTTTTCAATTATTTTAGCTTCGGCAGCTAAATCAATAAGTTCACCTGTCTTACTTACACCCTCGCCATACACAATTTCAACATTTGCAACTTTAAAAGGAGGCGCTACTTTATTTTTAACAATCTTAATATTTGTTTTATTGCCAACAATGTTATCTCCTTGTTTTATTTGCTCTGACCTTCTAATATCTAGACGAATTGAAGAATAGAATTTTAAAGCCCTACCACCAGGCGTTACTTCAGGGTTGCCAAAAATGACACCAACCTTTTCTCTTAATTGATTAATAAAAATTGCTATTGTATTTGTCTTATTAATTGTTCCCGATAACTTTCTTAAAGCTTGTGACATAAGACGCGCTTGCAAGCCTACATGACTATCGCCCATCTCACCTTCTATTTCTGCTTGAGGCACTAAAGCTGCAACTGAGTCTATTACAACGATACTTATTGCTTCACTTCTTACTAAAGCCTCGCATATTTCAAGAGCTTGTTCACCAGTATCAGGTTGTGATACTAAAAGTTCTTGAATGTTTACACCAAGTTTTGATGCATATACAGGATCAAGAGCATGTTCAACATCAATAAAAGCTGCCTTTCCTCCTTGTTTTTGTACCTCAGCTATTGCGTGAAGTGCAATAGTTGTTTTACCACTTGATTCTGGCCCATATATTTCAATTATACGGCCCTTTGGATATCCACCAACACCTAAAGCTATATCTAAAGCTAAAGAGCCACTAGAACAAACATCCATTTCACGATGAGTATTTTCACCCAATTTCATAATTGCGCCTTTTCCAAATTGTTTTTCTATGTCTACTAGCACTTGATCAAGTACCTTATCTTTATCAATGTTTTTTGTAACCATATTTTTTTTCCTCCTATTTTAACTACATTTATATTCTACATTAATAAAATTTAAATTGCAAGCGTTTTCCGAACATTTGTTTGTTCTTTTTGTAATCCTTTTTCTACCAAATTAAAAAAACCTTTATATTAAAAGGTTATTTTGGTTTTATTTTTGTCACAGTTTTACAAAATTTCTATTATTTCCTCAAGTTCTTCCTTTTCAACAATTAGGTTTTTGTTCATCACATAGTATTGAACTGCAGAAATCAATGATAATACAGTTGCTGTAACTAGTAAAAAGTCTGAAATTTTTATATTCCATAATTCAAATGGTAAATTATTAAATAGTGTAAGTGATATTCCTACCATTAGACAAACTGTTTTAATTTTACCTGATTTTATAGCTGCAACTACTTTGCCTTTACTCGCTGCAAGCATTTTAATTGAATCAACAATAATGTCTCTCATTACAACAATAACTGCTATGATAGGGCTTATATGATTACTTGATGCTAAAATAATCAAAAGTGAGTTCACTAGCACTTTATCAGCAATTGCATCCATTAGTTTTCCAAAATCTGTTACCATGTTATATTTCCTTGCGATAAAACCATCAATAAAATCGGTTAAGGCAGCTATAATAAATGCAATTCCTGCAATTATGTATTTACTATCAACCAATATTTTCCCATCAACAAGGTATGTCGGAAATTCCACGTTTACAGAATAAAATGGAAATAACAATAAAATTATAATTCCAAAGGATAAAATCATTCTGAAAACAGTAATCTTGTTAGGTAAATTCACAATATCACTCCCAAATAGTAAAATCGGTAAAGTGAACAGATTCTACTTCTCTTTTTTCTTTGATGTTGTTTATCACTAAAATTGTAATAATAGCAATAATTATAATAGCAATTAATATAACATATTTTAGATGTTTAAATTTTCTTTTATGTTCTATTGTATAAGGAGATACAATATCTCTTTCTTTTTCCTTCATTTCTTCGTTTGCTTTAGCTATTTCCTCTAGAGGTATCTTTGATGTATATTCAAAAACAAACTCATTAAAATCATCTTCTAATTTTTCATATTCCAAACTTAAATATTTTGCATAATCCCTAATTATCTGTTTAAGTTCAAAAACATCTTTAAAAGCACTTCTATTACCCGCTTCGATGTTTTCCAATTGCGAAGGTTTAAGTTTTAAGTCAGTTGCCGCTTCATCGAGTGTTACACCCATTGAATCTCTTGCTTCGGCCAACTGCTGTCCTATTTCCTTCAAGCAAAATCACCTCTTCTTTTTAAAATAAAAAATGCTTAATAAGCCATGTTCTGTACCTATTGCTAGGTGGCAAATATTTATCTATGTTACCATCCTCCGCGCCGTTCATATTCCGGTTTGGAAGTTCCCCTACCTAATTTGGGTTTCTCACTTGTGGGGTTTACCGCGTTCCACTACTTCAATTTCTCAAAGTCATCGTCACTATGGCACTTTTACACTCTAATAACCATACCAATTGGCTACAGGTTATCAAAGAGCCGTTAGGTTTTCACCTACCATAGGTTATTTTTTCCCTATGCACAAACACTACGATCATCGCAGATCGTGTGAGCATGGACTTTCCTCTACACCACTCGGGATGCAGCATTTGCCTTAGCATTTTTTATTTTTCTTCTCCATATATTATTTTTTCGAGTTTTGAAAGACGTCTAAGCATATCAACATTAGTTGGTTGTGTATCTATGCTTTTAACAATATCAACATTTTCTTTTAGAACCCTGTTTTCTTGTTTTAAACGTAAATTTTCCTCAACTAAAGTATTGTTTTCCGCTTCCCTTTTTTTGATTATTTCAATAAAATTTGTGTAATCTCTAATCACGATATCCAAGAATTTATCTACTTCTTGTGGTCTATATCCTCTTGTATCAATGGAAAAATCCTTCTCAAGTATTTCTCTTGGATTAAGTGTTATCTTATCATATAACATACACTCACCTCGCTCTATTATATTCTATATAAATTTGTGCGAAATGTCAATTGGATTACTTATTTCTTTCCTTATTACTTCTTACTCCCTTTTTTGTTTGTTTATATAGTTGATAGAGCATAGTCGATAAAGAAGTTGCCATTATCGCTTCAAATAAGCTTTGAAAATTAATTCCTACAAATACAAATTGAACAAGTATACTGATAGATATTAGTATCCATATTATTGCCCACTTAGGAATAAAAGGAACATCTTTAAGACCATTACCTATAACAAGTAAAATAAGGGATAAATAGATTAGTTGCGGTGTTATTTCAATTCTAAATAATAAATCTTCCATATGACCTCCTCACTAATCATATGAAAGATTATTAATAATTATTTCTTAGTTGTTAACAGGAGTTTGTTATATTTAGTCTCCTCAATCAAATCGTCAAACATCTTATAAATATATACTCTATCCATAAATCCTCCTTGAATGACAATATATCACAGAATGAATTATAATTATTTTATTCTCCTGTATGCTGACATATTTCAACAAAGCTTTTCAGTAAACCTTATTTTTTGTAATCACTATTGTGGAAAAAATAATGAAATTATAGTATAATTTGAACAGGTGATTTTATGAAATACCCAAATGCAATAAAAAAAACAACACGCAAGACAATTGATTACGCTAATAGAGGTATGGATTTAGAAAGTGACTTAAATTTAACAAACACTTACTATCTAGAGAATAATATAGCTATTGTACATAAAAAACCAACTCCCATAAGGATAGTTAAGGTTTCATTTGATAATAAAAAACATGCCACTATAAAAGAAGCATATTTTAGATTACCATCAACAACAGACTATAATGGTTTATATAAAGGGAGATATATTGATTTTGAGGCTAAAGAAGTAAGACTTAAGTCTTTTCCTTTATCTAATATAAACGCTCACCAAATAGAACATATGAGAAAAGTAATTAATCATGGGGGCATATGCTTTATTATTGTTAGATTTACTACCTTGAATAAAACTTTTCTTTTTAAAGGAGAAGATCTAATCGATTATATCGATGGTGAAAAAGCGAAATCAATTCCCCTTGCTATATTTGAAGAAAAGGGTTATTTGTTAAAGGAGGCATTTATGCCACGCCTTAATTATATAGATATTATAGATATAGCTTACCTAGGAGGTAAAGTATGAAAAAAACATTTGGAAAAATTAAAAGAGAATTTAAAAAAATATTAAAGGATAAGTTAATGATTGGCATTATAGTTCTTTCTTTACTAGTATTTGTTGTAGGAGCATTTATAGTTGGAATTAACAAGGTTTTAATTATTGCAGGCGTTGTAATTGGACTTGTTTTGTTAGTAAAATTTGGAAGTAAGTTTTTAAAACCCAAACGGAAGAAGAAAAGCAAAAGAGGACCAAAGAAGAAAACAAGCACTTGGAAGAAATTACTCGCCGTTATTATTTTCATAACTCTTTGTTTAGGAATTTTAGGGATTATTGGTGCGATGATTTTCTTTGGGTATATTGTATCAAGTGCACCTGAATTTGATGAGAAAAACTTATTATATAAAGAGTCAAGTATTTTATACGATATAAATGGGGACGAAGTAACACGTTTCGGGGTTGAAATGCGTGATAAAGTAACATATGATGAATTACCACAAATATTTGTAGATGCAATTGTAGCTACTGAAGATTCAAGGTTTTTTGAACATAACGGTTTTGATCTACCTCGCTTTATGAAAGCAAGTGTTGGTCAAGTATTAGGTAACAGTAGTGCTGGTGGAGCTTCTACTATTTCAATGCAAGTTATAAAAAATAACTTCACTTCAATTACTAAATCTGTAACAAGGAAGTTTACTGATATATATTTAGCAGTATTTAAATTAGAAAAAGAATATACTAAAGAACAAATACTTGAGTTCTATGTTAATGATATTCATACATGTGTAAATAACACTTATGGGGTTGCCGAAGCTACAAGAGGTATGTTTGGTAAGGAAATTGGTGATATCAATCTTTCTGAAGCAGCTTTATTAGCAGGAATATTTCAAGCACCATGTGGTAACAACCCATTCAATCACCCAGAGAAAGCTGAAAGCAGAAGAAATACTGTTTTATACCTTATGAAAAGGCATGGATATATAACTGCTGAAGAAGAAAAGATTGCTAAGAGTATTCCTATTGAATCAATGTTGACAGATAAAAATGCAGATGAGCACCCTTTTCAATCATATATAGATTATGCTCTTAAAGAAGTTGAGAAAAAAACTGAACTTGACCCAATGGTTGTTCCAATGAAGATTTATACTAATTTGGATCCTAAGAAACAAAGTTATATAAATGATGTTTTAAGTGGAAAAGAATATACTTGGGAAAATGATACAGTTCAATCTGGTATTGCAGTTACTAATATTAATACCGGGGCAGTAGTTGCTCTTGGTAATGGACGAAATCGTACTGGTAAAAAATTACTTAATTTTGCAACTGATTTAAATAATCAAATAGGGTCCACTGCAAAGCCTCTATTTGATTATGGTCCTGGTATGGAATACAATAATTGGTCTACTTATACTCCTTTTGTTGATGATGTACATTCATATTCAACTGGTCAAAAGATGAATAACTGGGACAATAAATATAGAGGGTTCCAAACTTTAAAATATACATTAGGCCAATCCCGCAATGTTACTGCTTTAAAAGCATTTCAACAAGTTGATAATGCAAGCATTGCTAAATTTGTCCAGTCTCTTGGAATTACTCCTGAAATACAAGGAGGAATGATTCATGAGGCTCATTCTATTGGGGGTTTTAATGGAGCATCTCCACTTCAAATGGCAACAGCTTATGCTGCTTTTGGTAATGGCGGATATTATATTGAACCTTTTACAGTAAATAAAATTGAAATAATAGAAACAAATGAAGTTACAACTTACAAGCCAGAGAAAGTAAGAGTTATGTCTGATTCAACAGCTTATATGATTACAGATGTACTTAAATGGGCTGTTGATACTACCAACGTTGCTGGTCGTATTAGCGGTATTGAAATAGCTGGAAAATCCGGAACATCTAACCTAACTGATGCCGATAAGAAAAAGAAGGGCCTACCTGCTTCAGCTATTAGTGACTTATGGGTTATAGGGTACTCACCTGATTATTCAATTGGTATGTGGTATGGACATGAAAATATAACATCTAAGAGTTATAGTACTTTTGGAACTTCATCAAGAGCGAAGGATAGATTATTTAATGCTCTTGCAAAAGGTATATTTGAGAAAAATGGTAAAAAGTTCACAATGCCTAAAAGTGTTGTTAAAACCCAAGTTGAATATGGTACTATTCCAGCAATGTTACCTAGTAAAAATACACCAAGTGATATGATTAGAACTGAATTCTTTAAAAAAGGAACTGAACCTACAGAAGTGTCTCCACGTTTTGATACTTTAAATAATGTGAAAAATCTTGATGCTACAAGAGATGGTTCAAAAGTAAATCTTTCATGGTCAGCTGTTGAAGCACCTAACATGATAACAGATGAATATTTAAAGACTATTGCTGGACATACAGATAAATATATTAATCTTCACAAGCAAGAAAACGCAAGTCTTCTCGGTACCTTAGGTTATAATGTTTATCTTAAGAAAAGCGATGGAACTTTATCACTATTAGGATGGACTTCTGATACTAAATATTCGCATACCCCTACAACGGGTGGTCCATTAACATATGTTGTAAAAACTTGTTACTCAATATTTAAAAAAAGCGAAAGTAAAGGTAGTGAAATAACTTTAACTAAAAGTCCTTTTCTTTCCAAAGAAGCATGGCTAGTTAAATATCCTGATGGTTCGATTGATAAAACAATTAATGTGACTGATAATTTTACAATAGCAACTGATGATCCAGGTATAAAAATATTAGTAGATTCGGTTGATGTAACTAAAAGTTCTGACACTATCATTACTAAAACTATCAAAAACAAAGATGGTGTTGTTGTATATGATAAAGATAATATTATAATAAACCTAGATACTAGCAAACCTAACGTGTATACGATTACTTATTCTGTTACATATAAGGGTGAGGCTATTACAATTACACCTCCTGCTACTAGGAAAATAAGTGTTGTTAGTGGCGGGGAAACATAAAACAAAAGAACTTTCTTAAACCCTGATTCAATCTTATATTGAATTGGGGTTTTATATTTTCAAATATTGCATTAAAAAAAGTAGACGTTCAGTTGTTGTCTACTTTAATCATATCGTTTTAACATTAGCCTTTCTTTTTATATTTACAAATATTACTTATTTTACAATTATCACAATTAGGCTTCATTGCTTTACAATGATATCTACCAAATAAAACCAATTGATAATGTGCTTTAGCTAACTTTTGTTCTTCTATTAATCTCATTAATTTCTTCTCTATTTGTAAAACATTATCTTCTTCTTTTGCTAGGCCTAACCTTTTAGATACTCTTGATACATGGGTATCAACTGCAATATATGGCCCATTAAAAAGAACTGCCATAACTACGTTAGCTGTTTTTCTACCTACTCCACTCAAACTTTCTAAGGCTTTTCTATCATTCGATACTTTACCATTATATCTCTCATCTAACTCTCTGGCTATTTCTTTAACGAAATGAGCCTTTTTGTGATACATACCTATCGGTCTTAGCATCTCATATAAATCTTCGATATTGGCCTCTTTTAAGGCTTTTAAAGATGGATATTTACTAAACAAGATAGGAGTTACTTTATTTACCTTTTTATCTGTTGTTTGAGCACTAAGTACAACAGCTATTAATAATTCATAATCTTCATTATAATTTAATTCACATTTAGGATTAGGGTAAAGTTCATCTAAATATTTGAGAATATGATTTATCTTACTCATTATCCTCTAACCAATTATAATCAGGTATTTCAATCGGCTCTTTTTTAGCTTTAGCGAAAGCTTCTTTATTTGCTCTCACATCTTTTACACTCTTTATTCCCTTTTTATTCCACTCATGTAATATTCGGTCAATATATCTTAAATTACTAGCACCATTATAAACAGCTTCTCTTAAAGCTTCTACAATCACTTCTTCTTTATAATTAGATTCAAGCCATCCTGATATAATCTCATACTCCATCGATGATAAAGTACGCCCAAACTCACGTTCAAAAGTTTCGTAAATATTAGATGCAGACTCTTTTTCTTCCCCTATCATAGTTAAAGCTAATTTATTATATAAATTATCAATAGATATATGTTCTTCCATAATACCTTGTTCATTTTTAACTACATTAACCTCTACTAATCCTTTTTCATTTAAATTGTTAATAATCAATAACACATCTTGACTCTCTATATTTAAACTTGAGGCTATCTTAGTATAATCTACAATAGAAGACTCATCCATAAGTAAACATAAAACAATCATCTCTAATTCGTTTATATTCAATGATTTATAGTTTTTCAAAAGAAACATTGGAATATGGACACTCCTTGTTTTCATAACTTCTATTAATTTTCCAACATTCATAATATCACCTAGAATTATTATATCATCAATCGTTTGCTATCACAATAAATCATACTCTTATTGCTAATCTTAATTACTTAAGTGAAAAAAAGCACACCTCATAAAAAGGCATGCCTATTATTTGCTTTTTTCACTTAAGTAAGTTGTTATAAATTTTTCTATTGATTCTTCATTGTTTTTAAGTGTTCCATCTATGATGTTTTTTTCTAATAACAAATATACATCTTTTATCCATTTCCCTTCACTTAAGTTTAGCTTTTTGCATATTTTTTTAATATCAAAAGCAATCTCGCTTCGCCCTTTGATAGGAAGTTTATTATATTTCTTATTAATTGAACCTTTATCCATCCCCATAATAGAAGCAGCAACACTAGTAATATAGAGTCCGTATTGATATAGAACATGATCATCAATTGTTTGCATCTTTAATATTTCTTCTATCTTTTCAATAGCTTCTCTTTCAACTTTAGTAAAAGGGTATATTTTTAGAACATCAAGTTGAGCCCAAATACCTAAAATGTCATCTACTACTTTCAATTTAGTTAAATTTGATAATTCTAAGGGTTTCCCTAACTTTAATTCAATTAGAAGTGAGATACCATAAGATGCATTAGCACTGGTAAATATTTTTGTTAATTCATCCTTTTTTCTAGTATAAGACAGATTCTTTAATAACTTACTATTCTTCTTTATTGCTTTTTTTACATCTGGATTTATATCAAAATTTAATGAAGTCGCAAAACGGATAGCTCTTAATATACGTAAAACGTCTTCTTTCAATCTATATTTGGGGTTCCCTACTGTTTTAATAATCTTATTATCTAAATCGTCCTTAGCATCAAGTAAATCAATAGTTTTACCATTACTATCCATACAAAATGTATTGATCGTAAAATCCCTACGTTTTAAATCTTCTAATAAATTATCGATATATTCTATTTTGCTTGGTCTCCTGTGATCATCATACTTTATTTCCTTGCGATAGGTAGTTATTTCATATCTAATATTTTTGTATATTAAAGTAACAGCTCCATATGTTTCTGAAGGTGCAATAGCGCCTTTAAAAATGTTGCTTAACTGTTGTGGAGTTGCATTAGTACAGATATCTATATCAGTACTTTTTATGCCAAGGAGTCTATCTCTTACAAAACCACCTACTACATAAGATTCATAACCATTACTATTTATCTTTTTCAATACTTCCATTGCATTATTATACATTTTTTTCACCATCAACATTATACTAATTATAAATAAAAAGATAAAGCCTTATGCTTTATCTTTTTAAATTATTAGTTAATTGCGTCTTTTAATTTACTTCCAGCTTTGAATGATGCAACATTTCTTGCAGGTATTTTAACTTCTGCACCTGTTTGAGGGTTGCGCCCCATACGAGCTGCTCTTTTTTTAGCATCAAAAGTTCCAAATCCTACTAGAGTAACTTTTTCACCTTTCTTTAATGCTTCAGTTACAGCTGCTTGAAATGCATCTAATGCACGAGCTGCATCTGCTTTAGTAAGTTCAGCTTTAGTAGCCATAACTTCAACTAATTCTGCTTTTGTCATTTTTAATTACCTCCCACATGTAATTATTATTAAGCAAACTATGCTTACATATATAAAATATCATGTTTTATGGACAATTGCAATAGTTTGCCCTAAATTTTGTGCCAGATAATGACAAAACAATACAACAATTGCTTAATTTAATAGAAAAATTTGCTTTTTTAGAATTACCTATTATTTATACACCACCTATTTGTTTTCTAAAACGGAGGAAAAGTTTCCTTATTCCATCTATTGGTATAACCGTAATTGCTAAAATAATAACTATTAAAAATTCATGCCCATCAAGGCCAATTACCCTAAATAAAGATCCACCATGATATATTAAAAATATCTGAACAAGAGTTATAAATGACATTATTACTATGAATCCTTTATTTTTAATTAGGTGTGCTAAAAGATTTAATCTGTGAGTTCTAGTATTAAAACCATTAAATATATTCATAAAAATAAACAATGCAAAGAAAGCTGTCATTAAATATATATCATTATTGCCATCTCTAAACACCGTCCTTATATACGGAGCCTTTAAGAAAAAAATACATAATATTAAAGAATAGATCCCTGTTACTAAGATTTGATTCATCATATATTTATTAATTATTTTTTCATCCCGTCTCTTAGGGGACTCTTCCATATATTCTTTAAGTGGTGGTTCTCCTGCGAAAGCTAGCGCTGCTAATGTGTCCATAACCATGTTTACCCACAACATTTGAATCACTGTTATAGGATTATTAATACCAATAAAAGGTCCAATAATTGATATACCTACTGCACATAAATTAACTGTTAATTGAAAAATTAAAAATTTTCTAATACTTTTAAATATAGTACGACCATAAAGAACAGACTTAGTAATGGACATGAAATTATCATCTAAAATAACTATATCTGAAGCTTCTTTAGCAACTTCGGTACCACTTCCCATAGCAAAACCAACGTCTGCCTTTTTAAGAGCTGGTGCATCATTTACACCATCACCTGTCATTCCTACAACCAAACCTAATTCTTGTGATAATCTAACTAGCCTACTTTTATCATTAGGAAGAGCTCTTGAGACTACTTTAATACTTGGTATTATACTTTTCAAAGCTTCATCGCTATATTTGTTTAATTCTTCTGATGTAAGGGTAATATCTCCTGGTTTTAACAAACCAGTCTCTTTTGCAATAGCTATAGCAGTATCTTTAGAGTCTCCTGTAAGCATTACTACTTGAATACCAGCCTTATCTACAAGTTTAATAGCTTTAGGAGCTTCCCTTCTTATTTCATCCCTTATGCCTATAAGTCCAACCAATACTAGATTTTCTAATTTTGAACTTGATTTTATTTCTTTGGTTGAGGTAGCTAATGCTATAAATCTAACACCAGTTGAGGACATAGTACTTATTTTTCTATTTATATTAAATTTATTAAGGTTGCTTTTAATGTTACCGTTAGTATCATAATAGGAATTACAGTAAGGAACAATTTTCTCAGGAGCACCTTTTATTAAAAATAATTGCTTGTCCCCAATTATTTTAGTTACAGACATTTTATTATTACTATCAAATGTTATTATCCTCTCTTGCTTTAACTTTAAAACATTATCTTTATATGGCAATATATATTCTAGTAAAGCTCTATCAGTAGCATTACTACCAATTACATTACCATCTCCTATTGATGATGCATTATTATATATTAAGGACATTTTTAAAATTTCGAATAAACCTGTCTCTTTCGATATTTCATATAAATTATCATATTCTACACCACTACCACTAATAAAGGTTTTTACCTGAAGTTTTCCTTTAGTAATAGTACCAGTTTTATCTGTAAAAAGAATATTTAAACTACCAGAAGTTTCGATTCCTTCTAACTTTCTTACTAAGATATTATCTTTTAACATTTTCTTCATATTTAGTGATAAAACCAAAGTAATCATCATTGGTAGTCCTTCTGGTACTGCTACTACAATTACAGTAACCGCTAGTGTAACAGCATGTAATATATGACCTAAAAATGGATGCCAATCAGTAATCATCATCCACGCTTTACTTAAATTAAAACCATTTTGAATTAAAACAACATTAAATAAATAAGATACTGACACAAAAACAGCTCCCATGAAGCCTAGACGACTAATCGTTTGAGCTAACATTCTTAACCTTAATTTTAATGGTCCTTCCCTTTTTTCAGTTTGTAATTCCAGGGCTATATTACCATATATAGTTTTATCGCCAACTAAAGTTACTAACATTTTACATTCACCAGAGCAAATAATACTGCCCCTAAACAAATTGTTATCACTAGTGTTTTTTAGTCTTTCTTTAGATTCACCGTTTAAAGCAGATTCATCAACGTTAACAGTTCCGGAAATTAAAATACCATCAGCAGGAACTTTATCACCTGTTTGTAATAAAACAACATCTTTAGAGACTATCTCACCAACGTAAATTTCCTTTAGCTTGCCATTTCGATATACTTTACACTGCATTTTAGATGCTTCTTCTTGAAGTCTTTTAAAAGATTCCTCACTACCATATTCAGAGAGTGTTGATATAATTGATGCAAGAAGAATTGCTATTACGACACCAACTGTTTCAAACCAATCAAAACTACTTATTAAAAATAGAATTTTTACCCCTAAAGCTATAAGTAGAATTTTAATAATAGGGTCACCTAAGCTCTCAAGAAACAACTTAAAAAAACTATTACCCTTTTTCTCACTTATCACATTAGAACCATATGTTTCTCTTGACTTTATAACTTGTTCATCTGTCAATCCTATCTCGTTTTTTATCATGTTTGTCCTCCCTATAAAATAATATTAAAGACGGATTAAATATATAACTTTTTTACATAAACAAAAACAGACATATGTCTGTTTACTAATATTATGAAAAACTATCGTCTATAAAACGATAGCTATCATGTTGTTAGATCCTTTATTTACAACCTTGCTTAATACATGTTGGAGTTTATATTTGATATTATCAGGCACCATTAATAATTTAGCTTGGATTCCCTCTTGAACGATTGCATCTATTCCTCTTCCAAATATTTCAGATTTCCAAATAGCATCAGGTTTAGTATCAAAATCCTTCATTAAGCGATCGATCAATTCTTTGCTTTGTAATTCTGAACCTATTATTGGCTCAAAAGTACTTTCAACATCTACTTTTATTAAATGTATAGAAGGCGCAACTGCTTTTAACTTAATACCGTGTCTATTACCTTGTTTTATTATTTCAGGTGTATCAAGACGCATGTCACACAAGGTCGGTACGGCAACACCATAACCTGTTTGTTTAACCATTTTGAGTGCTGATTTAATTTGATCATATTCCCTTTTAGCTTCATTATAGTCTTGGAACAGTGACAATAATTCGGCTCTATTGGCAACATTTATACCAATTATATCTTTAAGAACTTGATTGTATAAATGATTTGGTGCATGAAGTGTAATAGTAACTTCCCCAGTTGCTGAATTGACATCCGATAAATATGCTTTACTTATAAAGTCGCAATCACTAAAACTATTAGTTATACCTTCAACATCACGAAGTCTATCAATAGGTGCAACACATTCTCTTATTTTTCCTATATATGCCTCTTTAAGTGGATGTGTCGGTTTTAAACAGCCAATCCATTCAGGCATACTAACTCTGACATTGAGAACAGGAAATTCATATAAAGCTTCTTTTAATACATTGTATATTTCCTTTTCTCCCATAGTTTCAATACTAACAGGTAATACAGGTACATTATGTTCAACTTTTAGTTTATCAGCAAGTCTTTCTGTTTCAGGCAACATAGGATGAGTTGAGTTTAATAATACAATAAAAGGTTTTCCTATTTCTTTTAATTCATTGATAACTGTTCTTTCCGCATCTACATATTCAGTTCTTGGTATGTCACAAATTGAACCATCAGTTGTTACAACAATACCAATTGTCGAATGATCTCTGATTACCTTTTCTGTACCAATTTCAGCTGCTTCAATAAAAGGTATCTCTTCATCATACCAAGGTGTTTTAACCATCCTAGGACCATTTTCATCTTCATAACCCTTAGCAGCTGGAATAACATAACCGACACAATCAACAAGACGTATATTAGCACTAAAATTGTCTATATCAATTTTAGCAGCATTACTAGGTATAAACTTTGGTTCAATTGTCATAATTGTTTTGCCTTGAGAACTCTGTGGTATTTCGTCTAGACATCTTTTTTTCTCAAAATCATCTTCTATATGAGGTATGACAACTGTTTCCATTACCTTTTTAATGAATGTTGATTTACCAGTCCTAACAGCACCTACTACCCCTAAATATATATCCCCGCCAGTACGTTCACTCAAATTTTTGATAATATCCATTCTTTCCATATAATCCCTACTTTCATATATATTTCATTTAAATATATGAATGCAAGTATTAGGTTATGATGAAAACATTAATTTAAATTATCATTGATAAATTTATCCATATTTTTAGGTACGTTATCTTTAACAATAGTATCTATTATTTTATTTTCCTGTTCCTTACTAACGCTTTTACCTGTCATATTACTAAGTTCTCTAATAACTTCTCTTAATGTTGTCTCATCCTTTAAATTATTTTTTTGTAATTTGTTTGCCAAACTAACGATTGTATCTTTATCAACCTTAGTTTTATTTTCTACCTTTTTAAAAAGATTATCGCTTAAATTCATATTTAGAACCTCCTATCCTAATATATGACTTGCGATAATCTTTTGTTATTAAACATTATTAAAAAACTTAATAGATTTTTTTACTATATTTTGTAAAGTATAACTGTTAGCATGTTTAATATGACCCAACCATGAATTAAA
>DUVE01000039.1 GCA_012841205.1 Mollicutes bacterium
AAACATGATATAATAATATAGAGGAATAACTAAAGAAAAATGATATTATTTCTTATTGTAAATAGGAAGGTGAAGATAAGTGAAGAAAGTAATACTAATTGATGGGAATAATCTTTTATTTAGAAGTTATTATGCAACGGCTTATAGTGGAAATATGATGAAAAATTCTAAAGGATTTCCAACTAACGCTTTATTTGGCTTTATAAATATGTTAAATAAAATAATAAATGAGGAAAAGCCGGATTATATAAATGTTGCATTAGATAAGGGAAGAACTTTTAGACATGATAGTTACGATGCCTATAAAGCAGGACGTATTGAGATGCCTGATGAACTTAGAGCTCAATTTGGTGTTGCTAAAACTCTTCTTGACAATATGGGAATAAGTTATTTAGAAGTCGATGGGTACGAGGCTGATGATATAATTGGTACCTTTAGTACAATGATTAGTAAATCAAAAGATTTTGTTGGAGTTATAATTAGCAGTGATAAAGATTTGCTTCAACTTATCGATGATAAAGTAGAAGTAAAACTCTTAAAAACCAATGATCATATTAGAATGAACAGAGATGTTTTCTTTGAAACCTATGGTATTGAACCTATTAAAATGATAGATCTAAAAGGGTTACAAGGGGATCCTTCAGATAATATTCCAGGTGTTAAAGGAATTGGTGAGAAGACAGCTTTAAAACTTTTGCAAGAATTTAATAGTCTTGAAAATATATATGTTAATATCGATAAAGTGAAGGGGAAGGTAAAAGATAAATTACTTGATGATAAAGACAATGCTTTTATGAGTAAACAGTTAGCTACAATATATAAAGAAGTCCCTGTAGGTGTTGAATTAGATGATATTAAGTATTCAGGACCTAAAATTGATGAACTTGTTAAAACATATGAGGAACTTGAATTTTATTCATTTTTAAAAGGCATAAAACCAAAAGAAGATAGACTAATAGATGATGTAAAGATTGTAAGAAATCTTGAAGATATAAATATAGAAGGAGACGTTGGTGTATATTTAGAAATATTAGGCACTAATTATCATAATGGAACTATATTAGGAATGGGTGTCTATAATGAAAACAATTCCTTCTATATACCTTTTGAGTTATTAAAGTCTAATCCTTCCTTTTTAAAAGAAAATAAAAAGTATACTTATGATTTAAAGAAAATGTTAGTTTCTTTAAAATATCAAGATATCGAAATAGATAATGTGATATTTGATTCGATGCTTGCTGCTTATTTATTAAATTATAATATTAAAGATGATATAGCTTATCTAGCAAATCAATTGTCGTATGACATTCCTTTTTATGAAGTAATTGGAAAAGCTAAAGAATTAGATGAAAAAGTAGTGGCAGATTTGTGTGTTAGGAAAGCCAAATTTATTTATGAAACGAAGGATAAGTTTGGGCAAGAATTAATTAAAGAAGAGTGTCGTTCGTTATATGATGACATTGAATTTCCTTTGGCATTTGTTTTAGCTGACATGGAATATACAGGTGTTAATGTAGATAAAAAAACTCTTATTGATATGGGTGAGGATATAAATATTAAGTTAGAACTGATAGAAAAGAACATCTATAACCTGGCTGGTATGACCTTTAATATAGCGTCTCCTAAACAATTAGGAGAGGTATTATTTACAAGGCTGCAACTTCCTCACAATCCTAAGAAAAAGATATCAACAAGCAAGGAAGTTTTAGAAAAACTTAAGGATAAACATCCAATTATTAATAATGTTTTAGAATATCGTATGTTATCTAAAATAAAGGGAACATATATTACAGGTATGATGGAATTTATAAAGGATGATAATAAAATTCACACAATATATAATCAAACATTGACTAGAACAGGTAGATTATCATCTTCTGATCCTAACTTACAAAATATTCCGATTAGATATGAATATGGTCGTTTGATAAGAAAAGCTTTTATAGCTCCAAAAGGTCACGAATTATTATCTTCTGATTATTCTCAAATTGAACTTAGAATTTTTGCTCACATGTCTGAAGTTTCAAGTTTAATAGATGCTTTTAAAAGTGGGATGGATATTCATACTAGAACTGCTATGGAGATTTTTAAAGTTGAAAAAGATGAAGTTAGTAGTGATATGAGAAGAAAAGCTAAGGCTGTAAACTTTGGTATCTTGTATGGTATGAGTAGTTTTGGTTTGTCAGAAGGTCTAGATATTGATGTTTCGGAAGCTAAAGAATTCATTACTAAATATTTTGATGCTTTTCCTGGTGTAAAGGTATATATGGATAATGTTGTAAAAGAAGCTTATGAAGCAGGATATGTAAAAACGATTATGAACCGTAAAAGAGTAATCGATGAGCTTAATAATAAAAACTATATGATAAGACAACAAGGTGAGAGAATGGCTCTTAATACACCAATTCAGGGTAGTAGTGCTGACATTATTAAAAAAGCAATGATTGACATCTATAACGAGTTTAAAAAACGTAATTTAAAAAGCAAAATGATTATTCAAGTCCACGATGAACTTATTTTTGAAGTGTCAAATGATGAACGTGATATTGTATTAGAGATAATAACAAACCTTATGGAGAATTGTTATGAATTATCTGTACCTCTAAAAGTTGACACTAACTTCGGAAGAAATTGGTATCAAGCAAAATAATTATTTTATCGTTATTTGACAACTGTTGTCTATAAATGTAAACAATAACACTAGTTCCTTGTTATTTAAAGGTTTTTCGTATATCCTAATAATAGGGAGTGTGATATAAGTGATTTATCCATCAATTGATAAATTGTTAACAATAGTAGATTCAAAATACACTTTAGTTACTGTTGCATCTGCAAGGTCAAGGCAAATTACTGAAACAGGTCATGTTCAAATAAACGAGAATGAAAGTCGTGCAGTGACTCCTTTAGGAAAAGCCCTAGAAGAAATAAGTGAAAACTTAATACATGTAAAGTATTAAGTTTTTTTGTGGTAAAATAGAAAT
>DUVE01000040.1 GCA_012841205.1 Mollicutes bacterium
GTTCCTTGCCCTTTTGCAATGTTCTCAGCTGCTGCAGTATATTTAATACCAAATGATCTAAGCATTTCAAATGGTGTTCCATAGGTAGGAGAATTATGGCTAAAATAATTATTTTCTATGAAATCATTTGATTTAATTCTAGCAACACGAGTTAGTTCGTTATTTTCGGTTAATGCTGGCACCCCTGCTCTTGCTCTTTCAGTATTGACTAAACTAATTACTTCGCTTTCTAATGTTCTTATTCCATTAGGTACTGTTGGAGTGCTAGGAGTAGTAGGAGTTACCGAATCAGTTGGAACATTAATTGTTTGCCCCGGGAAAATAAATGATGGATTTGTAATGCTTGGATTAGCGCTGATTAATTCATTTAGTCCAATTCCTTGTTTTCTAGCGATACTCCATAAAGTGTCTCCCGGTAAAACTGTATAAGTAGAACCATTAGAACTAGGAATATTTATTTTTTGTCCCGAAAAGATTAAAGAAGAATTTAAAATTTGTGGATTAGCTGCTATCAAATCGTTTAATTCAACGCCTTGTTTTCTGGCAATACTCCATAAAGTATCTCCTGGTACAACAGTATAAATTGTCATAGTATACCACCTTTCTATCAATTTACATAAATGTACACTATAGTATATGAGTTAACCCATTTTTAGCAATAACTATAATTAGGCAAATAAAAACAAAACTTCATTATTAAGTTTGATTTTTATGTGCTACAATGGTTAATATAGTAATAATGGTTATAATAAGAGAAGGAGATTCTTATGGAAATTAAAATAAAGGAACGTAGTGAGATTGAAGAAAAATACAAATGGGATTTAAAGTTAATGTATGAATCTACTTTAGAATGGGAAAAAGATTTTGAAATTCTAAAAGAGAAGGTATCAAAATTTTTAAATTTTAAAGGGAAATTATTAAAAGATTCTAAAACATTATTGCAAGCACTTCAATGTAAAGATGAAATAGGAAGATTGTTCGAAAAATTGTCTTCATACGCAGTTAGGAAAAGTGATGAAGATACAAGGGATAATCAAAGTGACAGGTTGAAAAACAAAATAATTGCTTTAGGTGCTGAAGTATCTGAAAGTACATCTTTTTTTGAACCGGAGTTGATTAAATTAAGTGAAAAAAAGAAAGTCCAGTTTTTAGATGAAAATGATAGTTTGAAAGGTTATGAACACTATTTAAATAATATTATGCGTTTTAAAAACCATACTTTATCTGAAAGTGAAGAGAGAATTCTAGCTAGTGCTAGCGAGATTTTAGAGTCTCCTAGTAGAACGTTTAGTAAATTAAATGATGCTGATATCAAGTTTGGAAATATTACTTTGGAAGATGGTAATATTGTAGAACTTTCTAAAGGAAATTATAATATTTATATTAAATCACATAATAGGGAAGTAAGAAAGCAAGCATTTGAAACCTTATATAAAAGCTATGAAGGTTTAAAAAATACTTTTACATCTACAATTATTGGTGATATAAAAGCAAATTATTTTATCTCAAAAAACAAAAAGTTTGATAGTCCTTTGCAGATGTCACTTTATTCGAATAATATTGATGTAAAGGTTTATGAAAATGTAATAAGTGCTGTAAACAACAATCTAGATAAGATGCACAAATATATCAAAATGAAGAAAGACGTGTTAGGTCTTGAAGAGTTTCATATATATGATATGTATGTTGATTTGATTGAAGAATATGATATTGATTATAAATATGAAGATGCGATAGACCTTATTTTAAAGGCGCTTGAACCACTTGGTGAAGAATATATCAAAAATGTTAAAAAAGCATTTGAACAAAGATGGATTGATGTCTATGAAAATGTAGGAAAAAGATCAGGAGCATATAGTTCGTTTGGATATGACACTCCGCCATTTATCTTACTTAATTACAATGGGAAGTTAGACAGTGTAAGCACTTTAGCTCATGAGTTGGGACATTCTATGCACTCTTATTATGCTGCTTTAAAGCAACCTTATATTTATCATAATTACTCAATCTTTTTAGCTGAAATAGCTTCTAATGTTAACGAGATGCTTCTTAACATGTATATGTTAGAACATTCTTCTAATAAAAAAGAAAAGATGTCTTTGATAAATGATTTTCTTGAAAGTGTAAAAGGATCCATCTATCGCCAAACTATGTTTGCTGAATTTGAAAAAGCAATATATGACATGGAAGGAAACAAACAAACTCTTACTGAGGAAGATTTAAGTAATTTATACTATGAATTAAATAAAAAGTATTATGGTGATGATTTAATATATGATAATGATATAAGGTATGAATGGATGAGGATACCTCATTTCTATTATCAATTTTATGTATATCAATACGCTACAGGGCTTGCGGCATCTTTTTATATAGCTAATGAAATTTTCAATGGTAATGAACAAGTTCGTAATGATTATATAGAATTCCTTGAAAGTGGAAGTAGCGAATACCCTCTTGATTTGCTTAAAAAAATGGGTGTTGATATGACTAAAGAAGAGGCTATGAATAATATTTTAGATTATTTTGATAAAAAAATAGATGAATTTATAATGTTGTCAAAAGAAAACTAAGCAATTTTTAAGCTTAGTTTTTATTTTAGATTAAATAAGTTCTTAAATGCCTTTAATTGTCTTTTTGTATAATATGCTTGCCTATTTACAATCATATCAAATTCTCCGATATATTCTGTGACCTTACTATTGAACCCTTTTTTAAATGTGAATAGACCGTAATAGGGACTTCCTTTATTAAAATCACCAGTAATAGCATTATGATGCGCATATAAATACCCTTTTTTTGAAAATTCATTAATTATAGCCCATTTCATTAAGTGATTACCTGAAAAAGATTTGAATTTTGGATCATAACCATCAATGAGAAAAAAGATTTCTTTATTGTATTTTATAACAGCTGATGTTGCAATTACTACCCCATTTGGATATGTCCTATGAAGATTGGTAGCATTTGCTACATCTTTTTTAAAAATTGCTAGTAATCTGTCTGAGTTAATTTTTTTGTTAACATAGTTACTTTTAGCATTGGGATTATTGCTTGTTTTTATTAATTCAACCAATTCGTTATTTTTCTCTAATTCTTTTTCATATAATCTTTTACTTGTTTTTATGAAGACTGTTGGGTTAATCTTAGCAAAAAAGAGTTCGAACATGTCTTTTTTAGAAAAAATTTCATAGTAGTCTAAATAGTAATTTAATTTTCGTGTATGTTTTTTGGAAATAAAACTATAAAAAAGTTTTAAATCATCTCGCGTTCCTTTGTATATGGTTACGCCTTTTCTATAACTTTTTCTAATTTTGTTTCTCATTTGTTTGCTAAAACCATTAAATACTTTTTCTGATTGAATATCTAGTTTTGTAATTGCATTCCATCTTGGTTTTAAGTTTTCAAAATATAAGTTAAATCCAGTATGCTCATAACCACATCTCTTTAAAAAGGTAATTAAACCTTCATTATTTATACCACCGGGAATGATATTTCCCTCATTATCACGTTCTATATGTATAATAGGTGGATCTATTTTTACACAAACGAATCCTAACCTGCTTAAATAAGATCTAAGTAATTTTGTAAAGTTCATTATCAAATCAGTGTCTTTATAATCAATTAGAAATCCTCTTGGGGCATAGCCGTATTTTAAAGGCCCTGTTTTTTCTTCTACTAAGATAAGAGAAGCGCCAATAATGTTGTGATTATCATCTAATAATCCTACATATAAATCGAAAAAACCATGTTTATTCATCAAACTTCCATACTGACTTGTTTGATAAAAATTATGGTTAATATGATTAAAAGCAAAATTGTCAAAATCCTCTTTTGTAAGTTCAATTATTTGCATAAAAAACACCATTCCTATAACGTATATTATACCAAATTTATGGATAAAAATAAATATAATTTCATTTACACTTATATAAAGATTTAATTTAACAAACTATTTTAAATATAGTATACTAATTGTAGGGGAAGAGTGATAGAGTGACTAATCAAACTAAAGTTTTTATATTAGGCATGGCAAGGAGTGGTTATGAAGCCGCTAAATTATTAGCTAATAAGGGTTACGAAGTAGTGTTAACCGATATTAAAAAGGAACAAAATAGTGAACATATAGATGAACTTAAAAGGTTAGGTGTAACTTTAATCTTAGGTGTTGATCAGGATAATTTGCTAGACAGTTCTTTTGGATTGATGGTAAAGAATCCAGGTATTAAAAACGACCACAAGTGTGTAATTAAAGCAATGGAGTTAGGAATACCTGTTATTAACGAAGTAGAACTAGCTTATATGTTTTTTCCAAAGAATATAAAAATAATTGGGGTAACTGGGACTAATGGTAAAACAA
>DUVE01000041.1 GCA_012841205.1 Mollicutes bacterium
AAGCTTTATGTTAATAATAGGGATAGGGGAGCTGATTTATTAAAAATGGCTGTACCACTTTCTTTATCTATGTTATTTGGCTTAGTATCAACTCAGTATTCTGCTATTACTATGCTTGATATATATTTAGCTTTTAACGGTAATATTAATGTCTTACCAACAATTTTTCATGCTCTAACAACATATTTTGGTGTTAAGGCAACATTTCTATTTGGTGCAGTTTACAAAGAGTTTTATGATGAAAATAAAGATAAAAAGAAATATGAATTGTTTTTAAAAAATAAGGATCTAATTAGACAGTATCAATATACTTCTGTAATAGAAGAGGGACATACCTCTAAAAAAAGAAACAAAGTAATAGAGCGAAGAAACGCTACTTTGAAAGCAGAGGATAACTTTACGGGTGATATAAATACTTTAGATCAAATGGAATTGAAAAGACTTAAAAAACTATTAACCGAGATAAAACAATATAATAAAGAGATGGGTATTGATGATAAAAATAATATTGGATTTTCTAGGGTTAAGAGATAAAAAAAGGATATACAGTTAAGTATATCCTTTTTTAATTGTTAGCTTTTTCTTTTAGAAATAAAACTCTCTCTACAATATAGTCTTTAGTCTCATCATATGTTAAACCTAAGGCTACTGAGAATTCAGTATATATAATTTTTTCGGCTTTCTTAAAGTAATTATCATCTGTTTCACTAATCTTTTTATTATTGTTAAGTCTCTCTTCATTTCTTAAATAGGCAGTTTTAATTATCTTTATTAGATCTCTATGTGTACCACTTTTCATCAACTTTTTGTACTCATTTTCAATATTTCTAAGTTCGCTTTTGATAACTTCTATATTAGGTATATCTTTGATTATTTCCTTTATTTCTTCTTTTGTAATAACTTCACGCATTACTTTATCACTTTTATCAACTGGAACTTTAATTGTAAGTGATTCATCATTAACAGGGTCTAAGAAATAATAATCTTTATTTTTATAATAATTCTTTTTAATCTCAGAGACCACACATAAACTAACTCTATAAACTACATATTGTCCTACCTCAAACATAAAATCACCCCTCCTATAAAAAAAACTACCTTCAACCGGACTTACTCCTTCAAAAGTAGCTCGCTTTCAATATATATTCATTATACCATAAATTTATTAAAATTGCCACCCCGTATCGCAAAAACTCTTATATTAAAAGGCTTAGAATGCTCCCGCCTTGATAAAAAGGACTTATTATGTTAATATTAAATTAGTTTGAAGGTGAATTGTATGTATGATTATTTTGCCAAAGAAAAATATATTAAGGATGCAGGTAATGTGATGAGTAAAATTTTTGCTAACATAAGTTTACTTACTCCTTTTGCGATCGGTCAAGGTTTTGTAGATAAACTTGAAAATGCAATTTTGTCATTAACTGAAACTTTAAGTGATAACGAATATGATGAATTGATTGACTATAATAAATTATATGCTTACACAACCGAAGATTATGTCGCATTTAATTATTATGGTACGCTATTTAAAAGTTATCAACCTGATGGAACAACTATAGTTGAATCATACAACCTTAATACCTTATATTGGAATTATAAGACTAATGAGATATACTTTTTTTCTAAAGATGAGAAAAAGGGTTATAATGCAAATGAAACAGGATATTATGATGAAAATGAAGATGATTATTGTATGTCTTGTTATATTGCTAAATATTATTTAGAAGAAGGTAAACCAGTAATTGTTACAAAAAAATGGAATTACGATGTTACTAATTCTAATATGCAAGAGAAAAACCCTGTATTAAGATTGGTGGATTCTATAGTTTGTTTTAATAAAAACAATGAAAAGTTTCTTTCTAAAACAATAGATAGAATAGATGATATAAGTTTAAAATATTATTAATTTATGAATTTGAAGTAAAGACCCGGTAAGAGTCTTTTCTTATATTTAGAAAGGGGTAATAGATGAATAGAATTAGCAAAGATTTTTATAAGCAAGATGCATTAGTTGTAGCGCCTAATCTATTAGGTAAAATATTAGTTAGAAAACTAGATAATGGGGATGTTATTCGTTACCTTATAACCGAGACAGAAGCATATGTAGGTGAGATAGATAGTGCTTGTCATGCTAGATTTGGTAAAACTAATAGAACTAAAATTTTATATGAGGAAGGTGGATGTACATATATATATTTATGTTATGGCATCCACAATTTATTAAATATTGTAACCGGCAAAAAAGATGAACCAGAGGCTGTCTTAATAAGAGGGGTAGAAGGTTATGATGGACCTGGTAAACTAACTAAAGCTATGCAGATAGATAAGACATTAAATGGTGCAGATTTAACTACATCAGATAAGATATGGATTGAAGATAGTAATTATAAGCCATCTTTTGTTAAGACTAAAAGAATAGGGATTGATTATGCTAGTGAGCCATACAAAAGTATTGAATGGCGTTTTGTAGTTATTGAGTGACTTAGATATAATTTTATGTTAAAATGATATTATGATATGGAGGATTTGTTTTGATTGAATTAGTAAATAAAAACAAAGATAATTTTGACTGTATTTATCCCATTTTAGAGGATGAAAAAATTATATACCGACATGAAAAATACAAAAACGGAATTGAAACTATTAATGAAAGTATTGGACAAACTTTTAGATTAACAACAGTAGATGATTTGTGTATTGTAAGTGATGGCGTTTATGAATACTTATACAATATAAAAGACGCTGAAAGGATAAGCGCGAAAGTAGATAAAATAGATGACTTCATCGTGTACAAGGACCATCGTGGTGAAGATGTTGTTGCACGGGTTAGAGAGTATTTAATCCCAAATAGGTCTGAGGTTGGAGAAATTACTTATTATATTAATACTAAAGGTGAAATAATAACTGATATTTACAGTAATTATTTAAATAAATTTTATAATCTTTATTTAGGTTATTATAAAGTGCTTAGTAAAATAAGTGATGATTTAAAAAAAGAACAAGCAAAACAACAAAAATCAGAGAAACTTCTTTTAAAAATAAGATATAAAGACAAATAGATGATATAGCATATGGAGGAGAACAAGATGAAAATTTCAGAATTTAAAAAAGATGTAAAAAAAATAACGAATTATTACAAAAAATTAATATCGTATACTAAAAATGGCCGTAGTGTAGGCAGTATGAATGAATGGATTATAGATAACTATTATGTTATAAGTGAACAAGAAAAGAATATAAAAGATGAATATCGTTTTCTTGAAACTAAATATATAAAAGGAAAAAGAAAGAAACTGTTATATTCTTTAGTATATAACAGTTTAAAAACTAATGATTTTCAAATAGATATAACAGGAGTGTTTGAAAAATTAAATAAATATCAAAGTGAAACTAAAGATTATTTTTCATTTTTTGAAATAAACTTTATTTATCTTTTTATAAAAATATCTTTAATATCTGAACTTAGGGTATTATGTGAAAAGTTTGATAATAGATTAGTTCAAAAAGAACAGGTTGAAAAGTCATTTAATTTAATAAATAGGAGTATTAAAGAAAATAATGATATAGAGATTGAAGATTATATTGAAATTTCTAATGATATTATCGAAAGTCCTTATTATATTGAACAGATTCATTATAAATTAAAAAAACTTGGTGATTATTCAGAAGATTCTTTTGTTAAATTAAATGAGTTACTACAAAAACGTGGAACATCATTCAAAGAATTAATTGAGCAATCTCATAATGATATGGCTAATGATAATTTTATAATTATTAATATTTTTAATTCACTTAAAAAAATAGTGAAATATGAAATCGAATACTTATATAAAAATATAAGTTTTACTGAACAACTGCTTGTTAAAGAAAAAGCAGGTATTTATGATGAAATGTATGATGTTAACAAAATGGAATATAGAGTTCAGATTACTAAAAATGCTCGTGCTCTTAAAATGAGTGAATATGATTATACATCTTCTGTTATAACGCTAGCTGATGAAAATAATAAGCATGTTGGGTGGTATTTATTTAAAAGTCCTAACTATAAAAGAAGAGCATT
>DUVE01000042.1 GCA_012841205.1 Mollicutes bacterium
CCCCCCAAATAATCTCCCATCATACCTCAAATAAACTCTTATCACAAAACGCCCTTCAAACCGGCATAAACACGGCATTCTTTGTTTTTGCCTTTCTGTGTAACCTTTCTGACTATTCCTTCAAAACTGACAACATAACTGATGATAAAACAGTGATAGGTTATAAGTATTAAGGGAAAAGAGAAAATAAAGATCTTTCAGAAATACAATATTAAGTTTTAAGTGATATGGGATAATTGATAGGTTATAAGAAAATTATAGGGAAACAAAACGAAAACACAACCCATATTTACAGGGTTCTACGTGATACTTATATACTTAATCCTAGTATTTAAGTGATAAGTAATAAGGATTAAGTCGGGTTATTTTTCTCAATACCTTTCAACTTAATCCTCTAATTTATAATACTTTATTTACTTTAATAGAACTTATTTAATGAATGATAGGGGTTTATTTGGGGGGAACATAGATAGGATTAAGAAAAAAAGGTATATGTCCGCTTGTATTAATTAATATTCTTTAACCCCTTAAGGTATTATAAAGCATCTATATAATATTTTTTCCAATAACTTTTTACAGAAATTATTCGAATCAAATTATAAATAAAAATCTGCCATCATTAGAATCAAATAACTGAGATTTTCTAAGATTTAAATTATAGTTTAGTCTTTCTCCATTAGGAAGCATATCAATTCCATTTATATAACCAATAGTAACACCTGGTCCATAAACTTTATACATTAAAATACTGCTAGCCGCTATCGCTCTTATTGCATTACCCATAGTTGCATACTGCTGAAATTTAGAAGAATCATGCTTGATTTTATTATATGCAGTCCACCAATCAGGAATTTGATTTGATGTAATCGCCTCCGCTTGAATCCAATTCTGTTCATGATACTGTTTCAAACAAAACCAATAACATTTACTTTCAAATAAACTCCTCCATCGATTAATTTAATAAGTGAATTAGATTTTTTAAGTAACATAGTTGATCAATAAAAATTCATATATACTTATTATAACCACAAGGATTAAACTCTTACCTACTGTATATTTACATTTTTTAAAAACCTACTCATTAACAATTCTTCTAATAATTCTATATTTATAGCGTTCTTTTTATTTAAATCATCAAAAAATATAAATAATAATCATCTTCATTTGCAGATATAAAAGAATTGCTTTTTCATTAGTGCCTTTATTAATTGTTCTAATTATCCCATCCATTCACTAAACCATCTACATTAAAGGTTATTTCTGATGCACTCAAACCTTCGCCATAATACCATGTATCTCCCAAATAGTCATAATGTTCAACTTTATCTGGCGTACCCATTGCATCTATTACTTCTTTAGTTGATGAATTTAGTTTTATTGGTTCTGCATTTTCTTTTGCTTAGCCTATCTAACTATTAAATCTCCTCTATTATCCCATCCATTCACTAAACCATCTACATTAAAGGTTATTTCTGATGCACTCAAACCTTCGCCATAATACCATGTATCTCCCAAATAGTCATAATGTTCAACTTTATCTGGCGTACCCATTACTGACATCACAACTTGAGCATTATCTCCTAAGCCTACAACACTGCTATTTGAGGGATTCAAACTGGTTTCATTTGAAACAATAGGTTCATTATGCTCTTCTTGATTAGTTAAGTCTTCATTTTGAATACTAGTTTCTGATGATGAACTTTGTTGATTTGTTTGTGTATGTATTTCACCTTTTGATTTATTCTCTAATAATATAGATGGTTCTGTTGCATATATAAATACTATAAGTATTAACATACCCACACCTATATAAAATAATGTCATGTTAATTATTTTGTCATTTCTTATTTTTTCTTGAACATCTTTTTGCCTTCTTGTAGCCTCTTCTT
This sequence comes from Mollicutes bacterium, assembly GCA_012841205.1. Taxonomy (GTDB): domain Bacteria; phylum Bacillota_I; class Bacilli_A; order RF39; family UBA660; genus UBA5348. The sequence goes on from DUVE01000042.1 coordinate 1,890, forward strand.
GTCTTGCTTTGTTTTCTGCCTCCTTATACTTTCTTTCTTCCTCTTGTCTCATATTGTCTTGTTTTTTTCTTTCATTAGAATTTTTAGTTCTTTCTTCATATTCTTTCCTCAATCTATCTTCATCGGCTTTTCTCGCTTCTGCTTCTTTTTTACGCTGCCTCTCATATTCATGGCTCTGTTCATAATTTCTGAATGAATTTTGAGAAAAGTCACTTTTTTCTTTTTTTAGTTTTAAATCATAATTATACCTCTTAGTTTTATTTTTTAAGGTATCACGAGCAATATTGAGTTCAAGCATTTTTTTATTTGCTTCAGATAAATTTCCTTTGAAGGAATCAGGATGATATTTTTTCGCTAATGCCTTATATGCAGCATCTATAACTTCATCACTTGCGGTTTCACTAATTTGTAGCACTTCATAAAAGTCCATACTTTTCTCCTTTGTGATTATCAAAATATTTAAAAGGTACTCTGATTATAACTATTATGCTTCTGTAGATGTCGTTCATTATATTCCTTATTACTAAATTAATTATATACTATCGATTAACAGTATTATATGGTTCTAAATAACAGTTTTGATATTGAATTATCAATATTGCTTTTAGTCTTATTTATAGTAATTGATAACAAATCTATAGCAGTATTTATCTCTTCCATGTCCTCCATAAAATACTTATTTAAAAACTCAGCAATTCGTTCAATACTCATATCCTCACCCTTTTTTTATATAAATACTATCTATATATATAATAATAAAGTTTGTGAGGTTTGGCAATGTTTGACCTGCTTTTCCTATATGTTTATTTTTGGCTATCCAGTTTTCTCGATTATTACTTTATTGCTAATTAAAAAGGCATCGGAATTTACCGACACCCTTTATCTATATAATATGTATGGGGACTATTTAAGTATAACTTCATATATTATCAATCTAATAAAAGATTTGATTACTGCTATAAACCCATCAACATTCTAATTATTTCTTTAATGACCATCTCTAATTCTATCCTACGACTATATGATGTTGCATCATTCATACTGTCAAATTCTAAAATAACATCACTATTAAATTTCAATGAAATTTTATGAAAACTATCTTCACCATACCAACTACATTTATAAGTAATATCATTTATATCCTTTAAGAAGTACACTTTTATCTCTACATCATTGTTTTCTAGGCTTTTTCCATATAATATTTTTCCGTCCAAAATCAAAAAGACCTCCAAGTCCTTATCTACAACTTTTAGATTTTTAGGATAAAATATTTTAATTTGATCAGTATCTATTAATTCTTCTATATTACTAAAAATTGCACTATATCTACCTGATGTTTCATCATAATACTTGTACGTTTCAAAATATGAACTTAGTTCTGAATATTCTATCATGTACAACTTCTCCTATATTACTTTATAAACGGAACAATCTGCTTCCATATCTGTTAGCGTAAAATTTTTGTAGGAAAATAAAATAATAATAAGAGAGCACCAAATTTGTGTTAGAATTTAATCACGACAATAAACCAAAACACAAAGGAGATGTTCTCTTATGATTAAAAGTATACAAC
>DUVE01000043.1 GCA_012841205.1 Mollicutes bacterium
TCATTATTCCTTTAATTTTTTTAACTTCTAAACAATTTTCAGAAAAATATATGTTTCTATCTTTAATATTTAAAATATTTCTAGTATAATCAGTATGAGACATAAAACCATTCCTTTCAATGTTTTCAAGATAATTACATTGTATCAAAAGTCTTTGGTTTGTGTCTCTTTTATATTAAACATAAAATAGTGTTGATTTTTTCCACCAACACTATTTATTATAGAACTTGATATAAAAGTATCAAGTTTTTTTATTTAATTTGATATAATAAAATCAGGTGAATAGATATGAAAAAACTAATTGCTGTAATTATAATATTTATTTTATTTTTGTTGATACCAATACAAGTAAGACTAAAAGATGGCGGAAGCCTTGAGTATAAAGCAATACTTTATAAAATAACAAAATATCACAAAAGTGATTTTGAATATGAATTAGGATATAAAAAAGGCTGGAAAATAGAAATATTAGGAATAAAAGTTTATGATCAAATAACAAATGAAAAGATTGCTACACAATCTAAATATCTGTTTAGTTTGAAAAATAAATATATAGGGGATGCGGCTGCTAATATGAAATTATTAGAAGCTTTAGAAATTTCAAAGCTAGCTAATTACAAGATAGAATTAAAAACATCTGAACAACCCTATATTTTGCATATAAATTTTACTAATCCTATCAATGAATCCATAACTAATTTTAAAAGGAAAATGGAAACATATTCAATTATTCTTTTAGCTTTAATTGAAAATGTAGATGAGATTCACTATAATGATCGTTTTTGTGATTGTATTGATAATATAGTTAGAATTAAAATAAGTGATCTAGAAAAAAAATATGGAAGTATAAAGGATTATGGTAAGTCAGCAGAGAATTTCCATTCACTTTTAATTAATATAGGATATTATGACATAAATAAAGATACACCCATTACTATGAGTATAAAAGAAGGCACATTAACTAATACAGGTGCTACACTAGTCTTAACAAATAGGACCAATCTTAAATATACTTATGGCGAGTCTTATGATATTGAATATATGGAAGATGGCGGTTGGATTAAAGTTAAACCAATAATTAAAGATTACGGTTTTATTTCGATTGGATATACCTTAAGACCTAACGAGAGGGCCGAAATCAAAAAGAATTGGGAATGGCTTTATGGCAAATTACCAGCTGGATACTATCGCATTAATACAGATGTTATTTTAGGTTCGGGAGGCAATATTAGAATCTATCCAGTTGCAGCAGAATTTATTGTAGAAAAATAGAAAAGTTGTTTCAAAGTAATAAGACACTTTATGTTATAATTTATGTAGGTGATAGTATGTTGGAAGAAAGTAAAAAATATCTAGGAAAAATTGTGAAAGTAGTCATGGATAGACCTCTAGCAACCACTCATCCCAAACATGGCTTTGTGTATATGCTAAATTATGGGTATATTCCTAATACTGTTAGTGGCGATGGTGAAGAATTAGATGCATATGTTATTGGTGTTTTTAAGCCAATAGAAGAATTTGAGGGTGAAGTAATTGCCATCATTCATAGGACTAATGACAACGACGACAAATTAATTGTTTGTCCTAAAGGCAAAAACTATACAGATGATCAAATTAGAGCTTTAACGGAATTTCAAGAACAGTTCTTTGAATCAGTAATAATAAGATAAAAAAAGTAGCCCCTTATTTAAATTTAAAACTTGGTACAAAAACACCAAGTTTTTATTTTGCCTGAAACAATAACATATCTTATGTCGTACCATTTAAGTATTTATCTTTAACATCTTGCTTATACTAACGTTAGGTGATAATGATGGAATCAATATGGATGAGAGATTATATAAATAGGAATTTGCCTAGTGTAAGCGAAGACATAACTACTCCTGTTTTGATAATTGGTGGAGGCATAGCCGGTTTAATGTGTGCCTATAATCTAATGAAAAATGATATAAAGTTCGTTTTAGTTGATGCAAGAGGACTTGCAAGTGGAGTAAGTGCTAACACTACCGCACAAGTTAGTATTTCACATGACAAAATATATAATGACATTGAAAA
>DUVE01000044.1 GCA_012841205.1 Mollicutes bacterium
GAGGTATGAATCCAGACACAATAATGTTTCAAAAAAAGTATTAGGCTTTAGATCTCTAAATGAAATAGTAGAACAGTATACAATTTAATATAGCAGTCTTATTTATTTTTATCAAAAGTGTGACATATGTTTGACTTTCTCTAGAGTACATCAAAAGTATGACGAGTAACTCTATAGAACTTAAGAATTCCTAGTTATATAGGAATAGAAGGGTGTTGATATTATGATAACCAAAATACATGAGGATTATTTAAATCCGGATAATGAAAGATTTTACAACGAATATTTCGAATTTCTTATTCGTAGATTAACAAAATTAAGCAGTTCATTAAATTTAGAAAATAAAAATGACAGTGAAATTAAACTTCGCTTTAAAAATAATATGAAAGCATTTGAATATTTAAAGGAATTGTTACTACGTGATGAAAATCTTTCGGAAAATATCGTTGTGACAACTGCTAATATAATTAATAATGACTCTCCTTATATTTCGAAAGGTTATCGTAAGATTGGTGATCATATCGTTGATTCTGACATACCTATTTCCTCAGCTGAGATGATTCCAATTGATGTTTCGAAATTGTTGTCAAAATATGAAACAGAATGGACTGAAATGGAACCGTTTGAAAGGGAAGCGAAATTCCATATTGAATTTATTAGAATTCATCCTTTTGAAGATGGAAATGGAAGAACAAGCCGTTTATTATTAAATTTCAATTTATTAAAACAACGGCTTGCTCCTTTAGTCATTACAGAAGACCTAGCAGAATACTATCATACTTATATAAGAGATAACGATGTAGAAGGTATGGCGAATCTTTTTAGAATTCAGTCTACAAAAGAGAATATAATCATGAAAGAATTGTATAACGAATATAAACAAACAATCCATGAAAATAATAGGAAGTTAATTTAAAACAATAAATATGTAAAGTAACTAACAATGTTAGTTACTTTTTTTGCGTCGTTTCACTACTTTATTATTTGAATATACTATATTAGGAGGATTATATGGGAGTTATCAAATATATAAGAGGTCAAATAGCTTTAACAAAGGAAAAAGATCCTTCTATAAATAGTAATTTAGAAGTTCTTTTATATCCTAGTTTTAAAGCTATAATTAGATATAGGGTTGCGAATTATTTATATAGAAGAAAGTTCTTTTTTCTTGCTAGATTGATAAGTGAAAGAACAAAGAGAAAAACAGGAATTGAAATTCATCCTGGAGCTATAATAGGTAATGATTTATTTATTGACCATGGTATGGGTGTTGTAATTGGTGAAACAAGTATTATAGGAAATAATGTTACTATATATCATGGTGTCACATTAGGTGGTACGGGTAAAGACAAAGGAAAACGGCATCCTACTGTTGGAAATAATGTAACGATAGGAACAGGTGCGAAAATATTAGGAAATATAAAAATAGGGTCAAATTCAAAAATTGGTGCGAATGCTGTTGTATTAAATGATGTGCCTAAGGGGGCTACAGTTGTCGGTATTCCAGGAAAGATTGTAAAATTAAATGGCAATAAATATAGTAAACCTAAAAGAAATTGACTTGAAAATAAGATTATGTAATAATTAGAATGTAAATAAAATTTAACAATTTACCTTATCAAGAGTGGTGGAGGAAACAGGTCCTATGAAGCCCAGCAACCTACTATTATGTGTGGTGCTAAATCCTGCGGGTTACCCGGAAGATGAGGAAGTATGACTTCAAACACTTATGGTTACCCATGAGTGTTTTATTCTTTATAGGTAAATTAGAAGGAGGTTATATGAAAAAATTATTTACATCAGAATCGGTGACATGTGGTCACCCAGACAAAATGTGCGATCAGATTTCGGACGCAATATTAGATGCGTACTTAAAACAAGATGAAAACGCGAGGGTTGCTTGTGAAGTATGTATATCTAGCAACATGGTAATAATAATAGGAGAGATAACAAGCACAGCAGAAGTTGATATCAAATCGATTGCCAAAAAGACTATTGTTGATATTGGATATGACAATGATGATTTAGGCTTTAATGGTCATACTTGCCAGATAATTGTTGACATTACCAAACAATCGCCTGATATAGCAATAGGTGTCAACGTGTCACTTGAAGAAAAACAGCAACTATTAAAAAGTGAATTAGGTGCTGGTGATCAAGGAATTATGTTTGGTTACGCCTGTGATGAAACAGCAAATTATATGCCGCTTGCAATCGATCTTGCACATGCCTTGGCTGAAAGGTTAGAACTGGTTAGAAAAAAACATATATTACCATATTTGAGACCAGATGGTAAAACGCAAGTAACAATTGAATATGTAAATGGTATTCCAAGAAAAGTTGACACCATTGTTGTCTCTGCTCAGCATGATCCTGATATAACTATTGATGTGCTTGAAAGGGACATTATCACTAATGTTGTAAATAAAGTTATTCCTAAGGAACTAATTGATAACACAACAAATATTTTAATTAATCCAACAGGTAGGTTCATAATAGGAGGTCCAGTTGGAGATTCAGGTCTTACAGGCCGTAAGATAATTGTTGACACTTACGGAGGATATGCTCATCATGGCGGAGGAGCATTTAGTGGTAAAGATTATACAAAGGTAGATAGAACAGCTAGTTATTATGCTAGATATGTAGCCAAAAATATTGTAGCGTCTGGACTTGCCAAAAAATGTGAAATACAAGTTTCCTATGCCATTGGCGTTGCAACCCCTGTTTCGATTTTTATAAATACATTTAATACTTCTAAAATTGAAGAAGCAGAAATTTCAAAAATTATAAATAACTTATTTGATTTCAAACCATCTTCGATGATAGAAAAATTAAGACTTAAAAGGCCGATATATAAACAATATGCTTCTTATGGGCACTTTGGCAGAGAAGATGTAGAAGCCCCTTGGGAAGAAATGGATATGGTAAGTAAAATAAAAGAAATAATTAAAAACAACTAGTTTACACTTATGAATACCAACACATTTACTAAAATACTTACAAAGTGATATTATAATATCGAGGGATAAATATGGAAAGAAAAGTTGAATCAAAATATAGTTCATTAGAATATAATACAATACTTTCTATAATTGAAAATATTGCAATTGGATTAAAAAGTATTAAACATTATTCTTATGTAGATAAAACTATTTTAGATGCAATTGATAAACACATATACACAATAGGGAAATATCAAAATGAACTAAAAAGAAAATTAGATTTAAAAGCAAGGTATATTTATTTAGATAAAGAAGATGTAGATAAAATTAATCTCATCTTTGAAATCGAATATAGCTATAAACCTATCATTGTTGGAATATGGCAGAAGGAACTTACTAGTATCGAATCTTTTGATGAAGAAAAGCCCTATAAATTGTTAGTTCATATGTTTAGAAACAATGATACTATTGAATACAAGAAAGATATTTTAAAAAATAATGAAGTGGGTTGCATTTCAACAAGTGTAATAAGTAATGATAATCATAATCATTTTCAAAATGATAATACTAATTATGGCCTTGTGTATGATATAAATATGAATAATTTTTTAGGTGCGTGTGAAATAGATGCTCAACTTGAACATACTACTGAAGATTCAAACCATATAAACAAACAAAATTTTTGTACTGTAAAAAAAGGAGAGAAGCACTCTGTAAATTCTATTATTTATACGTATAGTCACAATTATCAAATGACTTTAACTAAAACGCCTTATTGTTTGAAAAACCAATATTATAATGATATTGAAATGCCTTTTTATAATGAAATAGGTCTTGACAAAGAATACTCAAAACCAAAAGCAGTAATTCACTACTGTGGATGTGATGAAATAGATCATGAGATCAAAGACAAAGTGGAATACTTTGCTAACTTGTATAATGTTCCAATTATACAAATAAATTATAAAAATAAGAAAATTATTTGATCAAAATGAATTAAAGTAATTGACATTCATATACTATAAGTGATATATTAAAAAGGCTTAATTAAAAAGTTCTGCTAAATAAGTAGAACTTATATTTATGAATATAATGAAACACGAGGGTGTGTGTAAAGGAAGGAGGGCTAAAATATGCCTACAATCAATCAATTAGTTAAAAAAGGAAGAAAAAGTAAAACTAAGAAAAGCAAGTCACCAGTATTAGGTATTGGTTTAAATAGTTTGAAAAGAAAACCAACTACTTTGAAGTCACCACAAAAAAGAGGTGTTTGTACACGTGTTGGAACTATGACACCAAAGAAACCAAACTCAGCATTACGTAAGTATGCACGTGTTCGTTTAAGTAATGGTTTAGAAGTTACTGCTTATATTCCAGGCGAAGGACATAACTTACAAGAGCATAGCGTGGTACTTATCCGTGGTGGTCGTGCTAAAGACTTAATTGGTGTTCGTTATCATGTTGTTCGTGGAACTTTAGATACAGCTGGTGTTGCAAATCGTAACCAAGGTCGTTCTAAATATGGAACTAAAAGAGTTAAAAAATAAGTAAAGGAGGAAAAACGATGCGTAAAAGACAAGCAATTAAAAGAGATGTTTTAGCTGATCCTATTTATGGTTCTAAAATAGTTTCTAAATTAATCAATCAAGTAATGATTGATGGTAAAAAAGGAAAAGCTCAAACAATCGTTTATAAAGCGTTTGATATTGTAAAAGAAAAAACTGAAAAAGATCCTAATGAAGTGTTTGAAAAAGCATTAGAAAATATTAAACCTGCACTTGAAGTAAAATCACGTCGTGTTGGTGGGGCAAATTATCAAGTTCCAACAGAAGTAAGAGAAGAAAGATCACTTGCTCTTGGACTTCGTTGGTTGGTAGATTATGCAAAACAAAGAGGTGCACATACTATGTATGAAAACCTTGGTAATGAAATAGTAGATGCTTATAATGGTACCGGTGGTGCTGTTAAGAAGCGCGAAGATACACATAGAATGGCAGAGGCAAATAAAGCATTTGCACATTATCGTTGGTAGGAAGGAGTAAGCTTTATGGCTCGTGAATATTTACTAGAAAAAACAAGAAATATTGGTATTATGGCTCACATTGATGCTGGTAAAACAACTTGTACTGAACGTGTTTTATACCACACAGGAAAGATTCATAAATTAGGTGAAACACATGATGGTGAATCTCAAATGGACTGGATGGAACAAGAACAAGAACGTGGTATTACTATTACTTCAGCAGCCACTACTGCTTTTTGGAAGGGTTTTCGTTTTAATATAATCGATACTCCAGGGCATGTTGACTTTACAGCTGAAGTAACAAGATCATTACGTGTTCTTGATGGCGCGGTAACATTGTTAGATGCAAATGCAGGTGTTGAACCTCAAACAGAAACTGTTTGGCGTCAAGCTAATGAGAGAAATGTACCTCGTTTAATATTCGTTAACAAAATGGATAAAATAGGTGCGTCTTTCGAAAACTGTTTAGAAAGCATAGAAAAACGTTTTGCAGTTAATGCAAAACCAATTGAATGGCCTATTGGTGCAGAAAATGAGTTTGATGGTATCATTGATATAATTAACTTAAAAGCATATAAATATGATGGTAAACCTGATGAAACTCCTGTTGAAATTGAAATTCCAGAGGAATTAAAAACAACAGTCGAAGGAAAAAGAGTAGAATTAATTGAAGCTGTAGCTGAATTTGATGATGAATTAATGGAAAAATACCTTGAAGGTAATGAAGTGTCTATTGATTTAATCAAGAGAGCTATTAGAAAAGGTGTTGTATCTGTTCAATTTTTCCCAATTCTTTGCGGAACAGCTTTAGGAAATGTTGGAGTTAAATTATTGCTTGACGCAATAATCGATTATCTTCCATCTCCTGCAGATGTTGAAGCTATTACAGGAACCAATTTAAAAGAAGAAGAGGTTTTAAGACATCCAAAGGATGAAGAACCTTTCACAGCTCTAGCATTTAAAATTATGACAGATCCTTTTGTAGGAAAACTTGCGTTTATCAGAGTTTATGCTGGTAAACTAACAAGTGGTTCGTATGTTCTTAATGCGACTAAAGGTTCAAAAGAAAGAGTAGGGCGTTTATTACAAATGCACGCTAACCATCGTCAAGAAATATCAGAGGTTTACGCTGGTGATATAGTTGCGATTGTTGGTCTTAAAAACACTGTTACAGGAGACACTTTATGTGATGAAAAGCATCCTATAATATTGGAAGCTACTAACTTTGCTGATCCTGTTATCAATCTAGCAGTTGAACCTAAAACTAAAGCAGACCAAGAAAAAATGGGTATTGCTTTAAGTAAACTTATGGAAGAGGATCCTACTTTCCGTGCTCATACAGACACAGAAACAGGTCAAACAATTATCGAAGGTATGGGAGAACTACACCTAGAAGTAATTGTTGATAGAATGAAAAGAGAATTCAATGTAGAAGTAATTGTTGGTAAACCACAAGTAGCTTATCGCGAGACTCTTACACAAGTGGGTGAGTGTGAAGGTAAGTATATTAAACAATCTGGTGGACGTGGACAATACGGACATGTTTGGATTAAATTCGAACCAAATCCAGGTAAAGGATATGAATTTGTTGATGCAATTGTTGGTGGTGTTGTTCCTCGTGAATATATACCAGTAACTGACAAAGGATTAAGAGATGCTATGAAAACTGGTGTTTTAGCTGGATATCCAATGGTAGACATTAAAGCTACATTGTATGATGGTAGCTACCATGATGTAGACTCATCAGAAATGGCATATAAAATTGCAGCTAGTATGGCTCTTAAAGAAGCGCGTAATAAATGTAAGCCTGTATTATTAGAACCAATTATGAAAGTTGATGTTACAACTCCAGAAGAGTATTTTGGTAATGTTATGGGTGATATTACTTCTAGAAGAGGTAAACCAATGGGTCAAGAGTCAAGAGGAAATGCTATTTCTCTTAATGCTCTAGTTCCATTATCAGAAATGTTTGGGTATGCTACTAGTTTACGTTCAAATACACAAGGTAGAGCATCATTCCAAATGATACCAGATCACTATGAAGAAGTTCCAAAGAGTATTTCAGAAGAAATAATCAAAAGAAATGGTGGTCAATAAATCGAATAGTGCTTGATATTTTTTCAAGTATTAGATAAAATATATATATGTAATTTAAAAGGAGGAAAATTAAATGGCAAAAGAAAAGTATGTACGTTCAAAAGCGCATGTTAATATTGGTACTATTGGTCACGTTGACCATGGTAAAACAACATTAACAGCTGCTATAACTAAAAGACAAGCATCAAAAAACATGGCTAAAGCTCAAGATTACGAGCAAATCGATAGAGCACCTGAAGAAAAGGAACGTGGTATTACAATTAATACATCACACGTTGAATATGAGACTGACAATCGTCACTATGCTCATGTTGACTGTCCAGGGCATGCCGATTATGTAAAAAACATGATTACTGGTGCTGCGCAAATGGATGGAGCTATCCTTGTTATAGCTGCAACTGATGGTCCTATGGCACAAACTCGTGAACATATCCTTCTTGCTCGTCAAGTTGGTGTTCCAAGAATGGTTATATTCTTAAACAAATGTGACATGGTTGATGACCCGGAATTATTAGACCTAGTAGAAATGGAAGTTCGTGAACTATTAAGTTCATATGGCTTTGATGGTGATAATACTCCAATTCTTCGTGGTTCAGCTTTAAAATCTCTTGAAGGTGATGAAGAATATGGTAAAGTAATCGATGAGTTAATGAAAGCAGTTGACGAATGGATTCCAACTCCAGAAAGAGCTGTTGA
>DUVE01000045.1 GCA_012841205.1 Mollicutes bacterium
CGCCCCCTGAAGGAGCCGAGAGGCTCCATTTTTGTTTTTAAAATGGAAACTAAACCAATAGTTTCCTTTTTTTTTGTCACAATATGTTAAACTTATAGTAAGAGGAGTAGATAATATGGACAATAAAAAGATTGGACTATTTATTGCAACTTTAAGAAAAGACAAGAATATGACTCAAAAAGATTTGGCAGGAAAATTATTTGTTAGTGATAAAGCTGTATCTAAATGGGAACGTGGTTTAGCTATGCCAGATATTGGATTGATAGAAAAACTAGCTGAATGCTTAGATGCAGATGTTAGTGAAATATTAAGAGGAGAGAAACTTGGTAGTGTTTCGACAAAAACATCAGATGAGACTGGAAAAGATAATATACCATTCTTTCAAAAGAAATATTTTAAAAATAAAAAAAGTAAAATTATTTTCACGGGAACTGCTTTAATCCTACTATTAGCTATTATACTTTATATATTTGGAACAATTGATTATATTAGAGTAATGAATGGTAAAAAGCCTATATTTACTTATCGTACAGTCGACGTATCACATGAAGATGTTAATATAAAAGGAACTGATTATTATGGTATAGGTTATAAGGTTTCATTATGCAATAATGAAACTGGAAATTATATCTTTCAATTAGGTCATGAACAAAAGAGACTTTGTTATAGTAGTCTAACTTGTTGTGAGGATGAAAGGGGTTTACTAACGTTAACTGATGATGGTGATGTAGTATATGTTGAAAATGATAAGCATACATATAAATTTTCATTCTTCGAAGATATATTATATCTTATAAATATAACAGCTTTAATACCAATTAGTTCAATCGAAAATGAAGAAATATGGACAGCAGAGCTGCTTGAATATTTTGATGTTCCTGGCATTGATACAACAATTACCAAAATAAATGAAACAACATATGAAATGAAACAAACATGTAGTATACCTGAAATATTAAAAGTAGGTGCTAGAAATGTATGTTCAGTGGATTATTTTGGCACTCAAATTTTTGGACTTACTAAAAATGATATTGTTGGTAACTACCGTAAGGATGCATGTAAATAAAGGATAAGGTTTTTTTGTTGAGTAATGAAACAAATAAATATGGTAATTCTCATCCCTTAAAGGAGTAAGACTCCTTTTTTATTTTAAATTATGTTTATTTTATAAGTAAACTCACATAATAATATGGGAGGGTGATGAGATGGAAGAAAATAAAAATGCACTGGATGAAGTTAATAAAGGTTGTACTATGGGTATTGAAGCTATTAATAATCTAATAGATAAAGTTGATAGCAAAGATTTTAAAAAGATCCTAGAAAAGCAATTAAAACAGTATGATAAAATAGAAGATAAGATAAATAAAATATATAGTAAATATAGTGAAAAAGAACCTCATGAAGTAAGTAAAATTGAAAAAACAATGGCTGATTATATGACTAAAATGAAAACAATGAGGGATCATACTGATTCTAAGATTGCAGAAATATTATTACAAGGAACAAATATGGGTATTATTGAAGGCAAAAGGATACTTAATAATAAGAAATTAGATAAGGAAGTTTATGATCTGCTAGAGAAGTTTATTGATGATCAAGAAAGGATAGTAGAGGATATAAAGAAATATTTATAGAAATTATTATCTTATATCAAAAAGAACGTGTTATAATCACGTTTTTTTATTTTTATAGATTAAACAAATTAAGCTATATACATATGTTATAATTAAAGTAGAGGTAGTTATATGAAGAAATATGTGATTTTTGTTTGCTTATCATTATTTATAATTTTAGGTATAGTGGGTTATCTATATATAGATAGTTATAGAGTAAAAGTAGATAATAAAGATGTTGTGATTAATGATGAAATTATATTAAAAGTTTATGAAAAATATAATGTGTCAGATTTTTTTGACACAAACAATGGTAAGTTGTTAGAGGATAAAGAGTTTGATACCAATAATATAGGTATTAAAAAATTAGAAGTATTGTATTTAAACAAGCATAATAGAAAAAGAAAAACTTATATAAATTACAAAGTAGTAGATGATGTATCTCCTATGATATTAGGTGGTAATAGTAAAACTATTAAAAAGGGAAATAAATCTTCAATTGAATATTTATTCATTTCAGCTGATAATTATGATGCTTCACCTAAAAGAGAGATAATAGGTGATTATGATATAAATAGTATTGGTAATTATAATTTAACACTAAAGGTGACTGATAGTTCTAATAATATTACAACTAAAGATTTTGTTTTAAATGTAGTAGAAAAACTTCCAACATCTACCCAAACGGGCGCTAAAACGTATTATAAAGATATATATACTAAACATAAGAATGAAAATACTAAAATAGGTTTAGACATTTCTAAATGGCAAGGAAATGTTGATTTTGATAAATTACTTAAAAATAATGTTGAATTTGTAATGCTTAGAGTAGGTTACCAAAAAGATTATAATGACACTTATGTAATTGATCCATATTTTTATAATAATATCAAAAAATTAAATGAACTAGATATTCCAGTAGGTATATACTTTTATACTTATGCTACTAGTACTGAAGAAGCTTTTGAACAAGCAATGTGGGTTATAGATAAAATTAAAGATTACAAAATATCATTACCAGTTGTATTTGACTTTGAAAGTTGGAGTGATTTTTCTTCTTTAAATTTAAGTTTACATGATATAAATGAAATATCTAGAACTTTTTTAAGTACTATAAAAGTAAATGGATATGATGCAATGAACTATAGTAGTAAGTATTATTTAGAGAATATATGGGATATAGATGAGTATCCAGTGTGGTTAGCGCACTATACTAGTCAAACTAATTATACTGGTGAATATGCAATGTGGCAGTTATGTAATAATGGCAGAATAGAGGGCATTAATGGAGATGTGGATATAAATGTTTTATATAATACAAGCATAATAAAAAAATAAATATACGATATATACTTTACATTGTTAAAGCGATATATCGTTTTTTCTTTTATATGATAAAATAATATGATATTATTTCTATAGTAGGAGGAAGATAAAATGTGGTTATATATTATTATAGGGGTTGTAATTTTAATCTTGATTTATGCACTTGTAGTTTTTAACAAATTAGTAAAATTAAGAAATAGGGTTAAAGAAGCCTTTGCAACTATGGATGTATACTTAAAGAAAAGATGGGATTTAATTCCAAATATTGTTGAGACTGTTAAAGGGTATGCTAAACATGAAAAGGACACCCTAGAAGAAGTTATAAATTTAAGAAATGGTGCTTATGACAAGATGAGTACAAATGATAAGATTGATACAAATGAAATGCTTACATCAAATATTTCAAAATTGATGTTGTTAGCTGAATCATATCCAGATTTGAAAGCTAATAAAAATTTCTTGGATTTAAGCTTGCAACTATCAAAAGTTGAAGAGGATATAGCAAATGCAAGAAAATATTATAATGCTGTTGTTAGAAATATGAATGACAAAGTTAAAATTTTTCCAAGTAATATGTTTGCAAGATTATTTGGTTTCAAAGAAGTAAAATATTTTGAAGCAAATAATTCTGAGCGAGAAAATGTTAAGGTAGAATTATAATGAAAAAAATGAGATTAATTTTCTTGAACATCTTTATTTTTGTATGTCTACTTATTTTGCCAACAGGGGTGGATGCTTTAAGTTATATAAGTGAATATATAGATTTGAAAAGCGATGTTGTTTTAGATACTGATGAATTTGAATTTAGTTTAAAATATACTGAATATATTGATGTACCTATTAATACTATGGTAGCTATAACTGGCGATGTTAAAAGAAAAACCGATAATGTATTTGATACATATTATTATCATTATATAATTTACTATTATAATGGTAACAAAGAGGAAATAGCTTCAAGTGATGGTTATGGTGAAATATTTAACATCTCATCAAGTTCTACGGGTGATTATGTAAGGTATATTTTATATAAAGAAGATTTAAAAGAATCATATAATATATCTGATATTAAATATTATAGATTATTTGTTGAACCTTCGACTGAAGAAGTGGTTTTTAATTATCTTTTTCAAAAAAACAAGGTAAATGAACATGGAATCGATCCGATAACTGATTATAATACTGTTAATATGAAGACAGTTAAGCAAAATAAGCAAACAACCGCCACTAATACTCGTGGGAATGGTGAGTACGCTTTAACTAAATATGATATTGATATTAAAGTAAACGAAAATAATACTTTTGATATAACGGAAAACATATCTGCTCATTTTAACGTATCTAAGCATGGTATATTTAGAAAAATACCAATAACGAATAATGTTGTTAGATTAGATGGAACTAGAAGTTATAACAGAGCAAGAATAAATAATATAAATGTTAACAACGAATTTAAGATTGAATATGAAAATGGATATAGGGTTATAAGAATAGGCTCTCCTTCTAAAACCATAACTGGTAGTGAGGATTATACAATTAATTATTCATATAATATTGGTAAAGATAAGGGCAGAGGATATGATGAATTTTATTTTAATCTAATAGGTGATGAGTGGGATACTACTATTAGTAATATTACATTTACTATTACTATGCCAAAAGAATTTGATGAATCTAAATTAGGTTTTTCTAGTGGTAAGCTTGGTTCAACTAATAGTGATAAAGTTATCTATAGTGTTGATGGTAATGTAATTACTGGTAGTTATACTGAAGTTTTAAGTGAGGGTGAGGCATTAACGGTAAGATTAGAACTTCCTGAGGGATATTTTGTAGGTGCTAGTGGCAATTTAAGTTTCTTTACTATGTTGTTATATATATTACCAATCACATTCGCTATAATTTCATTTGTTATGTGGTTTAAACATGGTAGAGATGATGAAGTTGTCGAGACAGTAGAGTTTTATCCGCCTAAAGGTTTTAATAGCGCTGAAGTTGGTTTCTTATATAAAGGCGTAGCTACACAAAAGGATGTTCTTTCTCTATTGATTTATTTAGCTGACAAAGGTTATATAAGAATAGAAGAGATTGAAGAAAAAACTTTCTTTTCCTCTAAGAAAGGTTTTAAAATAGTGAAGTTAAAAGAATATTCTGGAGATAATATAAATGAGGAAGTGTTTTTTAAATCTCTTTTCAACTCCAAAAAAACAAATAAACTCACAACAAAAGAAATAACGGCTTATTTTAAAGAGCCACGCGGGGATTTATTTCCTGAAGATTCAAAGTTAGAAGAAGTTACAAAAAGTGATTTATATAATAGCTTCTATATTAGTTTGAATGCAATTGTTGCAAATTTAAATGCTAGGAAAAACAGAGATAAAATATTTGAAAAAATTGCATCGAGCAAATCTATATATGTTATATTAATGATAATTGCAACTATACTTATCATAACAAGTATTCCAGTAGTGGATTATGCGGGTATAGGGGAGCTTGGAATAAATATATTATTCTTAGTAGGTTATCTACCATTCATATCAATTTTATTTGTTAAAGGTAAACCTAAAATATTTAATTTAATTGTTGGACCTTTCATTTTTTTTCATATGTTTTTGATGATTGTTACTGCACTTCCTCTTGGTGAAGCGTTATTTTTTGATTCTATTTTATTAATTGGTTTCTTAATAGGTCTTGCTTGTCTTATTGTAATGATCGTGTGTTTTAAAGCAATGCCCAAAAGAACTCCTTACGGAAATGAGATGTTAGGAAAAATAAAAGGGTTTAAGAGGTTTCTAGAGACAGCAGAGAAACCTAAACTTGAAGCTTTGGTAATGGATGATCCATCTTACTTTTATAATATATTACCATATACTTATGTGTTAGATGTATCTGATAAATGGATCGAAAAGTTTGAAGATATAAGCATGGAAGCTCCTAATTGGTATGGTGGTAGTTCTTCATTTAATATGACTACATTCAGTAATTTTATGAACTCAACTATGATATCAGCAACAAGTGCTATGTCATCTAGACCATCAAGCAGTGGTGGTTCTGGTGGTGGATCATCAGGCGGAGGCTCAGGAGGTGGCGGCGGAGGTTCTTGGTA
>DUVE01000005.1 GCA_012841205.1 Mollicutes bacterium
AGTTCATCTTCTTTTGATAATGGGTCTGGAAATACATTGTTTGAATATGAACCGGTAAGTAACATATTTTTTATTAAATCAGTTAAAAAAGAAAAAAACATAATATCACTCCTAATTAAGTTTATTAGTTTATGATTATAAATAACACTTGAATAAGACTGATAATACTTGTCTTAACAAAGTTATTGATGATAATAAATAATATAATTATTTGCAAGGGATAATGCAAAGCCCTATTCCTTTTTATTGATTTATTATTAAATCTATATTAAAATGGTATTGTAGATTGATGACTTCTTTTGATAGTAGTATTTTATTTCAATCTCCGTTGTTAAGTAGTTTAGAATAATAACTTGGCTTGGAGGTGGTATGATACTACTATTTTTTGTAAATAGAAAATGAATATAAACAAAAAGAAAAGATTTTGTAATGGAATCAAAGGAGAAGAGTAGGATGATAAAAAAGTTCTTATTTATATTTACCTATACATTTATACTAACCTTTTATGGTAGCATTAGTGTTTATGCAGCATGCAGTTACACCCAAGGTTGGGATTTAGTGGATGGCAGTAAAAAGATTGATTATAGTGGTGGGACAAAATATGCTGGTTTACCAGATGCAATATATGCCTGGAATAAGCTGGGTAAAGTAATTATTCAAAAGGATACAATTTGGACTATTAATGATTTAACAATAAGGGATTATACGCAAGCAAACACCACTTTAGGTTATACTGATTCGGCTGGCAATATTGGGTTTAATACTTTTATGATGGATACTATGACATCATTACAGCGAAGGAAAACCATGATGCATGAATTGGGTCATGCACTAGGCCTTGACCACAGGGATACTGTTTTTATTAGCGTGATGAGACAAGGAATCATCGAAATGAGCGATATAGGTCCTGTTGATCAAGATACATATTATTGTCTTTGGAATTAAGAAAGGGGACGGAATATTATGTGCAAGAAAAAAATGATTGGAGTATCTATGATTTTATTGTTTGTGGGTTTGGTATGCTCGCAATTTAATAACCTAACTAAAAATCCAGTAATTTATGTTAACTTGGATTTAGCCATAGATCCTACAAATATGTATGAGTACGTTGGCGCGGCTGATCATGTTTTTATTGGAAGCATAACTAAGTATGTTGGTAATTATAATGATGAATCAAACTTTATTCCATATAGTAAATATGATGTTAAAGTTATTGAAAATATAAAAGGTTCATTAGTTGAAAACGTTCAAATTATAAAGAATGGCGGATACAATGCCAGTGGTAAGTTAGTTATGATGGAATCAAATGGTATAGAAGATTATTTTCCTGAGGTTGGTATAATGTATATCTTTATGGCCTATAGTCAGCCTGATGGCAGTTTACTTTTAACAGAAGTCAATGGTAATACGAAGTACCATTTTGAAAATACTAATGAATCAGAGAAGCAAAAACTTATTTATTATGACTACGTTGGAAATCAAACTACTTTTGAAAGAAAAAGATACATTTCAAAATATGCAAGATGAATTAGTGTTTTATTTAACCTAATAATGTTATAATTAAGTTGAAAGGATGATAGTGTGAACAAAAAAAACAAGTTAATAGTTTGCCTCGTAGGGCTCATACTTACACTTTTGATGATATTAATATCTGTAGACTTTTTAAGATATAGAAATAACCAAAAACCGATTTTTATTTTTAAAACTACCCATTATGATTATGACGATGGATATGTTAATGAATATTATGGTATAGGTTATAAATATTTTGAATACAGAAGAAATAAACTTGATGAAAACAGTTTAGTTCCTTTTTGGTCACCAATGAAAGGATAAGATTATAATAGGAATAAAAATTTTAGTAAATAAGAAAATAAAATTTAAATATTAAAGTTTGCTTTTATTAAACAAAAGGTCATTGCTTGATGTGATGACCTTTTGAAATGTTTTTCAATATACATTAATTCCTCTTCTTTTGATAAAGGGTCTGGAAATACATTGTTAGAATATGAACCAGTTAATAACATATTTTTTATGAGATCAGTTAAAAATGAAAAAAACATAATATCACTCCTAATTAAGTTTATTAAAAATATCTAACGGATATTAGTATTTTATATTTGTGCGAACATTAGTTTGTGGTATAATTGAGATGGTGATAGTATGAATCAGATTATTCTTCATATAGATGTTAATAATGCCTTTTTATCTTGGACAGCAATAGATTTACTTAAAAAAGGATATAAGGGAGACATTAGAGGAATTGATGCTGTTATTGGTGGGGATGAATCAAAAAGAGCAGGTATCGTTTTAGCTAAATCAATAGGTGCTAAGAAAAAGGGAATTATCACAGGAGAACCCCTATATTTAGCTAGAAAAAAATGTCCTAATCTTCAAATCTTTCCTCCTAACTATACTTTATATCAAAAAATGTCTAAAAGTCTTTTTAAATTACTTAGTAAGTATTCACCAGATATCGAGATTTTCTCCATTGATGAATGTTTTTTAGATTATGGTAAGGTTTTGAAACTATATGGTGATGTTATGCCTTTTGCTGAAAAAATTAAAAATGAAATAGAGAATACATTAGGTTTTACAGTTAATATTGGTATTGGTAATAATAAATTATGCGCTAAAATGGCATCTGATTTTGAAAAACCAAATAAAATACATACTTTATATGACTTTGAAGTAGAAAGTAAAATGTGGCCACTTCCTATTAACAATTTGTTTGGCATAGGTAAAAAGACAAGTGTTAAATTAAGAGGTTTAAATATAAATACGATTGGTGATTTAGCAACAGCATCATATGATAAACTATATCCTTATTTTAAGAATCAAACATCCAAGATGATAGATATGGCATGTGGTAGGGATTATTCAAAAGTAAATAATAAACCAGTAGATTCTAAGGGAATTAGTAACTGTATAACTCTTGAACATGATTTAAAAACAAAAGATGAAATCCAAAAAACACTACATGTTATATCAGAAAATTTAGGCATTACATTAAGAAAGCAAGGAAGATATGCTTGTGTTGTTGTTGTTACTTTAAAAGATTGTTATTTTAAAACATATTCGCATCAAGTAAAGTTAAAAAACGGAACTAATATTACAAACGAAATCTTTGAAGTAGCAAAAAAATTGTTGGATGAAATGTGGAATAATGAACCAATAAGACTGGTAGGTATTAGATTAGATAATTTAGTAAAAGAAGTTAATTATCAAATGTCTTTATTTGAATCTTTTGAGGAAAGAAATAAGGTTAGTAAATTAGATAAAACCGTCGATAATTTAAAAGAAAAATATGGTACTAACATTATTTCTAATGCTTATTTAAGAGATGAAGATATTAAAAGAAAATATTAATTATTAGTTCAACATTAATTAACAACTAACGATAAGTAAATTATAATTGTATTATAATATGATAGAAAAAATGGAGTTTTTATGAAAAGAAAATTGTTATTTATTGTCATACTGTTAATTTTGAGTGGTTGTTCTGCTAAAGAATTTGATAGTACTTATGAGAAAATGCAAACAGGCAAAGATGGTATAAGTGGTTATTATATTAATTTACGTATTTATGGAGAACACAATGGTAAGCGTATCAATGAAAATGTTAAGATCGAAAATTATAATGATGAAAGTTATCGCATAACTAAAACGAGTGTTAATATAAAAGAGCCTGTATTTGATCAGGAAGATGTATTAAATGAATTTGGTAATGTTAGGGAAACCTTGAATAAAAAAAGAGAGCAAAAAGAAATATTATATGTCTCAAATGAAAAAACATATGTAATAGGTAGTAACGGAAAATATATGATAACAGAGAAGGATGTAAATTATAATAACCCATCTATTTATCTTAAAGGTTTAAATAAAGTATCGAAAATTAAAAAAACATATGAAAAAAAGGTAGGAGATACAACATATAAAGTTTATGATGTTAACTATAATAAGAGATTTATCTCAAACCTAGTAAAAGATACAATTATAAGTGATATTGATATTAAAAAAGAAGTAACAGGTAATATATATTTAACAAAAGAAAACTATGTAAATAGAATTATATATAATATTGAAGATGTAATTATTAATGTTAATTATTATGGTATAGATTTAGCTAATTCAATTGCATTTCCTAGTGAAATAAATAGAGGTAATTAGTATGAAAAGAAAAGCTTTTGTATTAGTAGAATTATTAGCAGTAATTGTAATCTTAGCAATTATACTTGCTATTGCAGTGCCAGCTATATCAAATATATTATTTAAATCTAAAAGAAATACATTTGAAAGTTCTGTAAGAACTATTATTAAAACAGTAGATACTAAAAGGTCTGCCGAAAACAATTATGATATTACTAAAATAAATGTTGATAATTTAAATAGTGAAATGGGTATAGATAATACCAATTATGAATCGGTAGAAGCAAACTTAATTGCAAA
>DUVE01000046.1 GCA_012841205.1 Mollicutes bacterium
CCAACAAAAGCAATAAAAAAACCATATCAAATGGTGAGTGTAAATTATTTTCCAACAAGTGTTGAAAAATTATATCGAATAGGTGAAACAGTAGATTGGAAGAATTATCAGGAGAAACCTGTGTGGGTAAATCAGGATGAAATAATCTATGCCAAAGGAATTGACAAGTATGGAAATGAAAGTAGAATTGTATCAAATTATACTGTAAATGTAACTGACGCAATAATGCCACCTGCATATGATGGAAATGATTCAACTAGATCAACTAGTCAGACAAATAAATATATGAAGGTAGATCCGAGTATGCACGGTAAAAAGATTAGGGTTTTATTAGGCCACTCATATAGTAGCCCTTCAACTGCATCAACAATTAGATTTTTAGATAAGAACAAAACTGTAATTAGTAGTGTAGGTGAAAGTAGTATAAAAGGAACTTTTGAAAGAATTTATACAATTCCAGTAGGAACTGTATGGATAAAATATGAATCAGTGAGATATATTTCAGATAATACCTATTTATATGAAATAGAAGTATCAAGATAAAAAAATATAAGAACTACAAACGAACTAAAAAGGAACAAAGATATAAAAATTGTTCCTTTTTTAGTTCTTAAAATATACAAGTGATTTAGAAATCATGGTAAACTATATTCACAAAATGAATCGATATATTGAACAAAATGCTTCTAGATATAACATTAGTGCTGAGTAATTTAAAAATGTATATAATTCCTTAGAAAGGGATTTTGATTATAATAATGTTTCTAAGGAGCAATGTTTTACAAATTTTGATAAACTTAAGAATAATGAAATAATAAAATAGAAAAGTTCAATTAAAATAACATACATCTTCAATTTTTTTATTGGTCCACTTTGTGGTGGGCATGAACATATGAATTTTGTAAGAAATTATTGCAAGATTAAGATAAGGAAAAAAGGACATTATAAAAGTAGATGTAGCATCTACTTTTTATACTTCAATTTATTATTATCTTCTATCTGTTTCATTTATCATTTCAAACAACAAACTTAAATTAATAATTCCAGCTAAACCTATCAACACATATATAACGGTAGATATGGTTGCATCAGCACCACCGAAGATTGATGCAACTAAATCAAAATCAAATAGACCAACCAATCCCCAGTTAAGTGCACCAATTATAGTTAGAATTAAAGCCATAATATTTAATCCTCTCATGTTATCCTCCTTTAATCATTTCTATATATATATTTAACTAAAAAAAATCTTTTATTCATGAATAAAAGAAAAAGATATCCATATAATTAACTAGAAAATACAAATGTGGGGTGAATGTATGAAAAAAATAGTTTGGTTAAGTTTATGTGCCTTTTTATTTTTGCTTACTGGATGTGGGAAATATGATGAGAAGGATATTATGAAAGATTTAAATGCAAGGTTAGAAAATATTAAAGGATATTATTTAGAAGGCGAAATGGAAATAATTAACAACGAGGATGTTTATAAATATGATGTGAAAGTTGCATATCAGAAGAATGAGTTATTTAAAGTCAATTTAAAAAACAAGGCTAATAATCATGAACAAATATTACTTAGAAATAATGATGGTGTGTATGTTCTTACTCCGTCACTAAATAAGAGTTTTAAATTCCAAAGTGAGTGGCCTTATAATAATTCTCAATGTTATATATTACAAACACTTTTAAAAGATATTAAAAATGATAACGAAAAAACTTTCGAGGAAACGGAAAATTATTATGTAATTACAACTAAAGTAAATTATCCAAATAATCGCAAGTTAGAAAAACAAGTTATATACTTTGATAAGCAATTAGAAATTAAGGAAGTTCAAGTTATAAATGATACAGGTAATACTGCTATAAAGATGAAATTTACTAAAACAGATATGAAAGCAACATATAGTGAAAAGCATTTTACATTAAATGAAAATATGAATACGGCGGTTTTAGATGAAGTAATTGAGCCGGTAATGAAGATTGAAGATATTATATATCCTATGTATATACCAGAAGCCACATCGTTAAGTGCTCAAAACAAGGTTAATAAAACAGAAGGAGAACGTATTATCTTAACCTTCGAAGGTGAAAAACCATTTATCTTAGTAGAAGAAACAGCGACTAAAGAAGACGAATTAATAACTATTCCTACATATGGGGAACCATCTATGATAATAGATACAGTTGGTGTAATATCGGATAATTCAGTATCATGGATCAGCAATGGATTGGAATATTATATAGCATCTGATGATATGGAGATTGATGAATTAGTAACAATTGCAACATCTATAGGAACTATTCCAGTTGGAAAATAAAAAAGTCCCATTAATGGGATTTTTTTACAAAAAAATAATATTTATGATATAATTTATTTAGGTGATAAAAATGGCAAACAGAGAAACAAGAAGAAGGGAAAAAATTAAAAAAGAAGCAGTCGTGATGGAGGGGGAACTTAGTACAGCAAGTAATATAAAGATCGCTGTTGCTGTAGTCGTAATCTTTATCATCTTCTATATACTTACAACAGCAATAACTAATAATATGAAGAATGATGGTGATAAGATTATTGAACCGGTTGTTATTCAATATGAAGAAATATTAGCTGGTGAACTATTCAATATGAATCGTGATCAATACTTTGTTTTGTTTTATGATTTTGAGGATGGAGCAGCACCACTATATGCTTCATTGGCGGCTTCTTATAAACAAGAAAATGGAATACAAGTATATAAGGTTGATTTAGGCAAAGGTTTTAATGAAGTATATATAAGTGAAGAAGGAAATCACAATGTTAATAAGATAGAAGATTTAAAAATTAATGGACCAACTCTTATTAAAATTAAAAATAAAAAGAATATATTATATATAGAAGGAAAAGACTCTATAAAAGAAGTGTTAAAATAATTAACCAGTTATAATAGATGTAGTGTCGATATCCAATACAAAGACATTATAGAAAGTTATTAAAACTGCACCAAATTGCAATAGATTGGTATAAAAACTATTGTAATTAGCTTCGACATTGGAGTAAACACCAGTTATATTGTATTCATTTATACTATCTTTTAGATTTTGATAAGAATAATATAAGAATATACCATTTACCAATAATAATATAATTACAATTACTCTTAGGTAGTTACTTGTATCAGGGTATTTATCTTGGTAATTAGTATTGCACTTGTCGTCTATTATTTCAGCTCTTCTTTTATAAAATATTATAAGATATAGAGTGGTGGTCAAAATCAAAAAGAAAAGACAAGAAATCTTAATATTTATATCCAACAATTCTTTTTCAAATTCTTTATTCTTTTTCATAAGCACCTATAATTAATAATATGTTTAAGAAAAATAAAGATTTGTAAATAAGTATGTTTTTGCTTCTTTAATAATAAGTTTTGTGATATATTTAATATATGGAATAGGGTGATAATATGGATAAGGAAAAAAAGGTTAATATATCTATTAAAAATGATAAAAAGAAACCAGCAAAAAAGAAAACTAATAAGAAGAACTTTTTAGGGTTTAAATTAGGGGAAGTAATCGTTCTTATTGCTATTGCAACTATTATTGGTGTCTTTAGTGGAAGTTTCTTAACTTATTCTCTTGTAGATGGTAAAGTTACTAGAGTAAGTTCAAATAAAGAAATAGGTGAGTTTGAAGAAGCTTTTAATAGTATTGTTGATGAGTATTATGAAAAGGTAGATAAAAACAAACTAATAGATGCAGCAATTGATGGTATGTTATCAATTCTAGATGATTATACTTCTTATATGGATTCTGAAGAAACATCTGACTTCAATGAACGTATGAAAGGCGAATATAAAGGAATAGGAATTGAATTTGTTACAACAGCAGAAAACGAGCATTTTGTAACGAATGTATTTGAAAATACCCCTGCTTTAACAGCTGGTGTTAAAATGGGTGATCAAATTGTTAAAATAGATGACCTTGATATTTCAAAAATGACTGGAAATCAAATTGCTAGTTATATAAAGGAATCTAATATCTCTAAAATAAAGATGGTTGTAAAAAGGGAAGGTAATGACGTAGAACTAACAATTAATAAAGCTCATGTTTCACTTCCTTCAATTAACAAAAAAACATTTGAATCAAATGGTAAAAAAATAGGATATATAGGTATTAGCATTTTTGCTAATAATACTTACGATCAATTTAAGAAGGCTTTAGCCGAATTAGAATCTAAAAATATTAATTCTTTAATTATAGATGTACGTAACAATAGTGGTGGATACCTACATGTAACTGATGATATATTAGAATTATTTTTGAAAAAAGGAGAAACTTTATATCAAACAAAGGATCAAAATAAAGTTCATAAGTATTATGATAAAACAGAAGAGAACAGAACATATCCTGTTGCAGTACTTATAAATAATGCTAGTGCATCAGCATCTGAAGTTTTAGCTTCTTCTCTTAAAGAGATATATGGAGCTGAAATAATAGGTGATACATCATTCGGTAAAGGAACAGTACAGCAACCAGTAGACATCTCAAATGGTGGTATGATAAAAATTACAACTAGCGAATGGCTTACACCACTGGGCAATACTATTAATAAGGTTGGAGTTAAGCCAACAATTGAAGTCGGGCTAGGTAATGATTATTTAACAAATCCTAGTGATCAAACGGATATGCAATTACAAAGAGCAATAACTGAACTTGCAAAATAAAAAACGGAATTAGAATTTCCGTTTTTTTTTAATTTATTTCGTTACTCTTTTGATTATACTCATCAATTACAGTAGTAATCTTATTGGCATCAGCTTTGTCTAACTTATACCAACCTTTTTGAAATTGTAAATTAAATAATTCTCTTGCCATATCTTTAGTTTCCCTACATATAGTTCCTATCTCATTATATAGGGTATCATTACTAGCCTCATTCATCGCAAGAGCATAACCTCCTCCTAGATGCTTTTCGCTCATCAACATATCATTTAAATAATCACTATCGTTCATATCAGGTCCCTTTGGTACCTCTGTTTCAGGATTACTAACAGTATTATTGTCCATTTTGCCCTCCTTGTAGTATATTTAAAATCATATTGTAATGCTTTTTATGCATTTGGCTTACCTGTGTTATTAAAGAACTAACATCTTCATCTTGGATATGTTGTAGATAGTGATTAGCTTTTTTATTAGCAATAAGATTCCAATTTAACATATCCTTAAGATAGTCTAAATCTTTTGAAGAAATCATCTCAGGTACTTTATCCATTATTCATCATCCTTTCATATTTATTATGAAGAGTGTAAACTAAATTTATACAATGTTTATTATTAAAAGAAAAATGCGATATAATAATATAAGAAAGAGGTATTTAAATGAATAATGTAAAAGTGGGAACGAAATTATATATCCATTCATATAAACATGATGGAACAATATATCGTAGTTGGGATGAAGCTTTACTATTAGATGAGACTGATGATTATATTGTGGTAGGGAATAACAAAACTTTAGTTACGGAGATTGATGGTAGAACTTGGAAAACAAAAGAACCTGCAATTGTGATATACTATAAGCACGATTGGTATAATGTAATATGTCAATTTAAAAAAAGTGGAATATATTATTATTGTAATATAGCTACACCATATATTATAGAAGAGAACACTATTAAGTATATTGACTATGATTTAGATTTAAGGGTATTTCCTGATGGAACATATAAAGTGTTAGATAAGGAAGAATATAAATATCATAAAAAGAAATTAAATTATTCTAAGGAAATAGACAAGATAGTTAAAGAAGCATTAAAAGATCTTTTAAAGAAGTTTAAAGCTAAAGAAGATTTGTTTGATACTTTTAAAGTTCAAGATTACTATTCTATATATATAAATGTAAGGTAAAATATGGATAACTGTAATATATTTCAAAAGTTTGCATATAATATTTTATGATAAAAATGGCTTGATTTTACAGCAAAAGAAAAGAAAATGTAAAAAAAAGAAGAAAAACTTGAAAAAGTTGTTGACATGCCTATTTATATTTGATATATTTAATGTGCGCTTCAGGAAAGAAGCCAAATGATCTTTGAAAACTGAGCAAAAAAAAGTCAATTTTGAGTAGCTAGGAAAAAACAAACATACAAAAAAGATTATTTTTTTTTTGAGAGTTTGATCCTGGCTCAGGATGAACGCTGGCGGCATGCCTAAGACATGCAAGTCGAACGAGGGAACTTCAATGAAGCAAGAGTGCTTGCACAATTGCGGATTTGAAATCTTCCCTAGTGGCGCACGGGTGAGTAACACGTGGGTAATCTGCCTTTAAGATGGGGACAACAGTTGGAAACGACTGCTAATACCGAATAATATATAGAAATGATTTTTCTATATTAAAAGGAGCCCTTAAAGCTCCGCTTAGAGATGAGCCTGCGGCGTATTAGCTAGTTGGTAGGGTAATGGCCTACCAAGGCAACGATGCGTAGCCGGTCTGAGAGGACGAACGGCCACATTGGGACTGAGACACGGCCCAAACTCCTACGGGAGACAGCAGTTAGGAATATTCGGCAATGGGGGAAACCCTGACCGAGCA
>DUVE01000006.1 GCA_012841205.1 Mollicutes bacterium
ACAAAGAAAGACATTTTGAGCATAAAGATTAACTAAAACAAAGGTTTTTATTATAATGTGTTTTACAAAAACTAAAAAGTATCGTAAAATGATAATAGGTGAGATAAATGAAATGGATTTCAATTTTAATAATAAAAATATATCAATCCTTACCCTTATCTTCACATAACTGTTGTAGATTTACACCAACTTGTTCTCACTATGCAATAGATGCATTAAATGAACACGGTTTTTTAAAAGGTTCACTTCTTACAAGTAAAAGAATTTTAAGATGTGGGCCATGGAGTAAACCAGGACATGATCCTGTACCACCTAGGAGGAAAAAATGAACAAAAAACACTTAATTCTTTTAATAATAACTTTATTATTTATTACTGGTTGTTTTAAGAAAGATAACTTAGAAGATGTAACTATACATACAACTAACTATCCAATTGAATATATAACCCATAGATTATATGGTAGTCATTCAGATATATATAGTGTTTATCCAAATGATGTAGATATTAAAACTTATAAATTAAACGATAAACAATTAACTGATTATAGTAAAGGAAGTCTCTTTATATACAATGGTCTAAGCAATGAAAAAGAATATGCTATAACAATGTTAAATAAAAATAAAAGACTCTTAATAATCGATGCAGCTATGGATATGGGATATACTAATGAAGAAGAAGAAATATGGTTGGATCCATCCAACTTTCTCATGATGGCTCGTAATATTAAAGAAGGTTTTAAAGAGTATATTACTAATAGTTATATGAAAAAAGAGATTGACGAAAACTATGAAAAATTAAAAATAGATATATCAGAAATAGATGCTGAAACAAGTCTTATCGTTGATAATGCTACAAATAAAACAATTGTAGTTGCTGATGATTTATTTCTTTTCTTACAAAAATATGGACTTGAAGTTTTATCACTAGAAGATAATAACAATCTAACAGCCAAGAAATTAGATGATATAGAAAAACTTATGAAAAACAAAAAAATAAATTATATATTCATTAAAAATAATGATGAATTAAATGAGAAAGCTAAAGCATTAGCTGAGAAATATAATATTCCTACCCTAAGTTTTAAAACAGGCTCTAATCTAAGTGAAATAGAGCGTTCTGAAAAAATAGATTTAATAAAGATATTTTATAATAATATAGAGGAGTTAAAAAAAGAATTATATTAAAAAAGATAGTTTTAAACTATCTTTTTTAATACCATTTTCCAGCCCTTATTAATTCTTGCTTCTTAGCTTGATGATCTTCATAATGCTTGAAAAAATATGTCTTCTTATCTATATCTGATAAGAAATATAAGTAATCTGTATCAGATGGATTAAGTGCTGCTTCAATTGCAACCTCACCAGGGTTTGAAATAGGTCCTATTGGTAATCCAATCATACTTGATAAATAAGTATTATATGGACTATTATACTTAGTATTTACATTTGCAGGAACACATAGCCCATCAAATTTTGATGCATAACATGCGGTTGGACAACTTTGAAAAGCCATACCATCTTCTAATCTGTTATAAAATACACTAGCTACATCGCTCATATCATCCTTTTTAAGCCCTTCGCTCTGCACTATACTAGCAAGTGTTAGAAATTCATGGATAGTGTAACCTTTAATATTATCCTTATATTTATCTAAAATTTTACCAGTTTGATCTAACATCTTTCTAAAAATTTCATCTATTGTTACATCTTTATTTAAGAAACGATATGTATTAGGTGCTAAATAGCCTTCAAGTGGATAATATATATCTTTTTCTTTAATTTCATCAGTTAAAAACCAATAATCATCGATTAAAGTATCGATATATTCTTCATTGTCTAATAGATCAAGAATCTCATCATAACTATTGTTTGTGTTCTCCTCAATTATTCTTGCAATACCTCTCATATTTAAGCCTTCTTTAAAAGTAATGCTTATATCCACGTTTAAAGCATTATTGCCTGTAATAACCTCTATTATATGTTTTACGCCCATAGTTTTATCCAGGTCATAGAACCCATAACCAATGTTATCTATATTATGAATTTTTAGATATACTTTAAAAATATTAGCACTTTTAATTAAACCCTCATTTTCCAAAATTAATGCTACATTATTACCAGTAGAACCCTTTGGTATTTCCACCTTAACTATTTCACTTTCTTTAGCTGTAGGCCCTAACTGATACATATAATAGCTAAAACTCAAGATAAAAAGGGCACAAAATAAAACTATAATAGATATTACTAATTTAACTTTTTTACTCATATTTACAATCCTCACTATAAAATAGATTATACCATATAGATAATCATTTTAAAATAAAAAATCATATTTTAATTAATATGATTTTAATTTGCTTTTTGTTTTAAATTCAAAATAAGTTTTTTCTCCATTCTAGATACTTCCACTTGACTTATATTCATATCATTTGCAGTCTCCTGCTGAGTTTTTCCTTCATAATAACGTTTTTTTACCATTTCTTTTTCATGATGACTAATTTTACAAAGTTCATCTCTTAACCAAATAAAATCATTTATATCGTAATTTTCTTCATTAGATATAATATCTTTTAAAGTTAACTCCTTACCTTCATAATTAATAGGTTCATCAATACTTTTGACACTATAATTAAATTCTAATGCTTCAATTACCTTACATTCATCTATTTCAAGGAAGGATGATATTTCTAAAGTAGAAGGTTCTCTTTTAAGCCTCTGAGACAGAAGTTCTTTTGCCCTCTCTATACGACCACACAAATAAATTATATCCCTTCCAACTTTAAGACTCCGGTTTTCTCTTACGTATTTTTTTATTTCTCCTAAGATATACGGATATGCCCATGTTGAAAACTTTGTATTTCTATTTGGATCATAATTATTATATGCATTAATCATTCCCACTACTCCAACTTGAAATAAATCCTCCCTAATATTGTAATCATACTTTTTTATTAATGAATAGATAAGGTTTTGATTTTGTAAAAGTAAGTCATTCAAGTCTTCATTATAATTAGCAATCATATATAGCCTCCTAGATTAACATATTTTATAGCACTTAATTCATCACTAACTTCCTTTATATTACAATCTCGTCTATTTCTAAGTTTCATAAGCATCCTCTCTAAGCCACAAACTAAGGCTATTCCATTATTCTTAAGTAAAATTGTATTATATTTTAAAATAGTATCAACACCTTCACTATCAATAAAATAAAGATTATATATATTAAAAGTTACAAACCTAACCTTATCTTCAACAATTAATTTTCCTACATCATTTTCAAGTAAACAACAATTACTTGATGATAATAAGCCACTAAGTCTTACAAACAATATTCCTTTTCTAAATTCAGTATCGATATCAAGCATATTATTCCTCCATGCCTAAATTAAATCATAAACTGTTTACTTGAAAACACTTTCGACAAAAGAAGAATTATTTTTGATGTGACAAAATTTGATGTCTTATCAAAAATAATAAACTTATCAACACAATTATAGAAAAACTAACAATAATGGCTTTAAAACTTATACCTTTGCTTTTTAATAACAATAATGGCTTTTCATCTTTAATAACACTTGACGATAATTTATTACTATCACTATTATTAAATGACAAATCTTTTTCTGATATTTTAAGTATATTATTTGAGGCTATATTCCTCTCATCTGCTGAGGGTTGTTTAGACTCTTCTATTCTTTTATTATTTGGTTCTGTATCATTATTATCGTATTTTGAGTTATTCTCATTTTTATTAGGAACCTCATTGTTGGATATATCATCTGAATTAATATCTTCCTGTTCTTCTTCGTTATCAATTAAATCACCAGAAGCATCTTCGTATATATAAAACGTTTTAGAATTATCATCATCTCTAATGTAAGATGAATCAGAGACCTCACTATAATAATCCTCTAGATAATTACGCTCTATCTTATAATATTTAAACAACTTATCACTGTGTTTATAAAAGCATAAGATCATCATCTGTCTATAATAAGTTGCATTAACCATACCTTTTATATAAATCCAATCACCAAAAACAGGATTAGTTATTGATTCTGCATCAGGAATTATTGTTATTTTTTCAAGAATATAATCATTAAATTTTGATTTAGATTTATATTCAATCTCCTTTATAGCATAATTCCGATCATCTATAGAATTACCTTCATTATAATGAACATTGAATTTTTTAGTGTCACAAACAACATCATAGAAAAATAACTCCAATTTTATTGTGTTAATCTCATAATAACCACCTAAATCGATAACTATTCTTGAATTATTAAGTATGTTGACTCCTTCGTCATTTAGACCATCAGATAGAGTATCATCAAATGATGTTTCACAATCACTACACGTTATATTTACAGGGGTTTTTACATCATCAATTAAAACATTTATTTCAGTTATTTTGGTACTTTCAAAAAAGTTTTCAAAATCTGTTAAAAATAAATATCTAATTGGTCTTAGCGTTCTATATCTATGAACTATCTTATAATCAATGATGCGATGTGGTTTGACATCTGGATATCCCTCATACCAATCAGTAAAGTTGGTAACTAAAAATTTGTCATATGATATATATGGAAAAGATTCATCGTTTTCTCCCTCAATATAATAATCTGGACTATATTCAATTTCTTCTTTATACCACTTATAGCGAACTTCACTTTCAACCATTCGATCACTATCATTACTTGATACCTCATCTGTCCACACTCCGTATTCCAATGCTTTTACATTATTACATAATAAAAAAAGTATAATCATTAAAATTAATTTTTTCATTTTCTTACCTCCTCACTATATATTTCAA
>DUVE01000047.1 GCA_012841205.1 Mollicutes bacterium
AAAGGTATTTACCTCACCATGTCACTTTAGACGCACCTTTAATAGCAGCTACAATTTATTATCCAATGACAAATGTGTATGATGAAGAATCGATGCAAAATTTATTTGGTTCCATTGATGAAGAAGCTGATACTGAGGGGAATTACAAAAAGTATTTTGACTATATGAAAAAGGCAAGTAAGGATATTAAAGAACTAGCACGACATAGTGTTTCTGAATATGTATATACTTATAGCTGCAAGGCAGTTAAAACAACTAACGCTGATGGTGATCCAATAACTGTTTATGTAAGAGATCAGTTGACAAAAACCGAAGGTCCAAGAGAGTTTGATGGATCTTTTGGTGGAAATACTACATGTAAAAGCGCTACAGGTAGTATGATAGAATATGTATATGTTAGTGATCCTGAGAGATACGACAATTACTTAAAGGATTATTATATAGATGATAATGATTTTTATGATGTTCCAACTAATTTAAGCGGAGAAGCAAAGGAAGATTGGTATCAACAAACAGTATATGAAATACATGATTTAGCAAAATTATATGGTGATATTTTAATAGATAAAGAAGTTTATGCTAATACTTATTCAGCTTTTTGCCCCACTGGTGTAGTAGTAACTGGGGATGATGCCGGTGTCTATCCTCTTGAAGAGTATATTGCAGGTGTTGTTCAGCACGAAAACAATTTTCAAGATCCAAAAGACCCCAATAATATAGAAGCGATGAAGGCGCAGGCAATTGCGGCAAGAACATATCTTCTTAAGTACACTGACAATTGTAAAAAAAGTATTGTAAATAGCGAATCAGCTCAAACCTTTTATAAAAACGCTAGCGATAGGGCAAAAAGAGCTGCTGGGGAGACAGCAGGTATGGTACTTACATATGATGGGGAAATATTTTTGAGTGAATATGATTCGTTTGATTGTTCAAATCTTTGTATTAGCGGTCTTGATTGTTCTTGTGAGTATTATAAATTACCGCATTTAACAGCAACTGGTAAGGTTACGTGGGATAATACCTCTGCAATTAATAAACACATCATATCGATACCCTCAGATTTCATCAAAAATAATATTGGTGGTCATGGCCGTGGTATGAGCCAGTGGGGAGCAAATTATCTGCAAACTCAAGGTAAAACCTATGAGGAAATATTAAAATATTTCTATGCAGAAGGTGTTCAAATAGCTACTGCTGGCGGAAGTGAGAGTGGCACTGATGGATCTGTAGTTGTTGAGAATGGAATCTTCTATATTCCATCAAATTCCCTTTCAGGACGTTCAGGTTCTAAGGGGACTGGACCAAGTGGATTTAATATAGTATTTTGGAATAGACTGCAAAACTTCTTTAATGCTGCTGAAAGTGCAGGTTTCAAAATAGGATATACTGATGCTTGGCGTTCTTACGAAGCTCAGGAGGCCTGTAAGATAGAAAAGCCAACTCTTTGTGCTACCCCAGGAAAATCAATGCATGGATGGGGGATTGCGGCAGATCTCAACTATTATGGTAATAGAAAAGCCAAGGACTGGGCTCATGCTAATGCTACCACATTTGGTTTGAAATATACGGTTTGTAGAAGTTACCCTAATGATTGTAAGGAAGATTGGCACATAGAACCACTGGAAATAAAATATAGGTAAAGATGAAGGTGATCGTATGGAAAAAGTTAAATTTTTAACATTATGTATATTGTTATTATTTATAACAGGCTGTGATGGTGTTTATAATATTGAAATATACAATGATCACTATATGGAAGATATTACTATCATTGAAGAAGACAGAAGCAACTGGTATGATAAAAATGAATATGAAGTCACCTTTATGGATTTGCTAGAAGAAGAATATGAAAGAGATAATCATTACTATAGTAAATTACTAATATCTGAACCTGACAAGAAGGGATTAAATTATAAAAGTGTTTTTGATATTGAAACTTATGGTAGTCTAGGTATTGCTTATCGTTGTTATGAGTATTTTAGAGTATTAAGTGAAGAAAATGTTATTACGATTATGACAAGTGATAAAAATGCTTGTTATGATGATTATAAATGGCTTAATAACATTACTGTTAATCTTAAGACGAATCATAAGGTACTAGATCATAATGCTGACGAAGTAGATAAAAATACTTATATTTGGCATTTAACTAGAAGTAATGCTTCAAATAAATCGTTAAGCATTCAATTATCAAGTAATGAATTTGTTTTTAACTACGAAAATGAAAAAATCAAGAAATTAGGTTTATATATTGGCATAATTGCTGGTATTGGTGTTATAATAGGAGTCATTGTGATTGTTTTAAAATTGTTAAGTAAAAAGGTTAATAAAATTTAAATAGGAATATGATATAATAAATATGTTAAATTGTTCTTAGAAGTTTATTAAGAGGTGAGACTATGAAATTTAAATTTAGAGCAGAAAAAAAGGATATAGTATATTTTGTTGTTTTTGCACTTTTTCTTCTCTATCTTATTGCTATTGGAAGTTTAAATATGTATTCCTTAGCTCAATACCAAGAATGGCATGGTTTAAATCCTATTAAAGCGTTTACACCAGAGTTTATAGGTTCTACAGTTATTTTTTATCTCCTAGCTTTAATAGGAATTATAGTTTCTGCGGGTAGTCATTTTTGGGATAAAGAAAAAGGATTTGGTTTTCAATCAGGCAAACCTGAAAAAGGTGATTATTCTAGATGGGCCAAAGAAGATGAAATCAAAAAAAGATTAAAAGAAATTAATATAACAACACCAACTGTTGCTCATGCGGGGATGCCGCTTCTTGTCAAAAAGAATCATGTTTGGGTTGATGACGGAGAGTCACATACATTAATAATCGGTTCTACTGGTAGTGGTAAAACAAGAAGATTAATCACACCACTTATTAAGATTCTTGCTAAAAAAGGAGAATCGATGATTCTAACCGACCCTAAGGGAGAACTTTATGAAGAAAACGTTGCAATGTTAACAGCTAAGGGTTATAACATTGTACTGTTAAACCTTCGTGATCCTGAAAAGGGAAATGCATGGAATCCCCTAACTTTACCATATCAATTGTATAAAGAAGGATCGGATAAAGCGAATGAATTATTATCGGATTTAGCAAGGAATTTACTTCATGATGAGAAGACAGATGATCCCTTCTGGCAAAATTCATCTGCCGACTATTTTACGGCTTTAGCTTTAGGATTGTTTGAAGATGCTAAAGAAGAGGAAATAAATCTAAATTCTATTAGTTATATGAGTGCTGTTGGAGAAGAAAAATATGGTGGGACAGTATATGCTAAAGAATATTTTTCAAGTAAAGATCCAGCTAAGCCAACATATATAAATGCCTCTGGTACAATAAATGCACCGCAGGATACCAAAAACAGTATATTATCAGTTTTCAGGCAGAAAATTAAGGTTTTTGCAACGACTGAACATTTATCAGAAATGCTAGCATATAGTGATTTTGACATGAAAGACATTGGGCGTAAGAAGACAGCTGTCTTTATAATAATACAAGATGAGAAGAAGACATATCACGCCTTAGCAACAATATTTTTGAAACAGTGTTATGAAACACTTATTGATGTTGCTCAAGAAAATGGTGGTAAACTACCAACGAGAACAAACTTTATTCTAGATGAATTTGCTAACATGCCACCTTTGAAAGATGTTACAACAATGATTACAGCTGCGCGAAGCCGCCAAATAAGATTTAATTTAGTTATTCAAAACTTTTCTCAATTGAATCAAGTATATGGCGCTGATGATGCAGAGACAATAAAAGGAAACTGTGCTAATTTAGTATATTTGATGAGTAAGGAACTTAAAGCCCTAGAAGAGATAAGTAAGCTTTGTGGTGAAAAGAAAGTCAAGGGTAAAGGTGAAAAAGAACCTGATAAAGATAAACCTTTAATATCTATTAGTGAACTACAAAGGTTAAAAATGGGTAATTGTATTGTAATAAAAGATAGATCATATCCTTTGAAAACAAAATTGCCAGATATGTCTGAATATGAATTTAATGAACCAAAAACAACACAAGTAAATTATCCTGTTCGTCAGAAGAGAGAAATTAAATTGTTTGACATTAAAGAATTTGTGAAGCAACAAAGGATGAATGCATATCCAAATGGAGGCCCGGGAATGTTTGATCCGCGTTTTGGTGGAAACACACCTTTTGATTTTTTACCTCCAAGTTCTAGACCGGCCAATCCTAACGTGGGACCTAATAGACAACCAACACCAGGATACAATCCTAATCTCTTTAATCCAACAGATGGCGAAGAAGGCTTTAATGTTGATGAATTAATTAAAAAAATAGATGCAAAGATAGCAGAATTAGAAGCGGAGGAGAAGATGGAAAGAGAAAAAGAACAGGCCAAAGTGATTCCAGAGCCGGTTCCATTAGAGGAAGTTGCTTCTAAACCAAAAGTGGAACATCAAGAGATTGTTCCGCCAATTGATTTTGCAAAAGAACAGATAGAAAAAACAGATATACAAGTGCCAAATGAAGAAGTGGTGATTGTAAATCCTGATATAGAAAAAATAATTAACTCATATGAAAATGATGAAAATACAGATGATCAATTCTTTGATGATTTCTTCAGCGATGATGAATAGGCATCTTTAGTTTATTGAATATTAAAAACTACATATAATAATGTAGCAGGTGATATAAAATGAAAAAAATATCCATTAGAGAAATTAATCAGTTGCCCAACCCCAACATTATCGACGTTAGGGAAACATATGAATATGAAATGGGAAATATCCCTAACTCACGTAATATTCCACTTGATGATTTGATAGACAATCCCGAAAAATATTTGAACCACGATGAAAAATATTATATATATTGTGAAACAAGTTTTAGGAGTAGTAGGGTATGTGATTTTCTATCCGACTTTGGCTATAATGTCTATTTAATAGATGGCGGATACAAAGCGTGGATAACAGAAAATGGTCAAAAGAAGTAATTACTTTTGACCATTTATAAATAACAAAGTATTTGTTGCATATCAAAGTAAAATTTGCTATAATACAAGTACATTGATGGGGCTATAGCCAAGTGGTAAGGCAAGGGACTGCAACTCCCTGAGCGCAGGTTCAAATCCTGTTGGCCCCTCCAAAAGTACAAAAAAGATAAAGTATTTATTACTTTATCTTTTTTACAAATATATTTGATCTTGTATTTGGGCTGAAATCGAAATCAAAATAAGCCCATTTTGCAGTTTTAAAATTCAAGTAGGTATCTATGTCTGTTTTAGCTTTTTCTGATATTTTATTTATTCTAACAGCAGTTTTCTCTTGGTGTACCAAAGGTACAATGTAACGTCTTTTAGCATTTATACTTACACAGTATTTGTCTTTTACTGGTTTTTCACTATCGTATACAATTTTAGCTTTTTGAAATTTATTAAAAGCTTCTTTTAAATATTTATCTTCACAATATCTGATTTTATTAATCACTTCTTCTTCCGAAAGTGTATATAAGTCTTGTAAGGTAATGTGCCCACCTTCATACATAGCTTTGATCATATCCGCTAAAAATTGCATAACTGCCTTATCTGGATTGGTTATCCAAGCCGGCCAAAGTTTTGAAACTGTAGATATATATTTTTCGGCAATTGCTTGATCTTTAAAACCTAGTTCACTAATACCGTCTTCATTTTTTAAGATGATAACATTATTATAGCATTCGCGTATATCTTCTAGTTCCCAAACCCTATGGAAAATCATACCTGAGGAAAAATTATATTCAAATCTATCGGCTGATAGTTGTGGTGTCTCATTATCAGCTATAGGATATAATTTATAATCATTAACTTCTTCTAATCTTATATTGTCTCTTTTTAGAAGAGCCATTATCTCTTTTGAGTTTTTGATTATTTCACTTGTCTTTTCTTCGGTAGATTCTTGTCTTTCATGATCTCCATTAAGAAAATCTATTACATGTTTAAATACTGGTGTTGCAATATCGTGAAATAATCCTGCTAATGTTTGTTTCTTGTCACGTGTAAAATGCCATATAATAAGTGCAACACCAACACTGTGGTCAAGGTTTGAGTACCAATATCGTACGTTAAACACATCTGTATAATCAGTACCACAGCCTAAGGCAATCTTACTAATACGTTGCATTTCAGGTGTTTCAATATACTCTAGTAACCATTCTGGAAAATCCTCTTCCAAAATACTAAAATATTCTCTTACTTCTTCATTTAAACTATTTAAATATCTCGACATAAATACCTCCATCGGTAGTATTATACCATAGTTTCAATTTTCCTGATAAAAAATAAAACTCCTCTAGAGGAGTTTTATTTTGCCATCTCTAATTGCAACGATGGGGATCAATAGTAAAGCAAGTTCTATTTATTATAATCAATATAATAGCGTTTGCAATAACAGCTAATGCAAGTCCAATAAAGAAACCAAATATTAAAGATATCAAAATTGCACCAATCAATAAACCAATGGCGAGTCCAACAAGAGATCCAAGAAGGAGAAAACCAAGATAGAAAAGCAAAATAGGTAAGATAAATCTACTTATGCAATTAGTCATATAAGCACCCCCTCAATACAATATATTAAATAAGTAAATTAAGAATTAATTAGTCCGTCTTTCAAAAACTAATGTTATTGACAAAAAAGTCGATTTTTTAGCACTCACTCTTTACAAGTGCTAAAAAATGTGGTATGATTGTAATAGGAGGAGGGATAAAATGAATTTGATTCCAAGAAGTTTCTATTTGGATGACTTATTTGATGATTTTCTAACCATTGGTACTAATAATCTAAAGTGTGATCTTTATGAAAAGGATAATAATTACTTTGTAGAGGCGGATATCCCGGGCTTTTCAAAGGATGACATCAAAGTAGAAGTAGAAGATGGATATTTAACTATAAGTGCTTCAAAAGAAGAAAGTAAGGAAAATGATGAAAAGAATTATCTTCGTCAAGAAAGACGTGCAACCTCTTATAAAAGAAAGTTTTATTTAGGTTCAATCGACGAAGAAAACATCAAGGCTGAATATAAAGATGGAACTTTAAAGATAATGGTACCTAAAGAGGAAGAAATTTCAAAGACTAGGAAAATTATTGTAGAATAGTTAAGACAGCTTGTTTTATAACAAAGCTGTTTTTTAAAAAAGAATATTTTTTAGGAAAACCTATAATATTTAGAACAACGAAAAAGCTTGACAAAAGAAAAAGCTTGACAAAAACTGACTCTCGTGCTATTATAGGCGCCATACATGAAAGGGGAGTTTTAAAATGTATAATGAAAGCGAATTTTCAATCAAGGGATTTTTACTTAAAGTAATATTAGTAGTATTGTTTGTTTTTCTATTGATGTGGTTATTACCAAGACCAAATTTGGATCCACTATATAATAGAATATTCAACGAAAACATCTTAGAGATGAAAGAAGCAGCGAAAGGTTATTTTACTGTTGAAAGATTACCAAAAGAAGTTGGAGACAAAGAAAAGTTAACATTAGAAGAAATGATTCAAATGAAATTGTTATTACCAATCATTGATTCTGATGGTGTAGCTTGTGACACAACTAAATCATATGTAGAAATTATGAAAACTGAAACTGAATATATAATTAAAGTTAATTTAAATTGTACATATAAAACAGATTATATAATTGAACATATGGGTTGTTATGACATTTGCCCTAGCAAATGTGTTCCAACAGTAGAAGAAAAGAAAGAAGCTGAGAAAAAACCAGTTGTAGTTAAACCTAAGGATCCAAAAAATCCAGACAAACCAAAAAATCCAGACAAACCAAAAAATCCAGAAAAACCAAAGGAACCAGAAAAACCAAAGGAACCAGTTGTAGTATATGAATATCAATATACTAAAACTAATTCTAGTTCAAGTTCTTATTGGACAAATTGGTCTGAGCCAATTCCAATTAAAGTAAACGAGACTATTCAATTTGGGTATAGTAATTATAATACTATCCAAAGAGAAGATTTGGGTAAAAAGGAAACAATTGTTGCTTACGATATTAAGTGGGAAACAGTAGCTTCAAAAGTTGAATATAGAGATTTTAGATACAAAGTAGGTACATATAAAGTAAGTGCTTGTAAGGAATATGATTATGTTAAGTATGATACAACAGGAACCACTTATAAAACAACAACAGTTTACGAAGGTAATAAAACATTTGATAGAATACCAAGTGATACTGACACTGTTAAATATACTAACATTACACCAAGATATGATGCATGTTTAGGCGAAACTTGTAGTGATAAGATATATTATACTGCAGATGTTACAAGGACTAAAAAGGTTGCAGAAGTGAGTAATAACACTAGTGGAGTAATTGATGCAACTTGTAGTAATTTAGATACTAAAAGTGTAGATGTTTATATAACAACTAAACAAAAGGTAATTATTCCAACACAAGTTAAAAAGACTGTTACACCAAGATATGCGATGATCCATTTTTATAGAGAAAGAAAACTAGTATCTTCATCTAGTTCATCAACATCAGAAAAATGGAGCACTAATAGTAATGATAAAACATTACTTAATCAAGGATATAAAGCAACAGGTAAAAAAAGAGTTAAAAAGTAATTAAAGGGGGAATAGAAAATGAATGGATGGAAATTAAAAGGCGGAACAAAAGTTTTTATAGCTTCGCTTGGAATTATAGTAGTTGTTTTCGCAACTAAAAATGGTATGAAATTAGTTAAAAATTCTGATAAAGCTAATGAAAAAATAACTGCTGACTACACACAAGAATTGATTTTAACAGATGATGTTGAATCACTTTCTAAATTAAAAGATAGAATTGTAAATTATTATAGTAATAAAGATTCTAAATATAATTTTACTCTTGATGAAACATTAGCATTTAATGCGTTTATTAATAACCATGATGCAGATTCTTTGGAGGATGTATATGGTTCTGATATACCTACTTATGACGAAATGGCTAAAATTATAACTAGCTTCTATTTTAAAGCAAGTGCTAATTACACTTTTGCAACTCAGAGATCTATGTTATCTGATTTCATTGAGAATGAGGAAGAAAAAAAATTATTCCAATCACTAGAAGATACGTTATTAGTAGTTAATAATGATGAACTTAATGGTAATTTGAACCAAGATAATATTGATAATGCTAAAAGTTTATTAAAACATGTTTTTGAAGGGTACTACAGCGATGGTTTAAAAGCTTATGCAGCTGAAGTTATCTTCCCGGCATTAGAACATTTGATTGGTGTTCCAGGGTTTAAAATGACTGACGAAGAAGTTGCTGCTAAAGAAAAAGTAAGTGACAATAGTCTTTGTGATATGATTGCTTCATACAAAAAAGCTCGTGATAAAGCTTTAATAATTAATGGAAGCGAAAGTATAGATAAGTCAATTGAATC
Organism: Mollicutes bacterium; assembly: GCA_012841205.1. GTDB lineage: Bacteria > Bacillota_I > Bacilli_A > RF39 > UBA660 > UBA5348. Next base: position 9,389 of record DUVE01000047.1, read on the forward strand.
TGCAATAGCTGAATATTTTAACGGTAAGAAAACATTTGTAGATTATTTAGAATCAGAACTTGATGGAATTTCTAAGTATCATCAACCAACAGATGAGTTGCCAATGTATAGAGATAGAACAGTTGTTAAAAATAAAGTTAAGGTAGAAGCAAAAACTACTTCTAGCTCTAAAAAGAAAGCAACTTCTACTTCTACTTCGCCAAAGGACTCTAAAAATAAAGAGGGAAAACCAATTAAGTATGAGGATATGACTAAGGAAGAAAAGAAGCAAGCTGATAAGGTTACTGCTGAAAAAGATGAGATTTTAGATAATCAAAACGAATATAATGAAAGAGTAGCCAAAGACGCACAAGAAGTAATCCAAAACTACTTAGATGAAGTTTCAGTATATGTTGAAAAGCGTGTCATTGAATTATGTAATGATAAGTCTGTTGGCCCAGAATATATTGCAAGAGCAATAGAAGAAAATAAACGTTCTATGATTACCCAATATCTTGATATGGATAAAATTAAGGGCCAAATGATTGATAAACAAGTTGACACAATGTTGAAATCATTTGATAAAAGATATACTGATTTATATGCAAAAGGTACTGAAAGATACACTCATAGAAAATCTTTATATGAAAAAAGGATACGCCGTTATTTAGAAGAAACAGATTTTACAAAAATGGAATATAACGGTAAAGAGATAACTGCGCTTACTTTTGCTATTATGAATGGAGCACAAAATGGTTATTCATCATATTTAATGAAAAACAATACTTATTTAGAAACTATTGAAGAATCTATTAAGAAACCTGATGCAATAGTTGTTGTACCTGAAAAAGATGTTGATAAAGCAATAAAAGATATACCTCAAGGACAAGACACAACTGTAATAATCGATGAATGGATAGGTTATTATGATATGGAAGATACTTACACTAATCCAAAGGAAAGTACTTCAAAAGTAGAAGATGTAGATACTAAAGCTCAATCATCAACAAATAATAACCAATATGAATATATTTATGAATATGAAATTCCTACATTAGATTTAACAGGTACTCAAGAAGAAACAGTATACATAAAGAAATAAAAGGACTTAGTCCTTTTTTTGTTTAATAAAGATAGTTTGAAACAAAAGCCTTAAAAGAGGTTGTATAAACTATTTTTTAAATGCTATAATATAATAGGTGATGATTATGGAATATAAAATAACAACAAGAAATGAATTAGAAACAATAAAAATTGCACAAAACCTTGAAGCCGAAAAATTTCCTGATATGATCATTTGTCTTGAAGGTGATTTAGGTAGTGGTAAGACAGTATTTGCAAAAGGATTTGCTTCATCTTTAGGAATAGATGAGAGTATTACATCTCCGACATTCAATATAATTAAAGAATATCCTAATGGTGAGTTACCACTTTACCATATGGATGTTTATCGTTTAGATGGTGACGTTAGTAATCTTGGCTTAGAAGAATACTATAAAAAGGGCGGTGTGGTTATAATTGAATGGGCAGATACGATTACTCAGTTTTTGCCTGATGAGCGTTTAGAAATAGTAATAAAAATAGTAGATGAAGACACACGTGTGCTTATTTTTAAACCTCATGGTAAAATTTATGAAGATATTTGCGAGGCTATATTATGAAGTCTCTTTTTATAGATACTTCAAATAAAATATTAACGATAGCTGTTTTTGATAATGATGAATTATTAGGTGTTGAAACATCAGATATAATGAATGAGCATTCAAAATATGCTGTAGACAAGATGAAAAAAGTTTTTGATAAGATAAAATTAAAACCAAATGATATTAATAGAATTTTAGTTGTAAATGGCCCAGGTTCTTTTACGGGCGTTAGAATTGGAGTTACTATCGCTAAGACATATGCTTGGTCATTGAACAAGGAAGTTATACCTATATCAAGTTTATATGTTAATGCTCTTGGATATAGTGCTCATGATTATTATGTTTCCTTTTTAGATGCAAGACGTGGTTTTGTATATGCATCTATTTATGATAAAGAATATAAACCATTTTTAAAAGAACAATATATAAGTATTGATGAACTTAACAGTGTTATTAATACATTAGATGGTTCTGTTGTTCAAATAGGTGATGTTTCTATAAATGATAATGAGACCAAGCCTATTGTTTTAGATTTGGAAAAAATAATTAAATATTGCAAGAATAAAGAATTGGTTTTTTCTCATGCTTTAAAGCCAAACTATTTAAAAAGAGTTGAGGCTGAGGAAAAGTTAATGGTGGAAAATAAATGATAAGAGAATATGATTCAAGAGATATTATGTATATTGAACAAATTGGACAAGTTATAAGCGAGAATTACAAATTTAAAATAAATCCATTTATAAAATGCTACGTTTATGATTTAGGTGCCAAAATAGTTGGTTTTGTTGTATTTTCTGTTATGTATGAACAAACAGAAATAATAGATATTGCTGTTGCCGAAGAAGAGCAAAGGAAAAGCATTGGAACAAAATTGCTCCAAGCTGTTTTAAGTGAATGTAAAAAACAAAATTGTGAAAGTGTTACTTTAGAGGTTAGAAATAGTAATAAAAAGGCAATTTCTTTTTATAAGAAATTGGGTTTTAGGGAGATATCAACCAGAAAAAGTTATTATCACGATGGTGAAGATGCTCTAATTATGATAAAGATGGTGGTTTAATGAAAGATGTATATATACTAGGAATTGAGTCTAGTTGCGATGAAACTAGTGCTAGTATTATTAAAAATGGTATTGAAGAAATAAGTACTGTTGTTGCTACTCAAATGGATATTCATAAGGTTTATGGAGGGGTTGTACCTGAAATAGCTAGTCGTAATCACGTTGAAAATATTACGCTAGTGATTGAAGAAGCGCTGTCAAAAGCAAACCTTAAAATAGATGACATTGATGCTATTGGTGTTACTTACGGCCCTGGACTTATTGGTTCTCTTCTTATAGGATTACAAGCGGCTAAGACAATATCATTTCTATACGATAAACCATTAATACCAGTTCATCATATAGCTGGTCATATTTACGCTAACAGATTGGTAAGTGAATTTGAGTTTCCATTAATTGCTTTAGTAGTAAGTGGGGGCCACACTGATTTAATATATATGGATAGGGATTATTCTTTTAAAAAGATAGGTGGCACTTTGGATGATGCAGTTGGTGAGGCGTACGACAAAGTTGCTAAAATAATGGGATTAGATTATCCTGGAGGTCCAATTATAGATGATTTATCATTAAAGGGAGAAGATACATATGATCTTCCTATACCTCTTGATGATGATAGTAATAATTTTAGCTTTAGTGGATTAAAAAGCGCTGTAGTTAATTTGGTGCATAATGAAAAACAACGGGGAAATATTATTAATGAAGCAAATCTTTCTAAATCCTTTCAAGAAAGAGTAATACATATACTTACTAAAAAGACAATGAGAGTTTTGAAGAAATACAACGTTTCAACCTTACTCCTTGCTGGTGGTGTATCAGCCAATAGTGGATTAAGAGATAAGTTTATTAAACTTTGTAGTGACAACAATATAAATTTAGTTATCCCACCACTTAAGTATTGTACTGATAATGCAGCTATGATAGGTGCTGCTGCATATTATGCATATCAAAGCGGCTTGCAAAGTGATTTGCTTTTAAATGCTAGTGCAACTTCATCGCTTGAGAAAGAAGGTGCTTAAAACATGAAAAACAAGGGATTCACATTAGTAGAATTATTAGCTGTTATTGTAATTCTAGGAGTAATATTATCGATGGTTACAATTGGTGTGTCATCTTACATGAAAAAAACAGAAGAAACTTCTTTTAATACAATGATTGAAACAATTAAAACATCAACCGAATTATATTTGATAGATTATGTTAGTAAATATCCAGAATTAGAAATAGAAGGTTCTATTTTTCAAATTGAATTAAAGGAACTTGTAGAAAAAAACTATATAACATCAAAACTAATTGATGACCGTACAAAAACACAAATGCCTTTAACAACAAAAATAGAAATAACAGTTATATCTTCTTCTCAAATAGAAATAGATGTATTGTATGAATAAAAGTTCATTAAAAAAATTTAATGAACTTTTTTTCTATGCGCACAATAATATAATAAATTATAATTGACAATAAACAAAGTAATATAATTCCTGTCATTACTAAATTTAAATTAAATACCTGTGAGCCATACATTATCAAGTATCCTAGCCCTTCCTTCGATACTAACAATTCCCCCATAATTACACCTATTAAAGACATGCTGACATTGATCTTTAAAATATTAAATATTGTATTAATGTTGCTAGGTATAATAAGATGTGTAAATATTTGCCACTTGGTTGCTTTAAAACTTTTAAACAATTTTATTCTATTTTCATCTACACTACTAAATCCATGATAAGCATTAATAATAGTTATAATTACAGAAATTAAAAGAGCCATTATTATAATCGAATTCATATTAGCGCCAGCCCAAATAATGAGAATGGGACCTAACGCAACTTTTGGCAAACTGTTTAGTACTGTAAGATATGGGTTAATCACTTTAGCAATAAAATCATTCCACCACATAATAGATGCAATTAATAGCCCAATAAGTGTACCTAAGAAGAAACTGATAATTGTTTCATATGTAGTAATAAAAATATGATTAAATAAGGTGCCGTCGTTATATAGAAAAATGATATTTTTTATTACAAGACTAGGACTAGATGTTAAAAAAGTATTAATTAATTTAAAATGACTTGCTAATTCCCACAAAATTATAAAAAGAAATAGAATGCTTATTTGAGTGATTAATATTGATCTTTTTTTTCTTTTGACTTTTTTAATATATAATTTATGTTCCTCAGACATTGATATCTAAATCCTCCCAAATCATTTTATAATAACGATTGAAATCTTTGTGTGTTCTCTTTGAGGAAGGCAATTCATCTTCGTTTAATTCAATGTTATATACATTTTTAATTTGAGCAGGTCTCTTACTTAGAACAATAACTGTATCTGCCATACTTATAGCTTCTCCTATATCATGTGTAACCATAATAGTAGTTTTGTTCTCCTTCTTAATAATTTGATAAACATCATTTGATACTTCAAGTCTTGTTTGATAATCTAAGGATGAAAAAGCTTCATCTAAAAGTAATATATCAGGATCAATTGCTAAAGTTCTAATTAAAGCTACACGTTGTCTCATTCCACCCGACAATTCATTAGGGTAGCAATGTATAAAATCTCCTAGACCATATGTTTTAATTAGTTCTATCGTTCTTTTCTTTGTTTCTTTAGTTAGGTTTCCTTGTATTTTTAACCCCAAAAGGGCATTATCTAATACGGATAACCATGGTAGTAATGTATCGTTTTGGAGCATATATCCAATGGTGATATCTTTTTTACCAAAATATATTTTCCCGCCGGATTTTTTTTCAATCCCGCATAAGATGGAAAGAATTGTTGATTTGCCACATCCAGAAGGTCCAACAATTGCAATAAAAGAAGAATTACCTGCTGCAAAAGAAAAATCTTTAACAGCCTCTATCTCGCCTTTCATCGTATGATACTTTTTGCTTAATTTATTAATTTTTAATAGTTCTTTCATAATAAATTCCCTCTATTTCGAGAAGGAATTGTCAATCAAGTTTTTAAATGGTGCTTTTCTATCTAATTCGCCAGCACTGATCATTATTTCTTGTAGATGGTTAAATGATTGTTCAGTTAACTCTGCTGTCTTCCACCATGAGTCTTGCCTCTTATATCTTTTTACTACTTCGGTGAGTTCATTTAATGTCAAATCTGGGAAAAATTTATATATACTATTGGCTATTTCCTCATTATCCCTTTCATGTACAAAAGAAAGTCCTTTTTGAATTGCTTTAGTGAAACCTTCAATTATCTTAGGGTTATCCTTGATATAACTTTTTTTAGCGTGATATGCAGTGTACGCTATTTCCCCACCAAGTTCCCCTATAGAAGCCACAACATGCCCGTAGCCCTCTTTTTCAAGTTGTAGTGCAACTGGTTCAAATAAAGTTACAAAGTCTCCTGTGCCCCCTATAAATGCCCCTTGCATGGCTGCAAAAGCAATACTGGTGTCAATTGTTAAATCTTTTTTTGGATCAATACCATGTTCTTTTAATGCCCATTCAAAAGTCATTTCAGGCATACCGCCTTTGCGACCTCCAATAACATATTTGCCTTTTAAATCATTCAATGTGAAATTGTCAATTTTTTTTCGTGACATTAAGAAACTTCCGTCTCTTTTTGTAAGTCCCGCAAAAGTAACTAAATAATCTTCCTCGCCACTATTGTATACATATATTGTTGCCTCAGGTCCAGAAAATCCAATTTGAACATCTCCTGATAACACAGCAGCAGCCACTTTGTCAGCCCCTGGTGTAAGTATAAGTTCGATATCTAGTCCTTCTTCCTCAAAATAACCTTCCGAAAGAGCTACATATTGAGGCGCATAAAAAACACTGTGTGTTACTTCAGCTAGTTTTATTTTTGTTTTATTGCTTTTCTTTTCATTATTAAAAATTAGTATAGATCCAACTATTAAAATAGTTGTAAGAATAATGAAAGATGTAATGGTTTTTTTCATAGTTCTCCTCCTTTTTCTAATGCATTATATTCTTTGTAAAATAATGAGTGATTATAAATGTCACATAATAAAAGAATACAAGTTAGAAATAAATAGATAAGATGATATAATAAATAAGTGAACGGAGGTTATTATGAGAGGAATATTATTTGTTGTAGCAACCCCAATTGGAAACTTAAAAGATATTAGTGAAAACGCCATTACTGTTTTGAAGGAATCTTCTTTAATAGCTGCTGAAGATACAAGAGTAACAATGAATTTATTAAGACATTTTAATATTAAAACAAAACTAACTTCATATCATAAGTTTAACGAAAAAAAACAAAGCCAGATGTTAATCAAATATTTGATGGAAGGTAAAAATGTTTGTCTTGTCTCAGATGCAGGAACACCATGCATATCAGATCCTGGAAGTATTCTTGTGAAGGAAGCAATTGATAATGGTATAGAAGTTATTGGAATACCAGGTCCTAGTGCTGTTATAACAGCATTATCAATATCTGGTTTTGAGATTCACTCTTTTTCCTTCTATGGATTTTTATCAAGAGAAAAAAAGGAATTAAAGAAGGCTTTAGAAAATATCAAAAATGACAATACTAAGATAATAGTATTATATGAATCCCCAAAGCGAATATTAAGTACGATGGAATTAATAAAAGAAGAACTTGATAATCCAAAAGTTTGTGTTTGTAACGACTTAACAAAGAAATTTGAAAAGAAATATTATGGTTATAGCAAAGATGTTATAGATCAATTAAATAGTAATGAAAAATCTGTTTTAGGTGAATATGTAATAATCATAGAAAAAAGCGAAAAAGATAATGTGATAGATGAAAATATAACATCTATCGAAGGAGAATTAGTTGATACGATGGTAAAAAACAATTGTAGTATGAAAGAAGCAATAAGGTTAGTATCTGCAAACAGAAAAAAGATAAATACAAGGGATGAGGTTTATAGTGCTTCTTTAAATATTAAGGATATGTTTTTAAATAAAGACATTGACAAATAATGTGAAAATGATATTATATTGGTGCTTGAAGAAATCGTTTTGTAGGAGGGCTAGGCTTGAGAGAATTAGATAAGCTAAATCATATATCATTTGAAAAAATCTGTAAAAACAGGGATTATTATGTTCCTAATATATCCGACAATAATATTATATTAAAAGAAATCATTGATTATTGTATTGAAAAGTATTTGAAAGATAAAAGTATTGAAACATATATGTGTTGTGAAGGGCATGATGAGTGGAGAGATACATTCGTAATTTTCAATATTTCTTTACAAAATCTTGAGTATATATATAGCATTATAAACTGTATTGAAAAAATGTATGGATCTAGATTTTCAATAGGACAAAACAAACTTGATAACAAAATATTACTTGATGTTAGATTAAACTATTATTCAAGAGAAGATGCGGATGATTTTCTTAGAACGATAAAAGAAGGTCTAATTAATTACAAAGAACATCAATCAAGCCAACCTGAAGTTACAAATATGTTACATATATTAAAAACGGTTTGCCTACCAAATAAGGAAATAGTATTTCAACAATGTCATATAGACAGATATCTATTATTATATCTTCTAGCAGAAAATAAACCGATAGCATATAAAAAAAGAGAAGCCGATGACTATTTCAACAAGGAAGAAATCACTTACTTAAATTCTAATTATGTTATGAGAAAAAGTCTTAATGTATTTAAATAAATAAAATCTATATTTAATATAGATTTTTCTTTTTATACAAATATTATTATCTACAAGACTTTATACATGGTATACTTAATAAGTAGAAGGTAAGGTGCAAAATGGATTTAACAAAATTAAATGACAAACAAAAAGAAGCAGTAATGCATATAGATGGCCCCCTACTTATATTAGCGGGTGCTGGTAGTGGTAAAACACGTGTACTAACAAGTCGCGTCGCTTATTTAATAAATGAAGTAGGAATAGATCCTAGAAATATTTTAGCAATCACATTTACAAACAAGGCTGCAAAAGAGATGAAGGAGAGAATATTTTCTATTATAGGAGACCTTGCTTCAAAAGTTCAAATATCGACTTTCCATTCATTTGGGTATCGTATCGTAAGAGAAAATTATCATTTGCTAGGTTTAGAAAATAATTTTACTATCTTAGATGAATCAGACTCTATTACTATAATTAAGAAAATTCTAAAGGATATTAATTTAGATCCAAAACATTATAATCCTAAGGCTATAAAAGGAGCTATAAGTGGAGCTAAAAACGAACTTATGAATCCAGATGAATATAGTCGTTTTGAGAAAACACCGTGGGACGAGATAGTAATTAGAGTATATCGCTTATATGAAGAAATGCTTAAAAAAAATAACGCAGTCGATTTTGATGATCTTCTTATGCTTCCAATAATGTTATTTGAAGGTAATCCTGAAGTGTTAAAATTATACCAGGAGAGATTTAAATATATTTTAATAGATGAATATCAAGATACTAATGAAGCTCAATACAAATTATCAAAAATGATAAGTGCAAGATATAAAAACATTTGTGTTGTAGGAGATGGCGATCAATCAATATATGCATTTAGGGGAGCTAATTATAATAATATTTTAAACTTTGAAAAAGATTATAAGAATGCTAAAGTAATAATGTTAGAAGAAAATTATAGATCAACTAAAACGATTTTGAAAGCAGCAAATGATGTAATCAAGAAAAATAAACTCCGTAAGGATAAAAATTTATGGACATCAAATGATGAAGGTTCTAAAATAAATTATTATCGTGCATACGACGAAAAAGAAGAAGCGGATTATGTTACATCAAATGTTAAAAAAATGTTTGAGGAGGGAATTCCATATGAAGAGATGGCCGTTTTATATAGGACAAATGCTCAATCGCGAGTTTTAGAAGAACGATTTATAGTAGAAGGTATACCTCATAAAGTAGTTGGAGCTTTTGCTTTCTATAATCGTAAAGAGATAAAAGATTTAGTTGCTTACTTAAAACTTATTTATAATGAGAGGGATGATGTTAATTTAACAAGGTGTATAAATGTGCCTAAAAGAGGAATTGGAGCAAAGACGATCGAAAATCTTCAAATTAAGGCAGATGAAGAAAATAAAAGTATATATGAAATTATAGATAGTGGTAAGGAATTAGTATTTAAGGAATTAATTGACGACTTTAAAAGGAAAGCAGAAAGTAGTAGTTTAACTGAACTTGTAGAATATGTGATAACCAAGAGTGGTATGAAGCAAGAATATGTTAATGAAAAAAGTGTTGAGGCTAATATTAGACTTGAGAATTTAGAAGAATTTAAATCAATTACGATGGCATTTGAAGAACGTAATGGTGTAATCTCTCTTGAAGAGTTTTTAATGCAGGTTAGTTTAGTTAGTAATAGCGAGGATACAAAGGAAGAAACAGAAAAAGTATCACTTATGACAATGCATGCAGCAAAAGGTCTTGAATTTGATGTTGTTTTTGCAGTAGGTCTTGAAGAAGGTATTGTGCCACATAGTGGTTTTGATGGGGCAGGAGCTGATATTGAAGAGGAGCGACGCTTATTTTATGTTACTATTACACGAGCAAAGAAACATTTGTTTCTCATCAATGCAAGAATGCGTTTACTTTTTGGTGATAGAAGCATAAGAGAAGAAAGTAGTTTTATTAAAGAAATAGATGAGGAATGCATTGAATTTCAAAATGGTCTTAGAGAGGAAAAAGCAGTAATTGACAAAAGAACAATGTTTTATAATGACGATGTAGAATTCAGACCTGGAGATAAGGTCGTTCATGATAATTTCGGCAAAGGGATTGTAATTAGTGTTGAAAAAAGCATTATAACAGTAGCGTTCTCTTATCCTCACCAAGTTAAAAAGTTGCTCAAAAACCATAAGACTATAAGGAAGGAATAATGATGATATTGATCCTAAAAGCTTGGCAGAGCATCTTTATGAAACAAGTTTAATATCATATAAAAAAAGTAACTACAATAACATAAAGTAACTGGTTTAAAACCAGTTGTTTTATTTAAAAACCTACGAATATTTGATATAATATAAGTGTAAGAACATAGGGGAGAAATGATTGTTATGGATATAGAAAAACGTATTAATGAATTAGTGGACAAGATAAATAAATGGAATTACGAATATCATGTTCTAGATGATCCTACTGTAACAGATCAAGAATATGATGATAGAAGACGTGAATTAGAAAAACTTGAAGAACTGCACCCAGAATACATTAGAGAAGATTCTCCTACTAAAAGAGTTGGTGGCGGGGTATTAGAACATTTTGAAAAAGTTACTCACGATATTCCTCTTTTGAGTTTAAGTAATGTCTTTAATGAGGATGAAGTCATGGCATTTGATAATCGTATTAAAAAAGAAGGTATTATTCCTCATTATGTATGTGAATTAAAAATAGATGGATTAGCGGTAGCTTTAACATATAAAAAAGGATTACTTGTAAGAGCAGCTACTCGTGGTGATGGTATTGTTGGTGAAGATATTACTAACAATGTAAAAACAATAGCTAGTATTCCGCTTAGATTACAAGAAGAAGTTGATATTGAAGTCCGTGGCGAGATATATATGAGTAAGAAATCATTTGAAGATATAAACCTAAAGAGGCAAGAAAAGGGACTAGAGACATTTAAAAATCCTCGTAATGCAGCTGCTGGAAGTGTTAGAAACCTTGATTCTAAAGTAACAGCTTCTAGAAAGTTAGATGCATTTATTTATCATTTACCTAATCCTTTGGATTACAATATAGATAACCATTATGATTCAATTATCTATTTGAAAAAGTTGGGTTTTAAAGTTAATCCTAACATTAAATGTTTAGATAATATAAAAGAAGTAATGGATTATATTGCAAAATGGACTTCATTAAGAGACAAACTAGATTATGAAATAGATGGCATTGTTATAAAGCTAAACAATGTAAAAGACCAACATTATCTTGGTTCTACCGTAAAGTATCCTAAGTGGGCAACTGCTTATAAATTTCCTGCAGTAGAAGTTATAACAAAACTAAAAGATGTTATTTTTACTGTAGGGCGTACCGGCCAAATAACTCCTAATGCAGTTTTAGAACCTGCCTTTGTACAGGGGTCTTTAATTAGTAGAGCAACACTTCATAACGAAAAGAACATTATTGATAAAGATATAATGATAGGTGATATGGTAATTATAAGAAAAGCTGGTGATGTTATTCCAGAAGTAGTATCTGTAAAAAAAGAACGTAGAACAGGTTTGGAAATTCCATTTAAGATGATTGATACTTGCCCGATATGCAAAAGTAAACTTGTTAATGATGGAGAAGAAGCTGATTATTTTTGTATTAATGAAAGATGCGATGCTAGAAATATAGAAGGTCTAATACATTTTGCAAGTAGGGATGCTATGAATATTGAAGGATTAGGCGAAAGAATAATCGAAGATTTTTATAATTTATCTTTCATAAAAAAAATTCCTGATATTTATAATTTGAATCAATACAAGGATGAGTTGATGGAGTTAGAAGGCTTTGGAAAGAAAAGTATCGATAACCTTTTAACGTCTATTGAAAAAAGTAAGCAAAACTCACTTGAAAAGTTACTCTTTGGATTAGGAATAAAGCAAGTTGGAAGCAAGATGGCTAAGACATTAGCTAAAAATTATATGACAATTGATAATTTAATTAATACAACAGAAGATGAGTTAGCGAAAATTAAAGATGTGGGCCCTGTTATTACTAAAAGTATAATTGATTATTTTAACAATGAACAAAATATTGAAATAATCAATAAATTAAAGGATATAGGAGTAAATACCACCTATTTACAAAAAAATATATCAAATAATATTAATAATGAATTAACTGGTAAGACAATTGTAATTACAGGAACTCTTAGTAGACCAAGAAATGAAATAAAAGAAGAACTTGAAACATTTGGTGCGAATGTAACTGATAGTGTAACTTCAAAAACAGATATTTTAATTGTAGGATTAGATGCTGGTAGTAAATTAGAAAAAGCCAAAAAATTAAATATTACAATTTGGGACGAAGAAAAATATAATAATATATTAAAAAAATAAGGCTGCTTAAAAAGCAGTCTTATTTAATTTTCTATCTCTTAATACAGATCCCAATCTACTTGCTCTCAAAATTTGATTATCAAGCGAGCCATAAGAAATTGAAAGTTCCAATGTAAATCCATTTTTAAATAATATTACAGCATTTTTTTCTTGTTTCTTATATTTTTCTATATTCTTTAACGATACCCAGCAACACTCATATAAGCGAGGTGAACTAGTAGGAAAGAAAATAATTTCTTTACTCTCTTCAATTATCACAGGTGCTTTATGTGAAACACCAATCAATCTTTTTGTACCATTAGCTCTACCAAAATAAGAAGATCCGAAAAAGGAACAACTATCTTCAATAATTTTCATAGGTGTTTTCTTTACAATTAATGTATTGTCTTTTTCAATTACTTTTGAGCAATAATTTTCAATAGGAATTATAGCAAGAGTTTCATCTGATATTTCATATGTAGACATATTGTACCTCCTTTCTTACGTGATAAAGTATTCTTCTTTATTGAAAAATACAACTCCTCTATTATAGACTCATAAAAGGCGAAAAATGTCTTATTCTGTCACAATATTAATTATTGTAAGTAGATAATTTCATTTTTAGAACATTTTATCTAATAAATGTATTATAATAATACTTAGTGGAGGCATTTCATGGTTGAGACAATAGAAAAAATTATAAGTAGTTTAACTAATATAATTGAAAGCCTAGGTCCTTTAGCAGGTCTTTTTGTAATTGTACTTGAATCTATCATTCCAATATTACCATTGGCAGCCATTATTGCCTTAAATAATATTGTTTTCGGACCCTTTTTTGGGTTTTTAATATCATGGGTTGGAACCATTATAGGATGCCTTTTATCATTTTTTGCTTTTAGGCTAGGTTTTAGCAACAAATTATATAGACGCACTAAAACAGACGGAAAAACACAGAAATTTATGAAATATATAACAAAGGTACCCGCATCTAGATTAACTTTGCTAATCGCAATTCCCTTTACACCTGCTTTTGCTGTAAATATTGCTGCGGGTCTATCTAAAATATCATTTAAAAAGTATTTTATAAGTATTTTAATAGGAAAGATATCAATTGTTTATTTTTGGGGTTATATTGGAACAAGTTTGATTGAAAGTGTAAAAAACCCTATAATATTAATTAGAATAGCAATAATGGTAGGCATAGCTTATTCGTTATCGCTTTTTATACAAAAATATTTAGAAATGAAAGGAGTAAAATAATGGAGTATATCAGTATAATTTTATTAGTAATAATTTTGATTTTAAGTATAATTTCAATATCAAAAAATATTAATGAAAGTAATATTACGGAAAGACTTGGAAAATTAGAAAATACAATGACTAAGGAGATAGGTGAATTTAAAGTCGATTTTACTCGTACATTAACCGAGGATTTTACTCGCTTAAACGAAAAGATTGAATTAAAACTTAATACTATAAATGAGAAAGTAAATATGAGAATTGATGAAAATTTTGAGAAGACCAATAAAACTTTTACTTCGATTTTAGAACGTCTATCAAAGATAGATGAAGCTCAAAAGAAGATTGAATCTTTATCTGGCGACATAGTGTCACTGCAAAATGTTTTGACGGATAAAAAGAGCAGAGGTATATTTGGAGAGGTTAATTTAAAGCATATATTAAGTAGTGTCTTTGGAGAAAAGAATGATTCTATCTATAGAATGCAATACACTTTTGAAAATAATACAATAGCTGATTCAGTATTATTTGCACCAGCTCCACTTGGTACTATTGCAATAGATTCAAAGTTTCCACTTGAGCATTATCAACTTATGGTGGACAAATCGCTTCCTATAAGTGAGAGAGAAAAACATGAAAAAGAATTTAAAAATGACGTAAAAAGGCATATAGATGCTATAGCATCAAAATATATTATTCCATCTGTTACATCAGATCAAGCTATAATGTTTTTGCCAGCTGAAGCTATTTTTGCAGAGATTACAGCTTATCATCAAGATGTTATCGATTATGCTAATAAAAAAAGAGTATGGATTACATCTCCTACAACACTCATGAGTACTCTTACAGTAATTCAAGTTGTTCTCAAAAACATGGAAAGAGATAAGTATGCATCTATAATTCAACAAGAATTAGATAGACTTAGTGTTGAATTTAATCATTATCGCAACAGGTGGGACAAGTTATCTAGAAGTATTGAAACAGTGAGTAATGATGTTAAAAATGTTCATATTACTACAGAAAAAATTTCAAAACGTTTTGCTGCGATCAACAAAGTGGATGTTGATAAAATTCTTGAAACAAAAGATAATCAAGAGTTTCAAGAAGAAGATGTATAGAATTTATTAAGTGAGGTCATAAAAATGGAAAAAATTGAATTTGATAATTTGGAAACTGGGGATCAAATTAAGGTGGCAATTAATGTTATTATTAGTAGATATAATAAGTTGAAAGACATACCTAGATTTTTAGAGTATATTACACCAATAATGGATTCGTGCATAGGCAATGACAACGTGACAAATGTAGATATGCAACTAGCATATGAGGAAATTAAAAAGTCAGAAACGAAAATAATTAATCAATTAAAGCAATTACAATTTGAATTTGATATGTTAATTAGTTATTTTGCTAGTAATTATTTCATGTCATTAAAACAACAAAAAGAAATTTTTATATCTGATGAAAAAGAGGAATTGATAATAAAGTTTGATTTAAATAAATTTGTAGAAAAATTTAATTCGTTAGATCCAAGATTATTTGCAAATATCAAAAATCAACTTATAGACGTTATAAAAATAGAAAACAGTATGATTGAAGAACAGAATAATTTGTTTTATCAATATGAAAAAATTGTTAATTTAAAAAGAGGAACAAAAGGATACGATGAAGATAGTGGAGGATACATTAAAAAGTCTACATCATATAAAACATTACTATTTGATCAATAAAACATAAAGACTTATTATCAAGTCTTTTTTTGTTCAAAACATAAAACAGAAATAAAGAAATACAATTTAATAGGTGATAATATGCTTATGCGAATTTTCTTTTTTCTCATCGGTTTTGGCCTTTTAGTAATTGGCTTTGTAAACATCATAATTTATATGAACTTCATGACAGTTGGGTATACTTTTAAAGAATATGTTAATTTTATTATTAGAAGTAGCGAATTTATATACGTTATAGTTGGTTTTATTATAATTAATATGTGTATTTTTATTAAAGGGGGGCTTAAAAATGAATTTTATTTATGATGTATTACTTAATTTTAACGATGGAAGAATATATGATTTTTATGAATGGGGCGAAAAAGATGATGTTGAATATTTTAAAAAAGTTCCTGTATTCAAAATAAATAATGAAACATATAGAAAAATATTGGTTGGTAATATAATTGCAAGTGATGCAATTTTAGACAAAATGCATTGTAACTCGGAAGTATATGATCAAAAAATGATTAGACAAGTTGAATATGTTTGTATTTTTACCAATGGTTATGAAGCTAAAGGAGTGCTTTTAAATAAGCAAGGACAAATTTTGATGTTAAGTAAATTATTAATTGATGAGGAAGAAGAGGTTCTTGATATAGTCGAAATGAATGATGATATAAAACTCGAGATAAAGGTTCAAAACGAAGCGTCTAAGGGGAATAATTTTCTTACTCGTAGTGAATCATATAAAATGTTTTTCTTGAATAAAGAAATAGATAGTTTGTATGCGTACAAAAAGATTAATAAACTAAAATACTTATATTATGAATGTTTTAATCAAATGGAAGAAGAAATAGATATTACATACAAGAAGCTTAAGGAATTTTTAAATGATAATTGGTCAGATAAACATGAAAATTTATATAATTTAATAAGACTTTCGTATAGTAAAAATAATAAGTGATTTTTTGTCACTTATTTTAAAGTATAAAATTTATTTATAAGACTAAATATATAAGGGGTGGTGATTTTTTGTATTTAATTCCAACAGTTATTGAAAAAACCAGCAGTGGTGAAAAAGCGTATGATTTATATTCAAGGTTATTGGAAGATCGTATTATTTTGCTATGTGGTGAAATTGATGATAAAGTAGCAAATATAGTAGTAGCTCAATTATTATATTTAGATAGTTTAAGCAATGATGACATTAGTCTATATATTAATTCTCCAGGTGGCTCTGTAACAGCAGGTTTTGCAATTTATGACACAATGAATTACATTAAAAGTGATGTTTCTACAATCTGCATTGGCCTTGCAGCATCAATGGGAGCATTTCTTTTATCAAGCGGCTCAAAAGGAAAAAGGTTTTCCCTACCAAATTCAGATATTCTAATTCATCAACCATCGGGTGGAACACAAGGGCAAGCTACCGATATGAAAATAGCTGCTGAACATATCATAAAAATGCGTTCAAGACTTAATGCTATATTATCAAAAAATACAGGTAAGAAGATAGAACAGATCGATATGGATGTCGAACGTGATTATTATATGATGCCAGATGAAGCGCTTGAATATGGCCTAATAGATAAAATTTTAGAATAGTTTTGAATAAGTAATGCTACATTTAACTGTGGGTATTTTTTGTTAATGCGTTTTTGATTCGTATTTACAATGGTGTCAGTAAATGTTATACTTTATTTGTAAAGTGAGGATGTGGCAACAAAATGAAAATCAATTAAAAATCAGAAAAAGGCTTTACATTAGTCGAGTTATTAGCTGTTATC
>DUVE01000048.1 GCA_012841205.1 Mollicutes bacterium
AATAACAACAAGGGGGTAGTAGTCGATGTAGATAAAACAAGTGGCTATCAAAGAGTAAAGGGATTATTAAAATAATAAGCTAGTAGTAATGTTTGTTCTATTTTCAAATAATTGTGCTAGTTATAAAAAAGGGGGCCCTTTTTTATATTATTAACTAAAAATTCGCATAATAAGATTTTTAATTTCCACCATACAAAAGACATGATTTTTAACTTTCTTGTTAGAAACCCTTCATGTCTACAATCCTGCGTGATATAATTATAATAGGAGTGATGAAATGAGAGTTATTGTAAGTGCTGGAGGCACAGGGGGACACATTTATCCAGCTTTAGCTATCATAAATAAAATTAAGGAAAAAGAACCAGGTAGTGAATTTTTATATATTGGAACTCATAATCGTATGGAGAAGGATATTGTTCCAAAGCGTGGCATTAAGTACAAGCCTCTTACTATAATTGGTGTTGATAGGAAAAACATATTTAGAAACTTTAAAACACTTAAATATTTTTTTAAAGCTATTAAAGATGCAAAAAAAATGATAAAAGAATTTAAACCTGATGTTGTTATTGGTGTAGGTGGTTATGTAACAGCACCTGTTATATATGCTGCTAAAAAATTAGGTTACAAAACGATTATTCATGAACAAAATAGTATTTTAGGTCTTACTAATCGTTTTCTTTTAAAATACACAGACGTTATTGCAATCTCTTTTGAAAGTACTATAAACTATATTAATGATAAGAAAAAGGTAGTATTTACAGGTAATCCTTGTAGTGAGGAAGCTATAAAAAAATCTAAAATGAGTAAAACAGAATTGGGTTTTGCAAAAGATAAAAAATTAGTATTGATAGTTATGGGCTCCCTTGGCTCAACTGTTATCAATGATAAGATGAAAAAGATGTTGCAATTATTTAATAACAAGGAGTATGAAGTGCTTTTTGTTACTGGAAAGAATTATTATGATGAGTTTAAGAAGTTAAAATTATCTTCTAATATTAAAGTTGTTCCTTTTGTAGATGATATGTCTAGACTTATGAAAGATACAGATCTAGTGGTATCAAGAGCAGGAGCTACTACAATGAGCGAAATTATAGCTCTTACAGTACCTTCAATTTTAATACCTAGTCCATATGTAACTAATAATCATCAATATAAAAATGCGATAGATTTACAAGATAAAGAAGCCGCTATTGTAATAGAGGAAAAAGACTTAAATGGTGACATTTTGATAAGGAAAGTTGATGAACTACTAAATGACACTTCAAAATATAGTAAAATCAAGAAAAATTTAGGAAGGCTAGTTATTAAAGATAGTGCAAGCAAAATATATAACATAGCATACAAGTTAGTAAACGGGAGAGGCAAAGATGAAGAACATAATAAGCGAGATTAGAAAACATAAAATAGGGGATTATATTGAAGAAGTCCCGTTATCGAAATATACTACATATAAAGTTGGTGGGATTGCATCCCTTATCGTATATCCTAATAGTGTAGATAAACTCATTACTTTGATTAAAGTTTTAAGAGAAAACAAGTTAGAATATAAAGTGTTAGGTAATGGTTCTAATGTTATTTTTAGTGACAAACCGTATGATGGTGTAATAATTAAATTGGATTCCTTTGATGATTTAAAGATAGATAATACTGTTATAACAGTAGGTGCAGGTTATAATCTGATGAAACTAGCATATAAAATGTCTAAGATGGGTCTTTCGGGGCTTGAATTTGCAGCAGGCATACCAGGTTCTATTGGTGGTGCTATATATATGAATGCTGGTGCTTACAAATCGGATATGGGTTATATTACTAGTAGTATTAAGGTTTTAACCGAGGACTTAGAAGTAAAAGAAATTTATAATAGGGATTTGGACTTTCATTATCGCTCTTCATTATTACAACGTAATCCAAACTTAATTTGTATTGAGGCAACTCTTGTACTTAAACGCGCCATAGTACAAGATATTTTAACTTTAATTGAAGATCGCAAGCAAAAAAGATTAATGTCACAACCATTGGAATATCCAAGCGCAGGTAGTGTTTTTAGAAACCCATCTGACGACTTTGCTGGACGTCTTATCGAAGAAGCGGGGTTAAAGGGTAAAATGATAGGTGGGGCAATAGTTAGTCCTAAACATGCTAATTTTATAGTTAATTATAACAATGCAACAGCTCAAGATATAAAAGACTTAATAACTGATGTTAAGACAACTGTTAAAGATAAATATAATGTTGATTTACTTGTTGAACAGGAATTTGTTAATTGGGAGTAAGATATGGAGAAGAGAAAACAGAAGAAAAAATTTAATGTTGTAAAATTTTTGATATTCATTATTGTCTTATATATTATAGGTTTTGGTATATATAAAATTATCACAATGCCTATTAGACATATAAGAATCTTAAATACAACATATTTGCAGGATCAAGATATTTTAGAAATGGCTAAATTAGATGATTATCCTAGTTTTCTTTTTACTACTTCTTCATCAATTAAAGAAAATCTAACTAAAAATCCATTTATAAAAAATGTTAAAATAGAAAAGAAATGGTTTAGTAAAGTATATATATATATCGAAGAGAATAAAGTTTTATTTTATAATCGATCATTAGGAAAAGCTATACTTGAGGGAAATATTGAAGTTTTAAATAATGACTTTGTACTCCCTCACTTAATTAACTACGTTCCTGATGATATATATATAAAGTTAACAGAAAAAATGTCTATTGTTGATAATAGTGTTTTAATAAAAATTTCAGAAATAGAATATAGGCCAAACGAGGTAGATAAGGAACGCTTTTTACTTACTATGAATGATGGCAATTATATTTTTCTAACTCTTTATACATTTGATAAAATAAATAAATACAATAAGATAGTATCAACGTTTGAAGGTAAAAAAGGCATTCTAAATTTAGATGCCGGAAACTATTTTGAATTAATTGATTAATTATTGGTCTTTTTACTTTTTTTATAGTATAATTAGGTAGTATAAGGGTGATATATGTGAGAAGGATATACACTAGTATTGATATAGGATCAAGTAGTATCAAAGTATTAGTCGGTGAAATGATTAAAAATCGATTAATTGTTTTGGCAACTTCATATGTGAGAACCAAAGGTGTGAAAAAAGGTTTAATTATCGATGCTAATGAAGTTATGTCTAGTATCAAAGAAGCTATTGATATAGTTGAAGGCAAATTAGGTGTTAAAATAAGAAAAGTAATCGCAAGTGTACCATTATATAATATGAAATATATTGAAACTGATGGTTATGCTACTATTGATAATGAGGATAATAAAGTAACAGGAAATGATATAACAAGAGCTCTACAAGCTTGTGTATATAACAAGGTAAGCGAGGGTGAGGAGATTGTTACTATTGTACCGATGGAGTTTGTTTTAGATAATAAATCTGGTATAAAAGATCCAAAAGGTATGGTTGGTAAGAAACTTGGAGTTAGAGCTATAAATATTACAACCTCTAAAAAGAATTTATATGCAATAATTAGTATATTAGAAAGTTTAGGATTACAAGTTGTAGATACTAATATTGGTGTAGTGGGTGAATACTTTGAATATAAAAATAAAGAAATGGACAAGTCATCAGGTGCTATAATAAGTATAGGTTCTGATCTTACTAATGTTGCAACATTTGATAAAGGTGTAATAAAGTCTGCCGAGTCCATTCCACTAGGTGGTAGCAATATCGATAAAGATATATCATATATAAAAAAAATAAGTAAAGAAGATGCCTTAAAATTAAAAGAATCTTTCGCAATAGCAGATAGACATTATGCTCATGGGAGTGAAACAGTAGAGGTATTTGATAATTATAAAAAAGAAATCAAGCTAAATCAATTAGAAATATCAGAAATTGTAATGTCTAGAATAGTAGAAATATTGAAAATTGCAAAAAAACAAGCTTCGCTCTTAACAAATAAGGAAAATAGTTATATAATAATTACAGGTGGTATGAGTGAAATGCCAGGAATGACATCTGTAATAGGTGATGTCTTTGGGAAAGAGGCTAGAGTTGGCAATATTGAAACAATGGGAATTAGGGACAATAGTTATGCTTCTTTATCTGGAATGATAAAATTTTTCCACGAAAAACTTAATTTGAGAGGGAAAGAATATACAATGTTTGATGAAGATGATGAAGAAGATTTGGTTTCATCACGTAAAGGGGTATTAAATATTACTGAAGATTCGATTCTTGGAAAGGTCTTTGGTTACTTTTTTGATAAATAGGAGGAAATGATGTATGTTAGGATTAGAAATGGATCAAATAGCAAAAATTAAAGTAGTTGGAATTGGCGGTGCTGGTAATAACGCTGTTAATCGTATGATTGAGTCAGGTGTTAAAGGTGTTGAATTTATCGTTGTTAATACCGATCTACAAGTTTTAAATAGTTCGAAGGCTGAAACGAAATTACAAATCGGTCAAAAAATTACTCATGGTTTGGGTGCGGGAGCTAATCCGTCGACTGGTAAAGAAGCGGCTTTAGAATCGAAAGAGGAAATAAAAGAAGCTCTAAAAGATGCTAATATGGTTTTTGTAACTTGTGGTATGGGGGGCGGAACTGGAACAGGGGCAGCGCCTGTTGTTGCTGAAATAGCTAAAGAACTAGGTGCCCTAACTGTAGGTATTGTTACCAAACCATTTAGTTTTGAAGGTAAAAAACGTATGTCTCATGCTTTACAAGGATTAGATGAATTAAAGAAACATGTAGATACTTTAATTATTATTCCTAACGATAGACTAAGGGAAATAATTGATAAATCAACATCACTTGTTGATTCATTTAGGGAAGTAGATAATGTATTAAGACGTGGTGTTCAATCGATATCAGATCTTATTGCAGTAACAGGACTTATCAACCTTGACTTTGCGGATGTTAAATCGGTAATGGAAAATAGCGGTAATGCTCTTATTGGAATTGGTATTGGATCAGGCGAAAACAGAGCTATTGAAGCAGCAAAACAAGCCGTTTCATCTCCGCTTCTTGAATCAAGTATTGTTGGAGCAACAAACGCTATAATAAACGTAACAGGAGGTTCTGGATTAACCTTATTTGAGGTAGAAGATGCTGCTGAGGTTGTCAGATCAGCTGCAAATACTGATATCAACGTAATCTTTGGTGCTGTTATTAATGAAGCGCTCAATGAAGAGGTAGTTGTTACTATTATAGCTACAGGATTTGAAGAGACAACAGAACCAGTTACAAGAGAAGAAGTAGTCCAAACACCAGAGAGAATAGTTGAAGAACTAGAATCAGAGTTAGATATTCCTCCTTTCTTAAGAAGAAAGAAAAACATTGAATAAACCAAAAAAAGACACTTTATGATGTGTCTTTTTTTTATACTATCATTAGGTGATTATATGAAAGTATATTTGGATCTCATCTTAATATTAAACTTCTTATTTGATTTTCTTCTTTTAATAGTAGTCGGTCTTTTACTTAGAAGGCATGCTTCTTTAAAAAGATTGTTAGCAGGTTCTTTTATAGGATCTCTTTCAATTTTATTCTTATTTCTTGATTTGACATCTTTTGAACTTTTTTTGTTAAAGGTGTTAACTAGCATAATTATGGTTGTGATAAGTTTTAAATATAGGGATTTAAAGTATACTTTTCGAAATCTCTTATATTTATACACGACAAGTATTATTTTAGGAGGTTTTTTGTATTTACTTAATGTTGAATTTTCATATAAACAAGAAGGATTAGTATTTTATCATAATGGTCTTAGTATTAACTGGATTGTTCTTCTTGCCACATCACCTATTATTTTATATTTATATTTAAAACAAGGTTTATATCTTAAAAATAATTATTCTAATTATTATCTGGTAGACATATATTTAAAAGATAAAAAAATAACTGTAAGTTCTTTTTTAGATACTGGAAATCATCTTGTTGATCCATATTTAAAAAGACCAATTATTTTAGTTACAAAAAACGAATTAGAAAATGCATATAGAGAAAGTGATATTGTTTTAGTACCATATGAATCACTTAATCATAAAGGTATTTTAAAATGCTTTAAACCAGATAAGATAGTTATATCAGGAATTGGTATTAGAACTAATTTGTTAATTGGAATAGCTGAAGATAAAATAAATATTGATGGGATTGATTGTATATTAAATACAAAATTATTGGAGGGATAATATGATAAATATAATTAAAAGTTGGTTAGCTAAACTTTTTGGTAAGAGAACACCTGTTTTTTTTGTAGGTAGTACTGATATATTGCCTGAGCCACTTACCAAGGATATGGAACAACATTATTTGATTTTAAAAGATCAAGGCGATATAGATGCTAAGAATAAATTGATCGAGCATAACTTAAGATTGGTTGTCTTTTTAGCTAAGAAATATGAGAATACCAATATAGATTTAGAAGATCTAGTAAGCATTGGCACAATTGGCTTAATAAAGGCTATAAACACATATAAAATGGATAAAAATATAAAACTAGCTACTTATGCATCAAGGTGTATAGATAATGAAATATTGATGTGTCTTAGAAAAAACAAACGTAAGAGAGGTGAGGTTAGTTTTGAAGAGTCTCTTAGTTTTGATGTAGATGGTAATGAACTACATTTAGAAGATGTTCTTGGTACAGAGCCCGACATTGTAACAAGGGATTTAGAATCTGAGGCTGAACGGGAAATGCTTTTAAAGGAAATAGAAAAATTAGACGAAAGAGACAAAAGAATTATGGTGTTAAGATATGGATTAGAGGGGTGTGAAGAGATGACTCAAAAGGATGTAGCAGAACTTTTAGGTATATCACAATCATATATTTCTAGAATCGAAAAGAAGGTTATCAGAAGATTAAAGACGATTGTTAAAATATAAAACTTGACAAAAAGTAAAAGCACTGGTATTCTAGAAACCAATTTATGAGTGAAGGAGAATAAAAATGGAAAAACAAAAGAAATATCAAATGACGAAAGAACAATACAATGAGGTAGTAAAGAAGTTAGATGAATTGGATGCAATGAGCCGTAGAGCAATTAAAAGTAACGAATCATTAATCAAGGTAATACACGATCTAATTCACGTAAGAGATAATGTTCAGATAGTTGAATGTACCGACAAAACTTCATGTTTTGTAGAAATTGGAGATCATGTGACCTATATTTACGATGGTGAAACAGAAGCCATGACAAGTAAGTTAGTAACTGTTGATGGTAACCCACATAAAGGAACAGTTTCTGTTCTATCTCCACTTGGAGGTGCAATACATAAACGTAGAGTAGGAGAAGAAGTATCTTACCAAGCGGCAAACGGTATTGAAGTCGTAAAAATATTAGGTGTTAAAAAAGTTAACAATGAACTTACGGCAGCTCCACAAAAAACATTAAGATAAATTGCTATAGTTTAGTAAAAGTCTTCCTTTAATCTAGGAAGATTTTTTTGTCTAAAAACGACAACCTTCTATTGTTTTTAAAAAAAACAAGTTTTATCAGATTATCTGTGGTACAATTGCCTTGTAAAAATAATAGGAGGAAAAGATGAAAAAAATCAAATTATTATTATTATCATGCGCAATATTTATGTTAAGTGGTTGCGTGGTTGCAACATACGATATTACTATTAACAAGAATGATACTGGAGAAATTATGATGACAATTGCTCAAGTAAATTCGGAGGATGATACAAATTTTGGAAGTACGATAGAAGAAATTCCTAATGCTACAATTGAGGACATTACTTTTGAAAAAAACGGTCAAACGTATGTAGGAAAGAAAGTTTTCGTACCATTTTCTTCAATTGATGAATTAAATGAGATATTTGCAGCCCTCTCAACTGAAACGGATGATTCAGATGATCAAATTGAGTCTGATAATTCAATGAAAGTTGAAGCTAGAAGAGATGGAAACAAGGTTTTTATATCTTTAGAAGCAGATCCAGAAACATATGAACAATCCAAAATGTTTCTTGAATTAATTGATTTAAAATTTAATTTGAAAGTTGAAGGAACAGTTTTAACTAACAATGCTACAACAGTAGAAGACAACACATATACTTGGAATTACGCTACGTTACTTAAAGATGGTATTAATTTTGAGTATGAAACTGAATCAAGTACTTCAGTAGTCCCAAATGATTCTGCCGATACTGCAGGTACTGCTGATTATAATTATATAATTTTAGGTATTATCGGTGTAATGGTTATAACGATTATTGCTTTATCAATTGCATGCATTAACACTGTTATAACATCTAAAAAGAAATAATTTTTAATTAAAAAAAATATTTTGTATAAAAAACTCCTTTTGGTATCAATATAGAGCTGAAAGGGGTTTTTATTTTGGCAAAACATAAAGTTGAAATTACAGGTGTAAACACATCGATGATAAAAGTGTTAAAAAGTGAAGAGATGACAGATCTTTTCATTAGATATAAAAATGGAGATATTAAGGCTCGTGAGGACTTGGTAAATGGCAATTTAAAATTAGTTTTAAGTATACTTAAGAAATTCAATCATAGAACTGATAACATGGATGATCTTTTTCAAATAGGTTGTATTGGTTTAATCAAGGCAATTGACAATTTCGATTTATCACACAATGTAAAATTTTCTACTTATGCTGTACCTATGATAGTAGGAGAAGTAAAACGATACTTAAGAGATAATAATAGTATTAGAATATCAAGAAGTCTAAAGGATCTAGCTTTTAAAGCTTTAAAAGCTAAGGAAGAATTAACAAATCAAGATGGAAGAGAACCTACCTTAGAAAAAATAAGTGAGCATTTAGGGATAGATGAGCTTGATATTTTAATAGCAATAGATGCACTAAGAGATCCTGTTAGTATGTTTGAACCAATCTACAATGATGGAGGGGATACTATCTACTTGGCTGACCAACTAGAAAGTAAAGAAGAAAATTCTAAGAATTGGGATATTACGATATCTTTGCGCGATGCATTATCTAAACTGCGAGAGAAGGAAAGACAGATTTTAATAAATCGTTTTATGGTTGGGAAGACACAAATGGAGATCGCTGATGAAATAGGTATATCACAGGCTCAAGTGTCAAGACTTGAAAAAAACGCTGTCGACCATGTAAAGAAAATGGTAAAGTGAACGAAAATTTACACTTGCTTGCTAGAGGGTAAAAAAATATCTTTTGAATTATAAAAGCACCTATGAATATAATTAAGTAGGTGGTAATATGCGATTATCTGATTTACAAAGTAAAGATGTGATAAGTATCGTAGAGGGTAAAAAAATAGGAAATATAATTGATGTTAAGATAGAAGAAGCCTCTGGGCAAATAGCAGCTTTGGTGGTGGAACCGAATCGTTTTTTTCTAAATGTTTTTACATCTCGTCAAGAATTTGAGATATACTGGTCTGAAATAGAAAAAATTGGTGAAGATGTTATTTTAGTTAGAATGAAAGTGTGATTTTAGCACTTTTTTTATTTATAAAGCATAGATTAAAATGAGGAGGGATATAAGTGGGAAAATATAGAGAAATTGTCACAAAAGCTGTTGTTGGTAAGGGCAAAAAATATTTCAAAAATAAATACTCTTTAAAAACGGAAGCTTTACCTTCAACGGTATTAGGGTGTTGGGTTATTAACCATAAATTCAGAGGATATAAAACAGGGGATCGCATTATGGTGGATGGTTCATTTGATGTTAACATATGGTATTCGTATGATGATGATAGTAAAACAGGTGTAGTTAGTAAAACAATTGATTATAGTGAAGTAGTAAATATTAAAGCTAAAGAAGAAGCTGAGCTTAGTGGTGATACAGAAATAATTGTTAGGGCTTTAAAGCAACCAAACTGCACTAATGTTGAAATTAAGGATGGAATAGTAGAATATGAGATAGAAAAGGAATTAGGTATTGAATTAGTAGGGGATACTAAAGTAAAAATTTCAATCGAAGAAGATGAGGAACCTTGGGATATTATAGAAGATGAAGTAACTGAAGAGGTTGATAAAGAGATAGAAGAAGCAATTGATGAAAATTTTATAAATTAATAATTTAATATCGTTAATTAATGAGAACTATTTATGTTCTCTTTTTTATATGTATTATATATACAAACTACCATTTAACTTAAATTTATGATAAAATTATAGTATAGAGTTAATACGGAGGTATTTATGGGAAATATGAAACAAGTAGAAAAGGAAAATGTAAAACAAAAGAGAGATGATTTCTTAAAACGCTTTGTTGCTAATGTACCTAATTATCTAGATAGTAAAAACAACATTAGTCTTCTTTCACATATAAGGGAGGTCCTTGCTTTAGTTGACCAAGGTGCAACTTATACTATTGATGAGGATCAAACTATAACTATATCACTTAGTCTAGATGACAAATCATTAAAAGTTATGGGGATAGGGGTTTTAACAAAAAAAATAAAAGAGTATAAAATTAAAATATTTGAGGATAAAGTTTTTATTGATAGAAAAGAAAATTCAATTACTACAAATGAAAATTATTTATCAAATGCCTCAAATTA
Source organism: Mollicutes bacterium (assembly GCA_012841205.1). Lineage (GTDB taxonomy): Bacteria > Bacillota_I > Bacilli_A > RF39 > UBA660 > UBA5348. Next base: position 10,504 of record DUVE01000048.1, read on the forward strand.
CACTAGTGAAGTATACAGTAATTCAAATCAAGGTGTTGTTCGCGAAGTGTTTACATCAAGTAGAAGTAATTCATTTCCGAATACAAGAAATGTAATGGATAGATGTGTTGTAAGAGAATTAATGGTATCTCATAAGTATATATTTGATGACAACTGGAATATAAAAAATGAAACTATTAATTATGGAACTCAAAAAGAATACGAAGTAGATAAAAGAGTCGAAAAATTCGAAATGTTTGCAAGCAAACCAGAGACTCATTTTTCACCTTATCAGCAAGTAATATATGCTAGTGTTCCCTCTAAGATTACCAATGACAATTATGTCACTTGTATTAATGTTAAAAATAATGAAAAAAATATAACATTATATCAAATACCATTACAAAAAGAATCATATGCTAATGTAGTATCTAATATAGCAGGTAAAGATCTTACTTTAGAAGAGTTCAACAGTTTGGTATCTCCTTATATATCAAAACGTATTGATCCTAGTTTAATTATGCAAGAACCTCATATTAAATAATGAGGTTCTTTTATAAAAAAATCGCCCAAATAATGGGCGATGAACAAATGAATGTTAAGCAGCTCCAGGACCAACATATCTAGAACCAATAATTATAACTAAAAGAATAAATAAAACTAGTATTATAGCAGCCCAAGATGAGCCATACCCGCCTCCACAACAACCATAAGATGGAAAACCACAACCAGTATAGCATCCTTGGGAACCATATCCGTAGCCGCTATTATATCCGTAATAATACATACTATTACCCCCTTTTTATTTGTTCTACTATAATCTATTACAACTATCTAAAATTGGTTATAGAAAATACCTAATATTATTTTGTAGTCATGATTGTTTGTTTATGGTATGATATTTATGGTGATACTAGATGAGAAGTAATTTTCAAAAAATGGATAAAAACTTACTTTTTTGGACAACGCTTATGTTCATCTTTGGTCTTTTTATGATATTTAGTGCTTCTAGTGTAGAGGCTTCCTTAACAGGGGTGCCATATTATTATTTCATTAGACAATCAGTTATTCTAATTATCTGTGCTGTAATTTCAATAGTTGTTACAAATATACCTTTAAAGATATATAAAAGATTTGCATTCATTTTTACTTTGATTATAATAGCATCCCTTGTAATTGTATATTTATATGGAGCTATTATAAATAGGGCTAAAAGCTGGATACCGTTAGGCTTTTTTAATTATCAACCTAGTGAATTTGCTAAAACAGTTATAATACTTTATATGGCTGTTTATTATAATAAAAATAAAGATAGTGATAAACCAATTGTTGTATTTTTTCCCGTTATTATAGCAGCTATAATGGTAGCTCTTACTTTTATTCAACCAGACTTTGGTACAGCATTTATTATTGCTGGAATTACAGGTATCTTGTTTTTGAGTATTCCTATATCTAAACAAAGCAAACAATCCATTATCAAGCTTGGCGCTTTGATTGGTGTGATTGTACTAATGTTTTTGCTAGCAACAGGAAAATCATTGTTAAGCAAGGGGCAGCTTGATAGACTTGATTATAGACGCCCTTGTGCTAAATATTTAAGTGGTGGTTCAGGTTATCAAGTATGCAATGGCTTTATAGCAATAAACAACGGTGGTTTATGGGGAGTAGGATTAGGGAATAGTACCCAAAAGTACTTGTATTTGCCAGAAGCCCATACAGATTTTATTATGGCTATTATTTTAGAGGAATTGGGTTTGATTATTGGTGTTTTCATAATAATCATTTATGCTGTTATTCTTATGTCAATTATTAGAATTGCACATCATTCTTACAATTTGATGGGGTCAGTTATTGCTTATGGAACAGCCATCTATATCTTTCTTCATATAGTTATCAATTTAACAGGATTGCTAGGATTACTTCCTTTAACAGGGGTGCCACTTCCGTTCTTAAGTTATGGTGGTTCTTATGCTCTTAATTTATCGATTCTTTTAGCTTTAGTACAAAGGGTTGAAATAGAAAATAAAAAGAAAAAACAAGAAAGGTTATTAAAAGAAGGGAAAAGGGCATATTAGTCTAAAATAATCTCTATGAAGGAGGTTATTTTTTTATGTTTAAAGAATTTTTTGATAACTATATTTATAAATATTATAAGTATATTGTTGCAACAGGTGTTGTTGTTTTATGTTTAATATTAGGAGTGTTTTATTTAAGTCATAACAGTAAAAAAATTAACAACGATGAAAAACGTTTTACAGCTAATATAATAAGTAAAGATGAAATCACATCTAATGAAGAAGAAGAGGTTAAATATTTCTTTGTCGATATTAAAGGTGAGGTTGTAAATCCAAATGTATATAAATTAGAAGAAAATTCAAGAATTATTGATGTTATTAATTTGGCTGGGGGCCTTAAGGAAGGTGCTGACACAAGTGTTTTAAATCTAAGTAAAAAAATAGTTGATGAAATGCTAATTATAATTTATAGCAATGATGAAATAAATAAAATAAAAGAAGGAAACAAAACTATTACTGAAGTAATAAAAATTGTAGAAAAGGAATGTATCTGTCCAGATCCACAAATAAACGATGCTTGTGATGTGAATGAAAAGGCCAATAATGAAACTACAATGGTAAATATAAACAATGCTTCTGTAGAAGATTTAATGAGATTACCTGGAATAGGTGAGTCAAAAGCTAAAAGTATTATTGATTATCGTTTAGAAAATGGTGTTTTTACAAATATAGAAGATATTAAAAGTGTAACTGGTATAGGAGATAGTGTCTTTGATAAAATTAAGGACTATCTTACTATATGACAAATTATATTTAATCCTCTCTTTAATATCAGTGTTGTATAGCTTTTTTATGGTTAATTATTTTCCTTATAAAAGTAAATATGAGATAAAAGAAAATGTTATTGAAGGTTATATCCATGATTATAAAATAGATGGTAATAAATTAAATATTATGTTAAAAGGCAAAGAAAGTATAAATGTAAGTTATTATTTTAAGGACGAGGATTTAAAAAATAGTTTTTCATTTGAACTTGGTGATAATGTAAGAATATATGGAACTATGAAAGAACCAAAAGGAGCAACTATTTTTAATCTATTTGATTATAAAAAATACTTATATCGTAATCGAATGTTTTATACTTTTTCTGCTGACAAAATAGAATTGGTAAGTAAAAATAACCGTATAAGATATTTTATCAAACAAAAAATTATTAATCGCACAAATAAAATGAAATTATCTTCACCTTATGTTGAAGCTTTAGTAATAGGGGAAGATGATGGATTTGCGGAAAACGTAAAAGATTCTTATCAATTTAATGGAGTAAGTCATTTATTTGCAATATCAGGTTCGCATATAACATTTTTGTCTGTTATTATATTATGGTTTTTAAAGACTCTTAAAGTAGAAGAGAATAGAAGGTATTATATAGTTATACTATTTTTACTATTTTATATGTTTTTAACTAACTACGCTGGTTCTGTTATGAGATCTGTTATATTTTTTATATTACTATCTTTTAACAAGATGTATTATTTTAATATTAAGACTATAAATATATTACAGTTAACTCTTTTTGTCTTACTTATATTAAACCCATCTCTTCTTTACGATGTTGGCTTTCAATTTTCTTTTCTAATAAGTCTATATTTGATAAAGCATCAAGTGTTTATATCAAAGTTTTCTAATTACCTAAAACAAACATTAATTATCTCTTTGATAGCATTTTTAGTAAGTATTCCTATCTGTATAAATAATTTTTTTCAAATTAATTTATTGAGTCCACTTATAAATGTTTTCTTCGTTCCGTATGTAAGTTTCATATTATTTCCATTAGCTTTCTTATGCTTAATAATTCCGTATTTGGATGGTATTCTTTTTTGGTTTATAAATATACTTGAGGCAATATCTTTATTTTTAAATGACTTAAAGATTGGCCAAATAATTCTTGCAAAACCATCAATTATAATCATTATCATATATTTTATTTTTATTCATTTAGGAATACAGGGATTGACAACGAAGAAATTTCACTACTTGATTCCTTGTTTAGTATTACTTTTTGTTCATAACAATATAAACTATTTTAATAAATATCCGTATCTTGTTTTTATAGATGTTGGTCAAGGGGACTCTATATTAATGTGTCTTCCTAATAATAATGGAAATATATTAATCGATACCGGGGGAAAATCATCTTATGAGATGGATTGGCAGAGAAAAAACAATTCTTATAAAGTGGGAATGGATAGTATAATTCCATATTTGAAATCAAGTGGTATAAAAAAACTAGATTATTTAATCATAACTCATGGGGATGCCGATCATATAGGAGAAGCAATAAGCATTGTTAATAATTTTAGAGTAGATAATGTAATATTTAATTGTGGACCTTACAATGATTTAGAACAAGAATTAATTAAAGTTCTAGAAAAGAAGAATATAAAATATCATTCATGTATTGAAGAATTAAATATAGATAAGAATAAATTATATTTTTTACAAACTAAGGAATATGATAATGAAAATGATAATTCAAATGTAATTTATACAGAACTAAATGGATATAAATTTATGTTTATGGGGGATGC
>DUVE01000049.1 GCA_012841205.1 Mollicutes bacterium
AAGAGATAAATGATTTTCTTGTGAAATGTGTTGAAGGTCACTGTAATATAATCGTAAGTGGTGAAACGGGTTCTGGTAAAACAGAGTTTGTAAAATATCTAGCTTCACATACTAAAGAGAATGAAAAGATAATAACTATCGAGGATACTCTTGAACTTCATCTTGACAGAATTTATCCTCATCGTGATATCGTTGCTATGAAAACCAACAATATAGCTTCTTATTCTGAAGTTCTTGTAACCTGTATGAGACAAAACCCTAAATGGATTTTACTATCAGAAGTACGTTCAGCAGAAGCGGTTACTGCTGTTAGAAACTCTATTTCTTCAGGGCATAAAATCTTATCAACTATTCATGCTGAAAAAGCTCAATCTATTCCTCATCGTTTATACAGTTTGCTTGAAACAAATCAAGATGTTGATCAGTTTTTAAAAACTATTTATAGGTATATCCAATTAGGTGTTCATGTTAGAGCTTATATGGATAAAGAAGAAGGCAGATTTAGAAGAGAAATAGTCGAAGTTTGTGAGTTTTTCGTTGATGAGAATAATGAAGCACAACATCACCATATCTATCGTAAGACAGCTGAAGGAAACATACTAAGAGATAATCCTTCAAAACAGTTAATTGAATATCTGTCTACTAGTGGGATAATTATTCCACCAGATATATTTGTTAAAAATCAAGAAGAAATAGAAACGCTATAAAAGGAAGGTGATATTATGGAGTTTATAATCCTTTGCTTAATTGCCTTGTATGTGATTGTATATCGCAAAAACAAAGGACAAAATGTATATCGTTTTATTATTAATCAAGCAACATCAGTATATGATAAATATGCACCGTATTCTTATAAAACTGTAAAAGAGAAAGCAAAAGATTTGAAGCAAGAATACACAGTAAGACAATATACTATTCAAACTGTAATATTTGCGGGAGGAGCTTTCGTTATATCATGGCTTTACTTTTATAATATTATAATTAGTATCATATACTGTTTGATCGCTGTTGGTTTCGTTCCATACCTTGCATATTTAAGATATAAAAAAATATATAGTGAATTTATATTTGAACAAGTTCAAGTATACACAACTAATACAATTATGGAGTTTGCGGTAACAGAATCTTATGTTAAAGCATTAGAGGGAGTATATTCTTCTGGAGTGCTCGAAGATCCTGTTTCTACCGATGTTAAACACATGATTGATTTGGCATATCAAAATGGTTCTATTGATGAGTCAATAGAATATATGAATCAAAAATATGATTACTATATAGTAAGAAATATGCATCAATTGTTCTTGCAAGTTACAAAAGAAGGTTCGAAAAACGCTGCTAAAGAATCATTAGATAATATGCTTCTTGATATTGATACATTGGTTGAGGGAGTCTATATTGATCGAATGAATCGTGACACTTTTCACAAATCTTTCCGTCAATATGGGATTTTACTATATTTACTTGTGATGTTAGTTCAATACATGCTAGGTGTAGATACGTACATTAATCTGTTGGAAAGAATGGTTTTTGTTAAGCTTATATTACATACTATAATAATCTTTAATAGTTATTTTCTGTTATCTGGGGAAAAATATTATAATGAGAATGTGGGTGTCGAATAATGGAAATAGTAATAATAGGGATTATAGCACTTTTTGTATTAGAATATAACAAACGAATTAGTACTAATCGTTTTATAAAAGACAATCTCACACATTTTAGAGTATTGAAGGAAAAAGATTATGATTTTTATGTAAAAGCTCGATATGGTGAAACAGCCGATCCAGAAATATTGTTTTCATCTAGGGTTAGGTTATCACTGATTACTTTAGTTGTAATGTTTCTACTACTTCTTGGTAATTTAACATTTATAAATTTAATTTTAATAGTAGTTGTTGCATATTTTGTTTTTAAATCACAATACAACAGCCTAAAATCATACTATAAAAAACATTTACATCAAATAAATCTCCAACTTCCCTTTTTTCTTAAAATGATGGAGATTTTAGCACAACATTATACAATACCTGTAGCAATATCTAGAACAGTAGATACCGCACCCGAGATTTTTAGGCCGGGATTAAGAGAAATGATCGAAAAAATCAATGCCGGTGACTCTTCTGTTGATCCATATATGGAATTTGCGCGTCAATATCCTGTAAGTGATTCTGTTAGGATGATGCGATTACTTTACAGATTAGGTTTAGGGGGACAAGAGGACAAACATGAACAGTTGATAATGTTTTCAAGAAACGTTTCTGCCCTTCAAAACAAAGCGCGTGAACAACGTTACAGAGACAGACTTAATAAGATGGAAAATAAAACAATGTTGATGCTTGGAGTAACTGGTGGGGGAGTAATGGTCTTACTTTTACTATCAGTAGTGTCAATGATGGGATTTTAATATTGTAAAACAAAAATTGTTAATGTATAATTAAACTATATAGTGAAGGGAGGTAATACTTAATGAAGGAAGCGACAGGTGAATTAAATATGACAGTTATAACTGTTATTGCTATAGCAGCAATCGGAGGATTTTTAATGTTTTTCTTACCACAAATTATTGACACTATAAAAAGTAATTGGGATGCAAGTCAAAATTGTCCTGCTGGTTATACTAAACAATCTAATGGAACTTGTAAAAAATATTAATTTTGTGTTTCTTTATAAGAAGGTGACTTAATGAGAGAATCTATTGGCGGAACGTTTTTAATTAAAATAATGATTGTTTTTATTGTAATATACAATAGTGTTTTAGCTATAGCTGTTAATTATGCTATGGCTTTTAGGGTTAAAAACAAGGCGGTAGACCTACTCGAACAATATGAAGGCTGTAAGGGAGCTAACGACAAAATATTAGCTTATCTTAATTCAGTTGGTTACTACAGAGTTGATTTAACAAATCAAAGCAAGATAGATATTACACCAATGCCCGTTACCAACAACAATCGTCAAGGTTATTATTATGTAGTTACCACTTTTATTAGTTTCGACTTTCCTTTTGTAGGTGAATTTTTAACAGTGCCAATAAAAGGTGAAACCAAAATTATTTATGGAATATCTAACGATGATGCAATGTGTCCATAATAAGTAAAAAATAGAATGAGGGTGAACATATGAATGTTATTGTGTCAAACAATTATCGTGAACTTTTAGGTTCCTTAGAGATAGATGTTATCAAAACTGTTAATGGTGAGTTTGAAGTTGATGAACTCATCAGTATGTTTGCTAATTTCTTTTATAACAGAATGGTTTTAGATGTAACAGCTATAAAGGGTTATAAGGATA
>DUVE01000050.1 GCA_012841205.1 Mollicutes bacterium
ACTTCTAAATAAAAGATTATTCCCATCAATTAGTATTACTTTCTTCACTTATCTTCACCTTCCTATTTACAATAAGAAATAATATCATTTTTCTTTAGTTATTCCTCTATATTATTATATCATGTTTGGTTTAAAACACCTATTTTAGTAACAAAAAAATCATACGTAAAGTATGATTCTTTTTAGAAACGACCTCCGCCTCCGCCGAAGCCTCCGCCTCCACCAAAGCTACTTCCACCAGAGAAGCCACCACCATGTCCAGAACCTGAAGAAGCTACACTTTGAGCTATTCTAGAAATAGATTCTGTTCTAGCAGAATTGATTGTTCTAACTAAGCTATTAGTAAAATAATGGTTAAAGTATATATGGGAATACATTGGTGTCATTACTTCAGTATTTGCACCCATATCCTTAATTTTTATCTCCATTGCCTTACTTACTTTATCAGCTATCCCAAGAACAGTCGCATATACTAAATATTTTTCCCATAATACAACTTCTGGCAATTCCTTTTCTTTAAATCTTCCAAAATCTAACAAGAACTTTTTAAATGCTTTCCATTTTACAAAATGATCATTACCTTTAATTGTTCTTCTTGTAAAAGCAAGTATATATATAAATAGAATAATAGATAAAAGTAATGTAAAAATTAGAATTGGCGAATCAACAGACATAGTGATAGTTAAAAAGAATAATAGAAAGCCACTAAGAGCATATAAACTTCCCTTTATTTTATATCCTAAAAAATCCTCATAAAATTCTTCTGCTTTTGCCTTAATTTGAACAAGGTTACTCCATTTTGAGTACTTATCAACAAAGTCTTTAGCTGACTTTTGACTTTTAGATATCTTCTTTATTTCTTCTAAAGAAACTTCACTACCATTTCCTATTTCATCGATAAGCCAATCTACAACGAACTTCTCTTCTTCCGTTAATGCCTCTTTTGGTTTTTCATTCTTAACTAGAACATAATCCTTCTTTCGTTTTGACAATTGTTCTTCTCTTATACTTAAACCCTTTTTAGATACAATGTTTAAAATCATTGCCGATAGGGATGAGGTCGTAATATTCTTTTTCATTAAATATTCAACAATTTCAGGTCCATAAGAAGCTGGAAATTCACGATGATATTCTAAGTTAAAACTAGACTTATGCTCCTTGTCATATTTTTTGTAAGTATAGATAACTAATGCAATTGCACCAATACACCAAATAAAGTTAATTGCTGTTACTCCATAATAGATTGTCCTTGCAATCTCTCTTTTTTTATTAGCAGCATCTGCTTTTTCTTGTTCTATATCAAGGATATGGTTAAAAGCATTAACTTTCGATAATTTAGTAGCATGAGGTACTAGGTCTGTATCAAAAGTCATTCTTATATCAGTTAAAGTGTAAGCTTGATAATTTTCGATTTTAGCAATCACTTTGTTATTTCCGTCTATAGTAATTAATCCATTATAATTTCCGTGCGCCCATCCTCTTAAATCAGTAGCAGCGCCAGGTAAATTAACTCTAATCTCAACATAATCAATAGATTCGCTAAAGCCAGCATCAATAAATGGCCAAAACAACTCAGCAACATCCTCATGAAGAACTACAGCATCTTTTATTAAATACTCAATATAAAATCCTCTTTGTCCTCTTGTACTTGGATTAAATATTTTAATATCTATACCATTTGAAACAACTTCTTTTTCATATACATTATAATCACCAGCACTTGCATAACCTCTTGCCACTTCTCTATATTTTGTATCAAGTCTATTTATATCTTCAAAAGACCACGAATCACTTGGCGTAACATCATATATTTTTAAAAGAGTTATTCCTTTTGCATTATATATATCACCATTTCCCTCAAAGTCACTTTTTTGACCAGTAAAAGGTATCATTGAATCTGTTCTATATCTTTTTTGAAAACCAAACCCATTATAATGACCGGTTAAAACAACCAATTCTTTAACTAACATATCTCCATTTTCTTCAATTTTAGCGTCAATAAAATAGTAAGATCTATCTCCGACTGCAGAAACATTCAAACTAAAAGATATGAACAATAAAAACATTAATAATATGATTCTCTGTTTTTTCATGACTAACCTCTTTCTTAAAAAAACTTGAACAAGTCAAGTTTATTTAAATGATACTTTTGGTACTTCTCTGTCTGTCTCTTCGACTTCAAAGAAAGGTTTAGCTTCAAAGTTAAACATTCCCGCTATAATATTAGTTGGAAACATCTCTCTTTTGTTTTTATAAGTTAAAACGCTATCATTATAAAATTGTCTTGCATAAGCAATTTTTTCTTCCGTCCCACCTAATTCTTCTTGTAATTGTAAGAAATTTTGATTAGCTTTTAAGTCAGGATAAGATTCAGCTAAGGCAAAGATTCTACCTAACGCTTGTGTCATTTCACCAGCCGCCTTCATTTCTTCAGCTGGCGTTGTTGCTGACTTAAAACTATTACGTGCTTCTATAACAGCATTTAACGTTTCTTTCTCATGACCAGCATATCCTTTTACCGTTTCCACTAAATTTGGGATTAAATCAGATCTTCTTTTTAATTGAACATCAATTTGAGCCCATTGATCACTAACTCTATTTCGAAGTTGTATTAATGAATTATATGTGCGTATTACAAAGAAGATAAGTAATAATAAGACAACTCCTAAAATAATTAAAACTATTGTACCTGGTTCCATTGTTATTCCTCCTCTATAATATATATGATATCATATTTAAATATATTTTTAAATATTTTTAAATATTTTTGATTATTTTCTTCTAAGAGCAACAATAGGATCCATTTTAGCTGCTTTAAGAGATGGTATCACACCAGCAATCAAAGCTAAGAACATGCAAGTTAAAATAAGTGCTAACGCTACTTTAGGGTCTAACATTGCTACTGTTATATTACCAATTTGTAATCCATACCCTTTTACCAACGAAGAAACTGCTGAATTTATTATGTTACATATTCCCTTGCTTACTAAAATACCAATAACGCCTGCAAACAAACCAATAATCATTGATTCAAACAAGAAAAGATTTCTAACATCTTTCTTTCTTGCACCTATAGCTCTTAGAATACCTATTTCATCAATTCTTTCAATCACAGAAATAAATATAACAATACCAATCATAAGAATTGCGACTACTACTGAAATACTAGAAAAGCCTATCAATACATTTCTAACTACATCCATAAAAGTTTGAGCGCTATCTATTATATTATCGGCAGCTCCAACAAAATTAAACTTATCTTGCTTCTCATTTAATTTAGAAATAACAGTTTTTATTTCTTCACTACTCAAATCATAATCTAAGTAAACAAATAACTTAAAGAAAGACATTTCTTCTTTTTTAATATCATAGAGTTCTTCAAAATTATCTATTATAAAATCTAAGTCTTGATAAGCAGCATTACCTAATGTATTATTTGATGTAATGCCTACAATTTTATATGACAAGATTTGATTTCTTTCATCCTCCATCCCAATAGAGGTATTAGGTCCAAATTTTACGTAAAGATCTTTATCAATCAAGTTGTCAATATCATCATTACCCGCTAAAATCTCAGCCGTAGTTAACGAAAGAAGTATTTCACTTTTATTTAATGGTTTCCTACCTAACGTTAAAGAAGCTGATATTGATTCATATGGTTGAAAACCTTCTGACAGATATATTGAGTTTTCTGAAAAACTTGGTGATGAAGCCTCCTTTTCATCTAGTGAGGCTTCACTATAAAATTCCATCATTGAATTAGTGAGAACTGGCCAAACAGTTAATACACTCTCATCCATTTTACTTATATCAAGTAAATCTTGATACGAAAATAATGCTATATCCTCTTCACTAAAAGATATATTAATCATTTCACTGGCATCTTTAGAAGCAGGAAAAACTGACAAAGTATTAGCTGGTAATAAATCTGCTACTTGTGATTTAATAATACTCGAGGTACCATTAGATAAAGCAAAAGCTAATGCTATTCCAACAACACCAATAGACATTCCAATAGAGGTAGCTATTGTACGTCCCTTTTTTTGTAATAAAGTTTTAACCGAATGTTTAAATGCACTCCAAATAGACATAACTGATTTTGTCTCATTTTTTTTGTTATCTAAAGCATCAACCATTGAATTAATTTCTTTATAAGCTTCTATTTTCCCATCCTTTAGATGAATAATAGTATCAGCAAATTCATTAGCTAATTCCTCAGAATGAGTTATAACAATCACGACTTTATCTTTTGATAATTTCTTTAATTGAGACATTATATCATGTCCCATCTTGCTATCTAAAGAACCCGTTGGTTCATCAGCTAAAATAATATCCGGATCATTTGCTAACGCTCTTGCTATTGCTACTCTCTGCTTTTGACCACCAGACAAAACATTTACTTTTCTTCTAGCAAAATCACTCATGTTAACTTGGCTCAAAAGTTGTTTTATTCTTGAATTTTTGTTCTTAATGTTAGATAAAGTAAGAGCTAATGCAACATTATCATATACACTAAATTGATTAAGAAGATTGAAATGCTGAAAAACAAAACCTATTTTATTTTTTCGATAACTATCTAAATCCTTACTCTTGGCTTTCTTTAAAGATTTGTTATTAATAACAACATCACCGCTAAAATCACTATCTAAAGCTCCAATAATATTCATAAGTGTTGTTTTACCACTGCCTGATGGACCTAAAATACAAACTAGGCCATTACCCTTAATATCAAATTCAATATTCTCTAAAACTTTCAGTTTTTGATTTTTCATCTTATAAGTTTTTGATTTTATATCTACTTTTATCATAACTTCCTCCTACTCTTCACGAAGTGCATCGATCACTTGCATCTTTGTAGCTTTCTTAGATGGTAAATAACCAGCTATCGCAGATATAATTGCACTAAATAATATCAAAGTTATTATGGTTGCTAATGGGAATGTAACATTAGTAAAAGGTACTTGAGATAAAGGAATTGTTACAATGCCAGGAAGTTTAAAACCTAACAACTTAGCAATTAAACTCTCAATCGGATATTTTAATACAAAAGCGATTATTACTCCTAACACTCCTGAAAATAATCCCATTAATATAGCTTCACTCTCAAAAATACGAAGAACATCCTTATCCCTTCCACCTACAGCTTTGATAATACCTATTTCTGTTTTTCGCTCAACAATACTAGAATACAGAACAATTGAAGTCATAATTGAAGATACCACTAAAGCAACAATAATAAAAATACTAATAACTATTTGAGCTATAAAAATTAATTGCTCAAACTGCAACTTCATAATAACAGGAATATTATATGCCATAAAACCCTCTTTTTGTGTTCCACCACTAAGTACAGAAAGAATATTTCCTGCGCCACCATTTTTTTCAGCTGTTATTTCATTAGTCACTAATTTGTTATCGCTAGCATCTTTAAGTATTATCTCAAAACCACTATTGTTAGTTAAGTAATCATACAAAGTTCCAGTTGTTAAAAATGTCTCATTAAGTATCTCTTTAAAAGCATCATAATTATAATAAATGCTACTTATATCGAAATCTAATTCATTAACAACACCACTTACAACAAAATTTTCATTTACAGTTACTTTTTGCAAATTATCTTTCGTAACATTTATTAAAAATGTTACCTCTTTACCTATTGCATTTTTAATATCTTTACTTTCTATATTTAAAAGTTTAAGTATCTCCCTAGCAGCAGCTTGATTTACCAATATTTCATTCTTTAAAGGCAATTTACCATCTACATTTTCTTTTAAAAATTCTGATGTTTCATTACCTAAAGAATAAGCTACCATTTCAGACTCTTGATTGCCTACATTTATTTTGACATTATTGGTATTTATCATTGGCCTTGATGCCTTTACTTCTTCCATCTCAAATATTTTTTTATAGTCTTTTTCATCTGAAGAAATAGTCGTATAACTTCCCATATCATTACTTTCTTTTACATTCTTAGAAACCATTAAAACATCAGAATTAGCAAATTTATTGAGTTGTTTATCAATATAAATATTAGCACCATTACCAAGTCCCATTATTAAAGCAAAGCCAGTTATACCAATACAACCAGCTAAAGTTGTAATAGCAATACGGCCTTTCTTTTTAGACATGTTTCTAAGCGATAATTTAAACGCCTCAAAAAATGACATACTCTTGTTTTTCTTTTTTAAAGTTGATTTAGTTCTATTTGTAACTGCTTCAGTAATGTTTTCATCAGATTCAATAACACCATCTTTTAGACCAATTATTCTACTTGAGTATTCATCTGCTAACTCATTGTTGTGAGTAACCATAATGATAAGTTTATCTTTGGCTAAACTAGTTAACAAATCCATTACTTGCTTACCTGTTTTACTATCTAAAGCTCCCGTTGGCTCATCAGCTAAAATGATATCTGGATCATTAGCTAGAGCCCTTGCTATTGCTACTCTTTGTTTCTCTCCACCAGAAAGCTCTGAGGGACGATGATTAATATGTTTAGAGAGACCCACTTGTTCTAATAATTCTAAAGCCCTCTCTCTTCGCTCTCTTATCCCTAAACCAATCAGATTCATTACTATCTCTACATTTTCAAGAGCAGTTAGATGTTCAATTAAATTAAAATTTTGAAATATAAAACCAATGTTGTTTTTGCGATATAAGTCCCAATTTTTCTTTTTAAATTTCTTAGAACTAACACCACCAATTATTAGACTTCCTTTAGTTGATTCATCTAGACCAGCAATAATATTTAACAATGTCGACTTTCCACACCCAGATGGTCCAACAATAGATACAAATTCCCCTTTTTCAAAAGTTAGATTTATATCATTTAATGCTGTAAAATATTGTTTTCTACTTATCTTAAATTTTTTGTAAACCTTCTTTAATTCTAAAAGCATAATTACCTCCCAAAATGTCTCAACTATATAAACATATGTAATTCTATATAAGAAATGAGTACCTTTTTTCAAACTTATTTAATTATATAATACATAGCTAAAGATTACAAATGGTAAATCATAAGATTAGTGTACATTGTCACTTTATTTTTTAATTTCTAAACCTTTTTACTTTTTTATGCTCATTTATTTAGATCAAAAACCTTAAATTGGTATATTTATTAATAATTTCACCGACAATATAATGAGGTGATTTTATGGAAATTGACATAAGAGAATATATCAAAAATAATTTTAAAGATTCTACAAGTGAAGAAATAAGAGAAAGTATTGAAGAAGCAATAAAAAAGGAAGAAAATTTAACTCTTCCTGGATTAGGTGTTTTGTTTGAATTGTTATGGGAGAATAATAATGAAAGCAACAGAAAAGATATCATAGATGTATTAATCAATAGTTTTAAACAAGGTAATTAATACCCTCCTTCTCCATCATCAAACCCTATAGCGCCTGTTACTAATAGCATAAAAGATGAAATGTATAGAACGCTTTTTAAATCTGATAATACAAATACAAAAAAAAGAGTAATAACAACACGACTAATATTTTGAAGACCTTCCATAACTACAGAATAGCTAACACCATTGTAATGGTGACCTAAAGCGTACAAATTGCGGTTAAAGGCAACTTCATACATTTTATCTGCTAATCCTTCCACAAAGGCTACAAATAGAACTATAGAAGTATCAACAATATTGAGTTTTAAAATATAGACTAAAAATCCTAGAATACCAGATAGGAACAAATAGTCTTTTTTCTTTTTATCCATTCTTTTAGCAAAAAAATATACAAATATAGTACTAGCTATCCCCATCACTATATTAAATAATCCAATAAATTCATAATTTCCTTTTATATATATAAATATAAATAATGGAAACAAATATCTACTAATCATTCGAAATTGAGCCATAATCATAAAAAAAACACTTCTTCTTGGAAATTCTATATCATTTAATTTCTCCTCAATATACTTTCTATCCTCCTTTATCTTAAACAAGGGAAAGATACTAACTATACATAAACTAATAATAATGATTAATATATATTTTATTTCAAGGTTATTCATCATAAGTGCCCCTACATAAGATACGGGTATTATCGCAAGAGTACTAAAAATTATGATTTTTCCAACATCATCTGCCAAATCCTTTTTAGGAAGAATTTCAAGAGCATAATAATGTCTAGATAACCAATATATGTTTGTACTTATCGCGTGTGTTAGAGTAAAAATAAAAAGATTTAAAACGTTTAATTCTAATGCTAGTAAAAAATAATAAGAGACTCCTATAAATAATGAAGATACTATAACCGCCCATTTAAAAGTAATTCTTTTACCAATCATACCTAAAGGCACATTAACTAAAAAAGTAATACTATAATTTAACAATATGAAAAAGAGAATCCCCCTAATTTCAAGACCCTTATTATATAGAATAACAGGTATATAACAATCTATTATTGTTCTAGCTAGAGTAGATAAAAATATAAAGACATTAAAATTTTTAGTTTCATTCATTTTATCACCTACTTGTTTTATTATGGCTAAAAGTAACACACTTATTATTCTTCTAAGATTAAATATAAAAAAAGAGAAATTACTTTCTCTTAATGAAAACTATCTGTTCTTAATTCCTTTTTCTCTTAAATCTCTTATAGTATTTGAAATATTATCCTTGATCTCTTCAGGAGATAAAGCTTCTTTTAAAGAATTACCAATGACTTGTTTAACCTGATTAACATTTTCCTTTATCATTTCTTTACGCTCTTTTAATTTTTCTTCTATTATCTGCTTTTGCTCTTCTTTAGTCATATTCTCTACATCGTCAAGAGATTCCTCTAATAGGCTTTCCTTTAAATCTTCCAAAGCTCGTTTACGACTTTCTTTCAAAGAATCTTTTTCTTCCTTCCAAACTTCCCTAAGTTCTTTTAATGATTGATTTGCACCCTCATATCGTTTTTCTATATACTCTTTTATAACTGCCTGAATTTCTTTAAAAGACATATCAGCTAATTCTTCAGCAGACAATTCCGGATTAATTATTATAGCGCGATTAATTAGTAACATCTTGCCATTATTTATATCTAATTCTTTAGCATTTTGCTTTATTTTGTTATTTATACCATTAGTTGCAACAATTAAATCAATTCTTTTTTCTTTAAGGTGATTCTTAACTTTGGTAATTACCTGTTGTTCTGTTTCCTCTTGGATACGATCATCTTCATTTATAGTAGTTATTATAATTGAATTCAAAGAACTATATTCGTCTATAAAACCCGTTTCAATCGATGCATCGATAATTTTTTCTGTAGCAATATCTATATTTTTACCAACAAGATTCAAATCAGATGTAATTATATCAGCCTCATCATTAATAGATAATACCTCTTCTACTATGCCATTATCATTAACTGCTAACTGAATATCAGGATTTATACTAATAATAACTAGAGTTAAAGATTTCTGATTAAATACATATACAAAATAACTTAAACAAAGAAATAGTATAAAGGCAATAAGAGTTGTAAAAATATGATTCTTTTTCACAATTTTCCTCCTTCCCTTTATATTTCATCATCAATTTTCTATCTATTGTATAAATACATTATATCCCTATTGTTTTAAAAAGTCCATAATAGCTCTTACTAAATTTAACATCTGGATAACGCCTTAAGAAAGACAATATAACATTATTTTTTGCCCTAATTTTAAGCATTCTTATACGCATCCCATTTACTAATATTTTATCTACCTCTTCACTTAAATATTGCCTTTCAAGAGCCTTCATATATATGTTATATGCATTGTTAATTCCATCTTTCAAATCAGTACCACTATATTTTATAACTGACACTTTTTCTAACAT
Organism: Mollicutes bacterium; assembly: GCA_012841205.1. GTDB lineage: Bacteria > Bacillota_I > Bacilli_A > RF39 > UBA660 > UBA5348. The sequence goes on from DUVE01000050.1 coordinate 9,824, forward strand.
AGACTGATACATTGGATTTATATAAGGATATATCTCTTCTAATCTATATTCATACTTGTTAAAAAAAGAAATAACTTTAACAAAATTATTACTATCCAATTTAAAAGTATCAAAAAGAAGATAAACATTGTCTTCTTTATCTAAAAAATCATACAAATCATTATTCATATATTTAATAACCTCATAAGCATCAGGCTTTTCCTCAATTATTTGATTTTCAAAATTAACTAAAAAAATTGATCCAACCAAAATAAAAAGTATAACAATAAATGATTTTTTAAACATTTCAATCACCTATTATTATACTTGACAAATTTCGCCTATTTAATCAAAAGCATTAATATTTAATCTAATTTAATTCACTAACATACGAATCTCTTGATGATCTAGCATTTAATCCACATGCCATAAAACCAACCATACTTAAAATAAGTGCTATAATTCCCTCACCAAAACCCTTTTTAATAGCAAAAAAGAATACAATTAAAGTACATAATGTTAAAAAATAACAACCAAGTTCCATCACTAATAATATTTTGTCTTCTAAAGACATATTATTCCAATTATTTACAAAACTTTTTTTCATATAACCGTCGCCCTCCTTAGATGCCGATTATGTTATACTTTTTGCCAAAAAAAGTCAACTATTACTTTGGTGTTTATAAAAAAACAATCCATTAAAGGATTGTTCAAATTAAATATTAACCAAATATATAATTAATAATGTCACCATTTTTAAATTCTACTCTTAGATTATATATTCTACCAACTTCAACTGTTTTAAATGATAAACTATTATCTTTTAAATCATAATCAATTTTTTCTGATTCATTATCTTCATTTATGCTATCAAAACTTAAAACTTTGAATTCAGCATCTTCTTCTATTGTAGGATTAATTCCATGCACATCGTGGATTACTTGATAGAATTCTATTGGAGTCACTTTCATATCATAAACTTGATTTGATAGTTTTTCTGGCATAGCATATAATGGATAAATACCATCTTCTTCCACCATTAATTCACTATTATCAGCTGCTGATACTACATTTATCATTTCTCTGTAGTCCCTAAGTGGTACTACATTTTTTCTACCAAGAACCTCCGCCGCCACCTCCTGAGCCTCCGCCTGATGATCCACCACCAGAACCACCACTGCTTGATGGTCTAGATGACATAGCACTTGTTGCTGATATCATAGTTGAGTTCATAAAATTAC
>DUVE01000007.1 GCA_012841205.1 Mollicutes bacterium
ATGAATTAGTATGATATAATAAAATAAAAAAACTGGTGATAATATGCAAAAAAAAAGTTAATGGAACGAAAGTGTCATTTAATGATGATAACAATAATGAAATTCTCTATTTCGATTATATGGGAGATGAATTCGTACTTGTTATGAATACAGACAAAGCTATTGAAATAGATGAAAATTCCGAAATGTATGAAAGGCTAACAAATTTATTCTTCCAAAAGTATGATTTTGGAGATTATATATTAGGGGATAATAAAACAAATAGTCAATTAGTTTGTCATAATGGCAGTTTTTTTATTAAATTAGTGTGTTAAATGTTTAATTACCAAGTGTTGATGTAATTGAAATGTGTGGTTTAAAATTATCAAGTCTTAAAATAAATGCATATCCTAATCTTAAAGCGGATATATTAAAAGTAGTTATGAGGATTCAAAGCAAGTATAAATGTAAGTGTTAAAACGATTATTAGGCCAAATGAAGTGTCAATAAAAGCAGTATCTACATAGATTATGGTGGACACTAATATTGGTGTTTACATAGATTTAAGGAGTTCTTGTAACTCCTTTTAATAATTGTATGCTATAATAAAAGAGGTGATTATTATGGATTTGTTTTCTCAATGTTTATTGATTTTTTTTGTAAGAATAATTGATGTTTCGATGGGGACTTTAAGGACAGTTCTTGTTGTAAGAGGTAGAAGATTGACCGGAGCTTTTATTGGTTTTGTCGAAGTTTTAGTGTGGTTTTTAATTGTTAGCCAAGCTTTAACAAGTGATAGTAATAGTATTTGGATTGCTATTGCATATGCTAGTGGTTTTTCTACTGGTACTTTCGTTGGATCTTGGATTGAAGAAAAGCTAGCTATTGGAAGTTCTTCTTTTAACATCATTACCAAAGGGCTTAGATATGACTTAGTCGATATTTTAAGAGAAAATGGATTTGGTGTTTCATCGATTGTTTGTCAAGGAAAAGATGATGAAAATTTAATGCTTTTAATAGAAGTTGATCGTAAAAAAATGAAAAAAGTAAATGACATTATAAAAGAGGTTGCTCCAGATTCATTCATAACGATATCAGATACTAAAAAAATTATTAATGGTTATTTTGTAAGGTAAAATATGAAAGAAGTTTATGCTTTTTATGGAGATGAATCTTTTCTGATTGATGAGGAAATCAAAAAAATTATAGAAAAACATCCGAATTCAGAAGTTATTAAATATGATTTGGAAGAAAGTAGTCTAAACCTTTTGCTAGAAGATGCTTTATCTCTTTCTTTATTTAATGAACATAAAATAATAATAGGAAGTAATGCTAATTTTTTAAGTGCTAGTGACACAAAGGGGAAGGTTAATCAAAATGTTGAAGATTTATTAAAATATATCGATAATCCTAATGATACTTCGACTATTATTTTTACGCTTTCAACTAATATAGATAAACGAAAAAAAATAGTAAAACAATTATTAAGTAAAAGTATTGTAAAAGAGTGCAATAAATTAACAGTTGATAATGCAGTTTTATTTGCCAAGGATATTTTTTCTAAAGCTAATTTCCAAGTAGGGTATAGTGCTTTAAATAAATTGGTTCATAAAACAGGAAACAATCTATATTTATTGAATAGTGAATGTAATAAACTTATGATTTATAAAAATGAAGAGAAGAAGATTGAATTAGATGATGTTGATCAAATGGTAGAAAGATATGATATAGATAACTTGTTTGCTTTAACTGATGCTGTTGTGAAAAAGGATATAAATGAGGCTTTATCTTTGTACCAAGAATTACTAAAAAGAAATGAAGAACCAATTAAAATCATTGTAATTATTGCTAATCAATTTAGGCTTATTTTTCAAGTTAAGAGGTTAAAGAGTAAAGGGTTAAGTGATAGTGAGATAGCATCTGAATTAGCTGTTCATCCGTACCGGGTAAAACTTGCTAAGGAAACAAACTTAAGTGAAAAAGAGTTGTTAAAATATTTAACAACTTTAGCGGATCTAGATGAGCAAATAAAAACGGGGAAGATTAACAAAGATGTAGGCCTTGAATTGTTTTTATTAAAGTTGTAAAGAAAAGTGTGTTTGATTATAAACACACTTTTTATATTTTTCTATACAATCCAATAGCTTTCCCTAGAATACTTACATTAGGTAATATAATAGGAGATAGATAATCATTTTCTGGTTGTAGCCTAACAAAGTCTTTTTCCTTATAAAATCTTTTTAGTGTAACCTCATTATCCTCGGTCATAGCGACAACTATATCGCCATTATTAGCTGTGCTCTGTCTTTGGACAATTACGATATCTCCATCAAAAATACCTGCATTTATCATACTGTCACCACTGACATCCAAACTAAAGACTTCTTTTTTGTTTGGAATAAGAGAAGCAGGTAATGAAAAGAATTCGTTTGGTCTCTCTATTGCTTCAATAGGGGATCCAGCAGTAACTTTCCCAAGTAATGGTACTTTAATTAAACCATCATCTTGGTTCATATATTCATTATCTACTAATAATTCGATAGCTCTACTTTTGTTCTCGTCTTTTTTAATATATCCTTTTTTTTCAAGATTAGAAAGATGTACTTGAATAGTGGCAGGCGATGATAAGCCTAAAACTTTACCAATTTCTCTAACAGTAGGTGGATATCCATCTTTAGCAATTTTTTGTTTGATAAATTTTAGAGTTTCCTCTTGCCTTGTTGTCAAATTATCCAATAAAATTCCTCCTTATACTTTTTCTGTTTACATCTTATCACATAGAATGTAAAATGTCAAACATTTGTTTGCAAAAGGTGTTGACACGAACAAAAGTTCGTTATATAATGAGAGTAAGAAAAGGAGTGTTAATATGAAAGTTAAAGGAGTTTTTGTTACTTGTCTAGTTGTTGTAATGTATTTATTTTTATGCTCATGGCGCTTTGAAAGACTAGATGAAGTGGAGGAAATAAATGACAACCAATTAGTGGTAAATGTAAAATAGTTATCTTTACTTTTAAAAGTAAAGGTTTTTTGGTATAATACATATTATAATAAGGATGTGTTATACGTGGCAAAAGATGATAAAAATATTGATAAAAAAATAATTGATAATATAAAGGCCTTAGCGATCGACATGATTGATGCAGCATCATCAGGTCATCCTGGAATTGTTTTGGGAGCTGCCCCGATTCTTTACACTTTGTATGCAAGACATATGAATATAAATGTTAAAGATGAAAAGTGGATTAATCGTGATCGTTTTATTATGTCGGCAGGACATGGATCAGCATTACTTTATGCAACTTTATTTACGGCAGGCTACAATCTTACAATTGATGATCTTAAGTCTTTTAGAAAAGTTGGCTCTAAGACGCCTGGACATCCAGAATATGGTATAACTCCTGGTGTTGATGTGACAACAGGACCATTGGGCCAAGGATTTGCTACAGCTGTTGGTATTGCAATGGCTGAAAAAATATTAAGTAATAGATATAATGAAAAGAAAAAAGGAATTTTTACTTCGGAAAATAATTTGTTCGATTACAATACGTATGTTTTGTGTAGCGATGGTGACTTAATGGAAGGCGTTAGTTATGAAGCGGCTTCTTTAGCTGGAAACCATCAATTAGGAAATTTAATTGTTCTTTATGATTCCAATGACGTATCCCTAGATGGGAAAACAGATTTGAGTTTTAAAGAAGATGTATTAAAACGTTTTGAATCTATGGGATGGCATACTACTCTTGTAAAAGATGGGAATAGTGTCGACGAAATAGATAAAGCAATTCAAAGAGCTAAAAAGGTTACTGATAAGCCTTCTATTATAGAGGTGAAAACAATTATTGGTAATGGTTCATTACTTGCAGGAACAAATGCATCACATGGTAAGCCTTTAACTAAAGAAGATATAACGCAATTAAAAAGTACATTAGATGTAAGAGCAATCCCATTTTCTGTATCTAATGAAGCAACTCAAGAATTTAGAACAATGATTACAAGTAGATCAGGATCTAAGTATAGTGCTTGGGCAGAAACACTTAAAGGATTTATGGGAAAAGCGCCAGATAATGTAAAACAAGAACTTACATTTTTAAGTAAGAACAATCTAGCGATTAATATAAATTTGCCTAAGGTAATGTGGCAATTTGGTGATGATTTTAAAGAACCCCTTCGTGATACAAATGGGAAAGTTATGAGTGTTATAGCTGATTATGTATTTAACTTCCTAGGTGGCAGTGCAGATTTAGCAACATCTACAAAAACATATTTACCTAAACATTCTAATTTAAACCCAGTATCTTTAGATGGACGTAATATTTCTTTTGGGGTTAGGGAACATGCCATGGGTTCTATTTTAAATGGTCTTGCCTTATCTGGATTTAGAGTTTTTGGTAGTACATTCTTATCTTTTGCTGATTATTTAAAACCAGCTATTAGAATGTCTTGTTTGATGAATCTTCCTGTAACATATATTTTCACTCATGATTCAGTAGGAATTGGTCCTGATGGTCCAACGCATCAACCTATTGAACAGTTAGCAATGCTTAGAAGCACCCCAAACCTTGATGTTTACAGACCTGCTGATGCAAGAGAAGTGGTGGGGGCATGGAATTCTATTCTAAGGACACATAAACCTAGTGCGCTTGTTATTTCGCGTGATGATGAAGAGATACTTACTAATTCAAACATAGAAAATGTAGCAAAAGGTGCATATATTGTACGTAAAGAAGTAGTTCGTTTGTCAGGTATCATAATTGCAACTGGAAGTGAAGTGTCATTAGCAATTAAAATAGCTAATGAATTATATAAAAATGGTATTGATATTAGAGTTGTAAGTATGCCTTGTGTTGAGAAATTTTTAGAACAAAGTGAAAATTATAAAGAGGACTTAATACCGTTTGGATATAAAACAATTGTTGTTGAAGCAGGATCAAATTTTGGTTGGTTCCGTTTTGTATACAATGAGAAATATTTAATAACGATCGATAAATTTGGAGTTAGTGGCACTAAAGAAGAAGTGCTTGATTATTGTGACTTTACATATGACAAAATAAAACAAAAAATAGAGAAACTTTTTAGATAGGTTTCTCTATTTTTGACAATTGTTGACTATAGCCTGCTATATACTAAGTTAAGAAGAGGTGATAAGTATGCGTGTATACTATGTTTTTGTTGTTAATGATTTTTTTGCGAGTTTTTATAATTCAAAACCATCATCTTTATATAAAATATTTGAACAAATATATAATTTAAATAAAAATGATATTGTTTTAGGATATCGTATTTTTGAACAAATCGCTATTCCTTTTAATAAAACAAATGTTAATGAATATATTTATAATAGACATTGCATGGAACTTTCTTATTCAAGAAATGTTAATGTTCACACAATTAAAAACCTTTACTTTGATGAAATAAGCAAGCTTACAGTTTATAATTCTCATATAAAAATTAAGACAAATATTAATTATCCTACTTTTATTGATTCCTTAAGAAATTTTGAAAAAAACATTTTTGTTTGTGATTTTATTAACAAAGATTATTTTTGGCTTGATAAAATAAAGAAAGAAACACTTGTATAAAGTTTATATATTTAGTAAAATATTATTGTTAGGAGGAATATAATGGAACTTTTTTTTGACATATTATATGTTGTGATAGGCCTTATAGTAGGTGCGGTAATAGGATTTTTTATAGCTCGTAAAGTTATGAAAAAATACATGAAAGAAAATCCGCCAATAAATGAGCAAATGATTAAGGTTATGATGCAACAAATGGGAAGGACTCCCTCTCAAAAACAAATTAATCAAATGATGAAAGCAATGAATAAGCAATTATAATTCATTGTTTTTTTACTATTGTAGTTATCTTAAAATAGCAATACATGTTATAATATATTTATATGAAGAAGTAGGTGGTAAAAGTGGCAAAAGTAAGTGTTGTTATTCCTATATATAACGCTTCTAAATATCTTTCTTTGTGTTTAGACAGCATTGTTTCACAAACATATAAAAAATTAGAAATTATTTTAGTAGATGATAAAAGTACTGATAACTCATTAGTGCTACTAAAAGAGTATAAGGAAAAGTGCAGGAAAATAAAAATAATAAGGCTAAAAGAAAATGGTGGTGTTAGCCACGCTAGAAATGCAGGAATTGAAAAAGCAACAGGTGATTATATTTTTTTTATTGATAGCGATGATTTTGTAGATAAAAATTGTATTAAAAAACTTGTTGAAGCATCAATAAAATATGATGCTGATGTTATAGATACTGAAAGGTTATATTGGTATAGAAGAGGTGCAAAGTTATTAACTTTTACTGAAAGAAAGAAACTTAAACGAGATTTAATATTAGGAAATATGAATGATGATTCAAGATGTATAAGCATGCCTCGTTATGTAACAGGCAAATTATACAAACGAAGCGTTATTGGGGATATAAGATTCGATGAAAATGTTAGATGTTATGAGGATGCACTTTTTAATCATCAAATTAAAACTAATATAAATAAATATGTGTATTTAAAAGATACATTTTATAACTATTTACAAAGACCATATTCACTAATAAATACTATTAGTACAAATCATATGGATTATCTTTATGTAGGTAAAAAAATAAATGATATATACAAAAAAGAAAGTGACAGAGTAAAACAAGTATCAAATAATGTTATACTAGATGATATTATTGCAATTATTGCTCTTAAGATACCTAAGATGCTTATAACTAATTTGTCAAAATATGAACATGTAAGTGAATATCTTAAATTAATAGATTCTTTATCGATTAAGAAGATGAAGCTTAAAACAAGAATTGCAATTTCTATTTTTAAAAAAAGAAAAAGATATTATCGCTATCTTTCATTAGTTCAAAAAATTAATTTAGTAGATAGAAGTTTTGTGTTTTTAAACATGGTTAATCCATACAAAATAAAAGATGAGAAACTAAAAAAGAAAGTAGGTGCATTTTGTTAATGCATCTACTTTTATATCATTCTCATTTTATCCTCATCTTTAAATGGGTTATCCTTGTCTATTTTATCCATAAAAAGAATACCGTTTAAATGATCCATTTCATGTTGTACAGCAATAGCAAGTTCTTCTCTTGCTCTTAATTTCTTCGTATTACCATCTATATCTTGGTACTCAATTGTAATTCTTGCAAAGCGAGGAATGATACCTTCTACTTCACGATTAACACTCAAACATCCTTCACCGCCACCTGCATATATTAATTCCTCTGAATGACTTACTATTTTAGGATTTATTATTACGTATTTGTTAAATGTTTTATCATCTTGTTCGTGAGCAATAACAAAATATCTTTTATTAACACCAAGTTGTATGGCAGCAAGTCCCATGCCTGGTCTTAAATTATACTTTGAAGCTATCTCTTCAATTTGGCTATTTACAAGATGCTCTAACATATCATTAATCATATCTATATCTTTTTTATTAAGTGGAAAAGAAACTGCTTTGCTTACTTGTCGTAGGCGTTTATCTTTTTCATCTAATATATCTGTTGTTTTTAACATTTACATCACCTCAAAATTAAATGTATTTTATCATGTTTTAAACAGTTTGGCAAACAAACTATGGCAATGTCATATAAATAATTATTGACATTACGCAAATTTATAGTAAAATAACTTTGAAAAAGGAAGCGATTGTTATGTCTTTAAAGAAAAATATACCTAATACTTTATCTACGATAAGGCTTTTTATGGCCTTGTTGATACCTTTTGTATTTCCCGGATTAAGCCTTTCTTCAAAGTTGCTTTATTTTTTAACAGGTAATGCAACAGATGCTTTAGATGGATACCTAGCAAGAAAATGGGAAGTCCAGTCAAGATATGGAAAAATTGTTGATCCTATTGCTGACAAAAGTTTCAACTTACTATCTTTATTATTTGCATCTCTAACAATAAATCCTCTTTTACTAGGTATAGTAATAGGTGAGGCTACAATAGCTGCAATAACATCACTTCATACTATTAGTAATATCAAAAGCAAAAATATTGATATGTCAAAATTAAATCTTCCATCTAAAACGAAGTTGTTTATAGAAACAGCTGATGGATTAAATGTGTCTAGAATAGGCAGAAAGAAAGCTATACTTATGACTGCCTCAGTTGCAATTGCATTCCTTTCATCTTTAGTTCCAGCACTGGTTTTTCCAGCATCGTTATTAATTGCTTTTACAACTATCGTTGAAATACCTGTTATAACAAAATATGCAACTGAGTACTATATTGATTGTAAAAATTATAAAATAGAATCATCAATTGAGTGTAATGCTACGAAAAGGGATTTAGAAAAATTAAAAAAAGCTAAAGAGAAATTAGAAAAGTATAAAAAAATCGATCAATGTTCAGACATGTTAGATGAAAAGATTATTCAAAAATTTAAGAAAGAGCATAAGTTTGAAAATGAAGAGTATGCTCCTGCTCTTACAGATATCGATGAAGTTGCTGAAAATGATGTAATAGATGATAAAGCTTATACCAAAACATATAAACATTAGAAATTTCTAATGTTTTTATATAATATAATAATTAATTGTTAACTATTCACATAAGTTATTATGAAACTATTCTTTAAAATTTTACGAAATTTTAAAACTTGTGATATAATTTATGTAGGAGTGATTATATGAAAAAAAGAATTTATTCAATTTTAACTACATTATTAATTGGAGGTATATTATTTTATTTTATGCTACCACCAATAAATCTTAGTGCGCCTTCGTTTTGGATTTTTTTAATTATTATGTTAACGATATATTTTACTGTTTATTCTATTTATAATGCAAAAGAGATAAGTGATAATTTTAAATATAATAAGGCTGAAGCAAGTAAAAAAGTTGGTATTATTTCAATTAGTATAATATCAGTATTTTTACTTATTTCTTTAATAAATATTATAAACTCACCGTTATTCAATGCGAAATCTTATTATAATCGTATTGCAATCAATGAAGATAATAGTTTTGAAGAAGATGTAAAACCTGTTGATTTCAAATCTTTACCATTGCTCGATAAAGATTCAAGTAGAAAACTAGGAGATAGAGTAATGGGTCAAATGACTGAATTGGTGTCTCAATTTAGAGTGTCTGACCTTTACACACAAATCAATTTTAATGATGATATTATTAGAGTAACACCTTTAGAATATGCAAATGTTATTAAATATTTTACTAATCGTAAGAATGGTGTAAAAGGGTATATTACTTTAAATTCTGTTACTGGTAAGGCAGAACTTAAAAAATTAGATAAAGGTATGAAATACATGCCCTCAGCTTTATTTAATGAAGACTTAGTTAGAAAACTTCGTTTTATGTATCCAACCGAAATATTTGATCAAATCAGTTTTGAAATAGATAATGAAGGAAATCCGTATTGGATAGTACCAACTATTAAATATACTGGTGTTGGGCTTAGAAGAGATATTAAAAACTTGATTATCTTTAATCCAGTTACTGGTGAAGGTACAAAATATGCTCTTAAAGATGTTCCAAGTTGGGTTGATCATGTTTATCCTTCTGATTTAATTATTGAACAAGTAAATGACTGGGGATTGTATGAAAAAGGATTTCTAAATTCCATTTTTGGACAAAAAGGTGTTGTAGCTACTACAACAGGTTATAATTATATAGCGATGAATGATGATATATATTTATATACTGGAGTTACTTCTGTCTCTAGTGATGAATCAAATATAGGGTTCATACTAACAAACCTGCGCACTAAAGAGACACACTTTTATGAGGTCTCGGGTGCGGAGGAATATTCAGCCATGGCTAGTGCTGAAGGGCAAGTCCAACAAATGAAATACAAGTCTACTTTTCCTTTGTTAATCAACTTAAATAATAAACCAACTTATTTAATGTCATTAAAAGACAATGCTGGACTTGTGAAAATGTATGCTTTTGTAGATGTGGTAGATTATCAAAATGTTGTTGTAACTGATGCTAAACATGGTATTGAAGTGGCCGCTAAAAACTATTTAGGAAATGATATTAATACAGTTGGTGAAGAATTTACTGAAGATATAATCATTTCTAAAATAAACACATCAGTAATTGATGGTACTAGTTATTATTATTTGACTGATACCAAAAATAACAAATATAAAGTATCAATTAAAGTCGAACAAAGTATTATTCCATTTATAGAAGTTGGAAATAAATTAAATGTTAGCTATACTGAAAATAATAGTATTAGAGAAATCATTAAGATAAATAAATAGTAAATAAACTCCTTTCACATCATACAGACATGAAAGGAGTTTTATTTTGTTAAAATATCAATAATTATCATGGTATAATTGTTGTGAAGGAGGTGACCTTATGATAAAAGAAAAACTAGAACTTTTGCCACATTTACCCGGTTGCTATTTAATGAAAAATAGTAAAGGAACAATTATATATGTGGGGAAAGCTAAAGATCTAAAAAAGAGGGTAGTAACATACTTTAATCGTGAACATACGGGTAAAACTAAGGTTTTAGTAGAAAATATTGCAACATTTGAATACATCGTTACTAAAACCGAAGAAGAAGCGCTGATATTAGAATTAAATCTTATAAAAAAGCATGATCCAAAATATAATATTTTATTAAGAGATGACAAATCATATCCGTATATAGAACTTACCAATGAAAAATATCCCAGACTTTTAGTCGTAAGAAGTCACCTGAAACGTAAGAAAAACACTAGATTATTTGGACCATATCCTAATGCGTATGCGGCAAGAAAAATAGTAAATATGTTAAATAGAATGTACCCCCTTAGAAAATGTCGAATTCTTCCAGATAAAGAGTGTTTATATTATCACATTAAACAATGTCTAGGTTACTGTATACATGATATCAGTCTGGATGTAATAAAACAGATGAATGATGAAATAGTAAGTTTTTTAAAGGGAAATGAGAATTCGCTTCAAAAAACTATCGAAGAAGAAATGTATAAAGCATCTAACAATTTAAATTTTGAAAGAGCAGCTGAAATGAAATCCTTATTAGAAGATATTGCAACAATATCAAAAAGACAGGTTATTGACTTAAACGATAATATAGATCGTGATGTGTTTGGGTATGCAAGTGATGGGGCTTATATATCTATTCAAGTTTTCCATATTAGGGGAGGAAGGATCGTAGAAAGAGAATCAACTCTTTATCCACTTCTTGACCTAGATGAAGAAGCATTAACGTACCATATATGTTCCTTTTATGATGGAAACAATCTAAAACCAAGAGAGATTTTCGTGCCGGATATTATAGATACTAAAGCCGTTAGCAAGATTTTAGAAGTAAAGGTTATAAATCCTAAAAGGGGTAAGAAGAAACATGTTTTAGATATGGCGATGAAAAATGCAAAAATAGGTTTGGAAGAAAAAAGGGAACTTGAAAATAGAAATGAAGAACGTAGTTATAATGCAAGTCGCAAATTAGGAGAGATTCTTTCAATCGACAATTTAAGTAGAATTGAAATATTTGATAACTCGCACCTTTTTGGAACATTTTCTGTTAGTGGTATGGTTGTCTTCATTGATGGTAAGCCAGCTAAAAAGGAATATCGTAAGTATAAAATAACGAGTGATAAAGTAGATGATTATAACCTGATGAAGGAAGTAATATATAGAAGATATCATAGAGTTTTAATAGAAAAGCTAGATGCCCCTGATTTGATTGTTGTAGATGGTGGTAAAATACAAATGGAAGCCGCATCTACTACTCTTAATATGTTAGGGATGAATATACCTATATGTGGTCTTAAAAAAAATGACAGACATAAAACAAGTGCTTTAATATATAATGAAGTTGAAATACCAATCGATAGTCACTCTAATGTTTTTCATCTGCTTGAAAGAATGCAAGATGAAGTTCATAACTTCACTATAAGATATCACAAAGATATTAGAAGCAAGGGAGCTTTGGAAAGTGTACTTGATAATATAAGTGGAATAGGTGCAAAAAGAAAAAAAGAATTATTAAAAAGATTTGGTTCAATTGAAAAAATAAAAGAAGCGAGTGTTGAAGAACTAAGTATTATACTACCTATAAATGTTGCTTATGAATTAAATAAATATTTTAAAGATGAAAAAAAGATACAATAAATATGTATCTTTTTTAATGCTTAAAAATTAGTCAATATCAATCTTCGAAATCAGGGATGTATTCTAGGATGTCTTTTGGTTGGCAGTTTAAACTTTTGCAAATATCGTTTAGTAATTCTAATCTAATTGCTTTTACTTTACCTCTTTTAAGAAGTGACATGTTAACCTCGTTAATGCCAACTTGACTCGCTAATTCCTTTGAAGACATCTTGCGATCTGCCAAAATACGATCTAATCTTAAAACTATCACAAACAACACCTCTTTTTGTAAAATTATTACTTATGTCAACATAATATCAAATGTATTATTGTTTGTCAAATATATCTTATTGAGAAACGATAACGAATGAAAAAAGATGAAAATAAATGAAAAAAAGGGTATTATTTTTTTAGTTAATGTGATACCATAGAATTATCAAAAATAGAACACATGTTTCATGTATTAAAGGAGGTAATTTATATGGGCTCTGGTCACAATGAAAGTTTAAAAGTAGTTAAAAGAAACAATAAAAAGGTTGATTTTAACGGAGAAAAAATTGCTCTTGCAATAAAGAAAAGTTTTGATAGCAAGGATGCATTAATTGAAAAATACAGTGAGGAAGACGTTAATAAAGTTTATGTAGCTGTTTTAGATAATATAGAAAAGGAGTATGCTGATAAATCTTTTGTCAAGGTTGAAGAAATCCAAGATATTATTGAAAAGCAATTACTTAAAAATAATTATCAGGATGTATATGAATCATTTTCAAAATATCGTGATAAAAGAGCTGAGTCTAGACAAATGTTTTTGTCTGAGCCAAAGCAACACAAACTTCTAAAAGCACTTGAAAAGTTAAGTTTAAAAGACGCTAAGGAAGAGGATTCTAAAAGAGAAAACGCTAATGTTGATGGAAGCTCTTCAATGGGTATGATGTTGCAATATGGAAGTACTATTTCTAGAGAGTTTGCTAAGGCATATTTAATTAATCATAAATTTTCTGATGCTCATGATGAGGGACAAATTCACATACACGATATGGATTTCCTGCCGATGGGAACAACTACTTGTTGTCAAATCGATTTGAATAATTTATTTGAAAAAGGTTTTAGCACTGGCCACGGCCATTTACGTAGTCCTAACGATATAATGACTTATACTGCTCTGGCAGCTATCGCTATTCAATCAAATCAAAACGATCAACATGGTGGACAAAGTATTCCTGCTTTTGATTTTTATATAGCGCCTGGTGTTGTAAAAACATTTAAAAAACAGTTAAAACAAACTCTCTATGATCTATTAGATGTTACTGGTTTTTTAAAATTTGTAAGTTTTGATGACATAGAAAAAGATATAAATAAACTAAATTCAATTGAAATAGATATAACTGCTTTTGATAAATACGCTAAAGATGAAGAACAGGTAAAAAGACTATTTGCTAAAGCGTATGAAAAAGCTGTAGCTAAAACAGATAGAGCAACATATCAAGCAATGGAAGCATTTATTCATAATTTAAATACAATGCATTCAAGAGCTGGAGCCCAAGTACCATTTTCATCTGTTAACTTTGGTACTGATACATCACCTGAAGGAAGAATGGTTATTAAAAATTATTTATTAGCAACCGATAGTGGTCTTGGAAAAAAAGAAACACCAATATTTCCAATATCAATTTTCAAAGTAAAGGAAGGCGTTAACTATAATGCAGAAGATCCAAATTATGATTTATTTAAATTAGCTTGTGAAGTTTCTGCAAAAAGATTATTTCCTAACTTTTCATTTATGGATGCACCTTTTAATGCTAAATATTATAAAGGAACTTATGAAACAGAAGTGGCATATATGGGGTGCCGTACAAGGGTAATAGGTAATGTAGCAAATCCAGATAAGGAAGTCACAATAGGTAGAGGAAATTTATCTTTTACTTCAATAAACTTACCTCGTTTAGGTATCAAGCATGGTATCGTTAATAATAAAAAAGCTGATCTTGATGCATTCTTTGATGAATTAACTGAATTAATGGAATTGGTTCGTGATCAATTATTAGAACGTTTTGAAATTCAATGTAATAAAAGGCTTGGTAATTTTCCGTTCCTACTTGGTCAAGGAGTTTGGATTGATTCTAAGAACTTAAAACCAGGAGATCGTTTAAAGAAGGTGTTAAAGCATGGTACTTTAACAATGGGATTTATTGGTTTAGCAGAATGTCTTAAAGCCTTAATTGGAGAACATCATGGTGAATCAAAAAAAGCACAAGAACTAGGCTTAAAAATAATTACATTTATGCGTGAAAAATGTGATCAATATGCCCAAGAATATAAACTTAATTTTTCTTTAATTGCAACACCTGCTGAAGGTTTGTCTGGGCGCTTTGTTAATATTGATAAATCAATTTACGGGAATATTGCAGGTGTAACAGACAAGGATTATTATACTAACTCATTTCACGTCCCAGTTCATTATCAGATTAATATGAGTGATAAAATTAAGTTAGAAGCTCCGTATCATGCGTTAACAAATGCTGGTCATATCACTTATGTTGAATTAGATGGAGACACTACTAATAATGTCGATGCGTTTGAAAAAATTGTTCGTATTATGAAAGAATCAGGTATTGGATATGGCGCAATTAATCATCCGGTAGATAGAGATCCTGTTTGTGGATACACGGGTGTTATAGGTGATACTTGTCCTAGTTGTGGCAGAAACGAGGATGATGGCCCAGGATTTGAACGTATTAGAAGAATTACTGGTTATTTAGTTGGAACAGTAGACCGCTTCAATAATGCTAAGAGAGCTGAAGAAAATGCGCGTGTAAAGCATGGACTAAAAGGAATAATAAAATAAGTAGAAGGTGATAGTATGAAAATTAGACTAGCATCACAAATACAATATGACAGTATTGTTGATGGTGAAGGGCTTAGAACAGTTATTTGGACTCAAGGTTGTCCTCATCGCTGTCCTGGTTGTCACAACCCAAGAACTCACTCGCTAGATGGCGGATTTGAAATGGATATAGAGGATTTAAAGAAAGAGATATCAACGTATCCTAATCAAGATGGAATTACATTATCTGGAGGAGATCCGTTTATTCAGCCCGAAGCTTGTTATGAAATTGCATCTTATGCTAAAAGTATGGGTTTAAATGTTTGGTGTTATACGGGATACACATATGAACAACTTTTAGAATTTGCAAGTAAAAAAGATATATTTATGAAATTATTACAAAATATAGATGTTTTAATCGATGGAAAATTTATGATTAATCTAAGAAGTTATAATACTAAATTTAGAGGCTCGTCTAATCAAAGAGTTATTGATGTTAAGGCAAGTCTTGAAAATGGGGAGGTTGTACTTGTATCAAAATATAACCAAATAGATATTGGGTTAGATTTATATAAAAAACCAGAATGTATATTTGTTTGAAACTTATTAAATATAAAAGAGACCTATTTCTGTTTCTAATATTGAAGAAATTGTAGATAAAAAAGAACAAATAATCACAAACAGTATAAAAAATCGACAGTTCTGAAATAGGAGAAATAGTAATGTAATATTTAAAAGAACTTGACGAGATTGCTTATGTTAAATTTGTATTAGTATATAGGTAATTTAAAGATATTAATGCTTTTTAAAAAAATAATTAATGAAATGGAAAGAGGTATATTATGTTAGAAACAGTTATTAAAAGATCAGGTAGGAAACAAGCCTTTGATCAAGGAAAGATTGAAAATGCTATATTTAAAGCGATAGTGGGGACTAGGACAACTATTGATGAAGAAAAAGCTAAGGAGCTTAGTGCTCTTGCAACAGGTGTAGTTGTTTTTAAACTTAGCGAAAGAGGAGATAAAATAGTTCAATTAGAACAAATCCAAAATGTTGTAGAAGAAACACTTATGAATTTAGGAATGACTGATGTAGCTAGAAATTATGTGCGATATCGTTTTCAAAGGGAATTGTTAAGAAGGGATAAAGAAACCGGTGTTAGCGTTGAAAAAATGATGAGAAATTATATTAAAAAAGATGATTGGTTAGTTAAAGAAAACGCTAATATGGATTATTCCCTACAAGGATTAAACAATTATATTGTAAGTGATATTACAAAGAACTTTTGGTTAAATCATATTTTTACAAAAGAACAAAAAGAAGCTCATGAGAATGGAGATATTCACATTCATGATCTTGGTTTACTTGCTCCTTATTGTTGTGGTTGGGACATGGAAGACTTATTATTAAATGGATTTACCGGTGTTAAAAACAAAGCTCAAACTAAACCTGCAAGGCATCTAAAGACAGCCTTAGGTCAGTTAGTAAATTTTTTCTATACACTACAAGGAGAGGCTGCAGGAGCTCAAGCTATATCTAGTCTTGATACTTATGTTGCGCCTTTTATCAGACACGATAACCTTACATATAAAGATGTTAAGCAAAATGTTCAAGAATTTGTTTTCAATTTAAGTGTTCCAACAAGAGTAGGCTTTCAAACCCCTTTTGTTAACATTACTCTTGATTTAACACCATCATCTTTATTAAAAGATAAACCAGTAATCATTGGTGGTGAATATCAAAATGAAACATATGGCGAATTCCAAAAAGAAATGGATATGTTTAACAAAGCATTCTGTGAAGTGATGGTAGAAGGGGATGCTAGTGGAAGAGTTTTCACATTCCCAATTCCAACATACAATATAACTAGCGATTTTGATTGGGACAGCGAAGTTGCCGACGAAATTATGAAAATGACTAGTAAGTATGGAATCCCATATTTCTCAAACTTCATTAATTCTGATATGAAGCCAGAAGATGCAAGAAGTATGTGTTGTCGTCTTCGTCTTGATAATAGAGAACTTAGAAAAAGAGGTGGAGGACTCTTTGGAGCAAATCCACTTACCGGAAGTATTGGTGTTATCACCATTAACCTACCTCGTTTAGGTTACTTATATAAAACAGAAACAGAATTTAAAGCAAAACTTAGACAAATGATGGATATCTCAAGAGATGTTCTTACTATAAAAAGAAAAATAATTGAAAAGAATACTAAAGATAATTTATATCCTTATAGCAAATATTATTTAAGAACTGTTAACGAACGTTTTGGTGAATATTGGAAAAATCATTTTAATACTATAGGACTTATTGGAATGAATGAATGTATAAGAAACTTCTATAATGATAATGAAGATATTACAACAGAAAAAGGACAAAAGTTTGCTCTTAAAATAATGGACTATATGAGAGAAGTAATAACAGAATATCAAGAAAATGGCGATCTATATAATCTTGAGGCTACTCCTGGCGAAGGAACTACTTATAGATTAGCAAAACTTGATAAAGTTAAGTATAAAGATATTATTACGGCTGGAGTAGAGGAACCATATTATACTAACAGTACCCAAATGCCAGTTGATTATACGACTGATTTGTTTGAGGTATTAAAACTTCAAGATGATTTACAAACTAAATATACTGGTGGAACTGTTTTACATGCATATTTAGGTGAAAGAATCCACGAACCAGAAGTGACTAAAAACTTAATCAAAACTGTTTTTGAAAACTATCACTTACCGTATTTATCACTTACTCCAACATTTTCCACTTGCGATGAACACGGATATATTGAAGGAGAAGAATTCAAGTGTCCAAAATGTGGAAGGGATACTGAGGTTTGGACTAGAGTAGTGGGATTCTATAGACCAGTACAAGCGTTTAATCCTGGTAAGTATGAAGAATTTAAAGAACGATTAGAATTTGCTTTGGAATAGAAGTGATATAATGATTGCAGGAATAAATCCGATTTCATATAATGATTTTCCTAAGGAAATATCGTATGTTATCTTCTTAGGTGGTTGTAACTTTAGATGCCCTTTTTGTCATAATTCATCTATTGTAGATAAAAGAGGCGATGAGATTAAATTTTCTTCTGTAGTGGATAGTTTAATTGAAAGAAAAAACTTTATTAAAGCAGTTGTCATAACGGGTGGTGAACCTACCATTTATGGTGATAGATTAATATCCATGATAAAAACAATAAAGGGACTTGGATTTAAAATTAAATTAGATACTAATGGGACTAACCCAAGTGTTCTAGAAAAAATATTAGATGAGGGTATTATCGATTATATAGCAATGGATATTAAAAATACTTTTGATAAATATGCAGAAACTATCGGGTGTGAGGTAGACCTAAAAAGGATTAAACAAAGTATAAAAATCATTGAAGATAGTAATATCGAATATGAGTTTAGGACAACTATTAATAAAAAAAATCATACGACTCCTGATATCGAAGAAATCATAACTTATATCAAAGATAAAAATAAATATTTTATTCAAAACTATCAATATAGTAAAGAACAGATATGTAAGAAGGATTTTGGGAGATTTGAAGAAGATGAACTAAACAAAATAAAACAAAAGCTAGATGTAGGAATCAAAGTATAAAAAAACAAACCCATTTATATGGGCTTGTTTTTTATCTTAAGGCTTATTTCTTTTTATCCGCTGTACCAAGTAGGCTAGCAACTAATGCTAAAGTAAGAGCGAGATATTCAACTAACAATAGGCTTATATTTACATTGTTGTAGTTTTCCATAAATATAAAATTGTAAGATGAAGTCCCGAAAGGTACAATAACTGTTAATACTAGTATTGTTATTGCATAAACCTTCAATAAATATTTTTGTAATGCATTAAACTTCATTGTCGCACCTCCTCATAATAAAATTATAACATATAAAAACACTTAAAACTATTTATACCTTTTAATATACATGATATAATAAGGATGGTGATGAAAATGAAAAAAAGAATTTTTGTGTTAGCTGGAATAGTAGCTTTATTAGATCAATTAGTTAAGATTGTAATAACAAATTTTTTGCCTAGCGAAGGCATTACTGTTATTAAAGATTTCTTTTATTTAAGTTACGTTAAAAATGATGGCGCTGCTTTTGGAATGTTTTCTGGAAGCAGATGGGCACTTATAATAATATCTATTTGTGCTATATACGCTATTATAAAATATTTTATCCTAGATGTAAAAGTAACTAAGGTTGAATTTATCTCTTATGCTTTAATATTAGGGGGAATTGTTGGTAATTTAATTGATCGTATTTTATATGGTTATGTGATTGATTATTTTGATTTTAGAATTATGACATATCATTTTCCTGTGTTTAATATAGCTGATACTGCTATGGTTATTGGAACAATTTTAGTAATATTACATTTAATTAATAATGCTGTTAAACAAAGGAGAAAAGCGTGAATATAATTAATGTAAGTGAAGAAAAAGCAGATATTAGAATAGATAAATATTTGATAGAAGAATTAAGTTTTAGTCGTAGTCGAATTCAAAAATTAATTAAAAATGGTAATATAAAGGTTAATGATGAAAATGTTAAGAATAGTTACATTGTTAGAGTGGATGATGAAATTAAAATAGAAGAAACAGAAGATTATAGTACTTTAGCTAAAGCAGAAAACATACCGCTTGATATTGTGTTTGAAGATGATGATGTTATTGTTGTAAATAAACCATCAGGTATGGTTGTTCATCCGGCAGCTGGTCATCATACCAACACACTTGTAAATGCTCTTTTATATCATACAGAAAACTTAAGTGGTGTGAATGGTAATATGAGGCCAGGGATAGTTCATCGTATTGATAAAGACACTAGTGGCTTATTATTGGTTGCTAAGAACAATGAAGCACATGTTGCCTTGTCTAATGATCTAAAAGAAAGAAAGATAGAAAGACGTTATACAGCATTAGTAGAAGGAATTATTCCTCATGATCATGGTACGATAGATGCTCCTATCGGAAGGGATCGTATCGATCGTAAAAAAATGGCAATAACTGATATAAATGCTAAGAATGCAGTTACTCATTTTACTGTTAAAGAAAGATATAATAATGTTACTTTAGTTGAATGTAAATTGGAAACAGGAAGAACTCATCAAATAAGGCTGCATATGAAGTATATTGGATATCCTATTGTTAACGATCCAATATATAATAAAAAATCAAAAAATAATTTTGGTCAAATGCTACATGCCAAAAAAATAGGATTTAATCATCCTGTTACAAAAGAATATATGGAATTTTCAGTAGAAGAACCAGCTGAATTCAACAAGATTGTTGAATCATATAAATAAAGGAGGGAATAATATGGACAATGTTGTTATAAATGCAAAAGATACAATTGCAATGAAATTACTGCATTTTTTCATTACTGAAAAAGGATATACACCTATTATTGTTCATGGGGCTAAAAATGAAATTTGGCTTGAAAATATGGATGAATCTTTTTCTATTATTAGAATTATGTCTGGTCACATTCACAATCGTGAACAATTGGAATTCGACTTATATAAAACACAAAATTTAATAACTCGTATAAAGAAAAAAACTTTCAGTTATAAGTTAAAAGCACTTACTATTTTTTTAGATGTTGAAGATACTGTAGAATTATCCAATAAAGATGAAATAGAATGTATAAATATAACATCTGAAGATGATTTAGCAAAATATGATGTCATTAGTAAGACGTTCCCTGATATTACATCTAAATTACAACATAATGAAGATGGCATTGAATTATTTGTGAAAATTACAGATGAAATAAATAAAACAACAGAGAAGGAAGCTAAAAAGAATGAGGATATATTTAAAAAGAAACCAGCTCGCGTTACAACTACCCTTATTATAATTAATGCTTTAATATTTATGTTATCTCTAATCTTAGAAATTGATACTGTAATTAGTTTTGGAGGTCTATATCCGCCACTTGTTAGAGCAGGTGAAATATTTAGGCTGATGAGTGCAACCTTTATTCATGGCAGTTTACTACATCTTTTAATGAATATGTATGCATTATATATAATCGGTTCTCAAATAGAATCATTTTATGGAAGTACCAATTTCTTATTAATATATTTGTTTAGTGGATTGTTTGGTTCATTACTTTCGATGTCATTTTTAGGCAGTAATTGGTCAATTGGTGCCAGTGGAGCAATATTTGGACTATTTGGAGCATTGTTGTACTTTGGATATCATTATCGTGTATATTTAGGAAGTACAATTAAAACTCAAATAATACCTATTTTACTTATAAACTTATTCATAGGATTTGCCATTTCAAATATTGATCAGTTCGCTCATCTTGGAGGATTAGTTGGTGGGTTTTTAATGGCAAAAACTGTAGGGATAAAATATAGAACAAAAAAAGAGGAAAAAACGCAAGGCTTTATTTTATCAACACTAACATTAATCTTCCTAATATATATTGCTTTTGTATATACAGTAGGGATGTAGAAAAACAAAGAAACCATAAATTTTAGAATTAGAAAAACTTAGAAAAATTAGTGAGATTGCTAATGTACTTCACACCGATAATGACTCTTTATTAGTTGCCGACAAACCATATGTAAGGAAAAAAAGAATATAGTATTAACAAAAAAGTAAACACAATTATTTGTGTTTACTTTTTTAGTATGAAGTTGTTATTTTTTGCTTCTTTTAATTTTTAATTTAGATTTACTATCAAAAAAATCTCTTAATTTAATAGGTCCTGCTATTATTTCGCGATCAACATGTAATGATCTATTTTCACTAACCTTAACATCCCATTTTACTAACGATATAAAACCATTTTCAATCTCAATGCAAGTTATATAACGAAGATGTGTACAACAACCATCGTTAAAATAAAGATGATTACCAACCTTTGGAAATACAGCTCTATGAGTATGTCCGGCAATTAGCATTTGCTGATTTTTTATTGTCCATGATATAAGTTTTTTTTCAACAGTTTTTTGTTTGTTTCCATTGGTAGCAGTACTCATAGGGTTTCTAATCCCAATTAATTCAAGAGGTTTCCATACATATCTAACTAGGAAACAAGTGACTCTCCAAAATGCATCATTTAAAAAATCTCCTTGATGGCCATGAGTAACGAGGATGGTATCATTTGTTTTTTTATATCTTAAGATTAGACCCTCATAAATTTTAATGTGTGGAAATAAAGGTACATATTTTTTTTCTTCGTTATCATAAATTGTCTGTAAAAATTCATCCTTAATATGTTTTTCTTTTTTAATTATGTCATGATTTCCAAATAACATATAAAGGCGATTGTTTGCATAAAACTCTGATAATAATTTAAAAACATCTTGATGATTGTCAATGATTTTTCTTAAGGATTTAACTTCCCAAAGCTCATCTCCATCACCAATTTCTATATATGTATAGTTATTTTCTAAATAATACTTAAGGGCTGCTAAATAAAGGTTTTTATTTTTTGCAAAATTATCACTTCTACTATTATCGCCTCTATGACAATCACTAAATAATACTATTTTTGTTGAGTCATCAAAGGTTAATTCTTTAGATTCATGTAAAAGTTTTGATAGTTTTTTTGCTACCCCCATAATATCTCCTTTCAAAAAGGTGGTTAGAGGTCTTTTTTATAGGACATGAATAAATTTTCTGTTTTACTAAAATTAAATAATTGCGTATACATTCCTGGAAGGAAACTTCTAATATAATTTATTTTATCTAAAGCATTGTTATAATCTTTTGTTATTTTATTAAAAAGGTTACAGTTATGCTTATTGTATTTTTGCATTATATAATCTATTATTTTGTTTCTTGTAATTGGCTTTTTTGTATATGGCTTATCAAAAGTTAACGATACTACATTGTTATTTACTGCAATAGCCTTGTAACCAACCTTATTTAAGCTCTTAACAAATGCATCTCTCATAACTTTGTCTTTAAGTTCTATACTTATTTCCATCACTAAATCTGATGGTTTTGAAAATTCGCCTAATTTAAAACTTGTTAACCACCAATGTTTTTCACTTCTTTTAAAAAGAACATCACTTTTTTTCTTTAAAATAAATGACATTGCAAGAAGGTCTTTATCCGTTATAGCCTCGTAAATTATGTCGGATACTGAAACATTACTTTTAGAGGAATAAACTCCAATTTCAGCTCCAGTGGTCATTCCGTATTGTCCCTTCCAAAATTCTATCAACCAATTTCTGTTATTATATTCAAAATAAATAGGTTCACTATCTATAATCATGCTAAGAAGAGGAGCGGTAACATCGTATGGTTTTCCATATCCATAATATCTTTGCCATGGATACATTATAGAGTAGAAAATATCTTTTGCTTGATCATAAGCAAATCCAAAAGGTTCAAGCTCTTTATTAAGACCATCGGCATCTAAAGGACTTAGAGGTTCTGTGAAAAGAGCATCACTTTCTTTGGTTATAAACTCTATTTGATAAAAAACTAAGAAAGTTACTCCAATTAAAGTTATTATAAATATTAAAGCAATTAGCAAAATCATCTTATCAGCTCCTTTCAATCTATATTATTCAAATAAATAACTATTGCTTTGGCGTATCTAATAAGTATTAAAAAAAGCATAAAAAAACTAGCTTTAAGCTAGTAATTTAATCTAATATTTTAGCTGTGTTTTTGAAGTTCATTTTGCTGATGCTATACAATTTCTCTTTTCCGTATTTTGCTACAATTTCCTTTCCGACTTTATCAACTTCAGTTCCAGCTCCTTTTGGAATAGTTATTTGTAATTCTTTACTCAATCTATTAATTTCTTTTAAAAATAAATATCTACTTATAATTGATGCACAGGCAACACTTAAACATTTATCTTCTGCTTTTGTAGTAAAAGTAATGTTTCTTACTACATTTGGATTTCCCTTTAAATATTCAAAGTATTTTGTTTTATTTACAAACTGATCTACAACAATCATATCGTAGTTATAACTATCTTTATTTAATAATGTAAGTAATGCTTTATTATGTAAAATAGCTTTAATCTTATTCATATTTATATCAGTGCTATAGTTTTTATTATAATTTTCATTATCTAAAATAATGATAGAGTGGGGAATCCTTTTAATTATATCAGGAGCTATTTTAATTATTTTTTCATCTGTAACTTTTTTTGAATCTCTAACTCCTAAATCTTCTAAGAAAGAGATGTCACTTTTTTTAACAAAAGCACTAGCTACTATGATAGGTCCAAAATAATCACCAGTTCCAACCTCGTCTGATCCAATCGAGTTTATAAAGTAATAATCTAATCTATCATAATCATCTTTTTTATCTTTTTTATCCTTCTTTTTATCTTTTGTAAGTTCGGTGACAACTTTTCCATTATTTAAAAATGATTCTCGCTCCTTCCACATAGCAGCATCAATATCAGCGCTGATACCTTGAAACATTACCTTGCCTGATTCATATAATGTTACTACCGTATCAGCCTCATCAGCTTGAAAAATGGCATAAGGTGGAGTTTTAAGTCTCTTTTTATCTTCGAAGTATTCTTTCATTTCATTCATTGTGTTATCACTAATTTTATATACAATTGTTTTTTGCTTTTTCATATAACCACGTCCTACATTCATTTTATCATAAATATCTTTTCTTTTGCCATAAAATATAATATAATGTTAATGACAGGAGTGATTAATATAACAATTATAGATGTACTAATTTTATTAGCGCTAGGTATGGGAGCAGCAGTTGGTTTTGCAAGAGGTTTTCTTAGACAAACTGTAAAATCGCTAGGTTGGATATTATCTCTTGTTGGCGCTTTCGTCTTTAGGGGGACACTAGCAGGGATTTTGATAAAAATATTTCCCTCGTTTAATTTTAAAGGAATATTTGCTGGAATATCATCATTAAATATTTTGGTATATGAAGTTATTGCTTTTATTATATTGCTTATAGCATTTAGTGTAGTTGTAAAAATGCTTTTTGCAATTGCTTCATTTATAGAACGTATTTTAAGAGCAACAATTATACTTGCTATTCCATCTAAAATATTAGGTGCTATAATGGGGCTTGCTGAAGCTTATCTTACTGTCTTTGTAGTTTTATTCATTTTAACATTACCCGTTTTTAATCTTAAAATGATCAATGAATCAAGATATAAGGATAAGATTTTAAAGGGAACGCCTATTGTATCTAAATTAGCAAATAAGACGGTTGAAAGTTTTAATGATATATATAAACTTAAAGATGAGTTAGACAAAGAAACCGATCGTTTAAAATTAGATAAAAAGATTTTAAAAATCCTGATTGATAATAATATTATTTCAGATGAAAAAGCTGATAAATTATATGAAGAAGGAAAAATTAATACTAAACAGGAGGAAGAATAATGAGTGTTATACATATTGAGGAACATGATTATGATGAATTAGTTAGCAGCGGAATTGTTTTAGTTGACTTTTTTGCTGAGTGGTGTGGGCCATGTAAGATGTTGTCTCCAACACTTGATGCATTATCAAATCAAAGAGATGATGTTAAAATTGTAAAGGTTAATGTTGATGAACAAGGAGACTTAGCGCGTCGCTTTGGAATAATGAGTGTTCCAACATTACTTTTATATAAAGATGGAATTAACGTAGGCCAAAAAAGTGGTTTTCAAACTATCGACATGCTAAATTCATGGATAGAAGAAAGTACAAAATAGGTTAAATATATAATATGTAGCATATAATAACGGTGTGAACACTTAATGGTTGACACTGTTATTTTTTTATGATATATTTTATACAGTTATAAATTGAGAGGAGACTGAAATATGGCTGTTAAATTAAGATTAAGAAGAATGGGCGCTAAAAAAAGACCGTTTTATCGTATTGTTGCTGCTGATTCAAGAAGCCCAAGAGATGGACGCTTTATTGAAATCATAGGTACTTATAATCCGCTTACTTCACCAGCAGAAATTAAAATTGATGAAGAAAAAGCAATCAAATGGTTAAAAGAAGGAGCAAAGCCTTCTGATACTGTTCGTGATTTATTAAGTAAATCAGGTATTTTAACTAAAATACATGAACAAAAAGGAGAAAAATAATGACTGATTTAGTTTTACTTACAGAAACAATCGTTAAGTCATTAGTAAAAGATCCGGAAACTGTTTCAGTTAAACAATTTGAAACAGATGAAGATTATATACTTATACAAATAATGATTGATAAGGATGCTATGGGTTCTATTATTGGTAAACAAGGACGCATCGCTAATGCTATAAGAACAGTTGTTCAAGCGGCTTCATTTATTGGTGAAAATAAAAAGGTTAGAATAAATATTGATTCATTTTAATATTTTGATGTGATATTTAAGATACAAAGATAAACACTTCTATTTTAGAAGTGTTTTTTAGTATGAAGTATGAAAAAATCCAAGTCTATTTTTGTTGTAATAATACTCCCTTTGTATTATAATATAATATATATGTAGAATGTGGAGGTGTATAATGAAGCAAAGAGTCTTAACAGCAATTATTCTCATAATTATTTGTGTACCGCTTTTAATGCTTGGTGGAACTCTTTTTACTTTACTTGTACTTACAATTGGATGCTTAGCATTAAATGAAATATTTAAAATGAGGGATATAAAACATAAGATTCCTATAGGAATGAGACTTATAACTTTTGCAACTTTTATATACTTTATAATAAATATGCCAGTTGATGGAAATTTCGTATATTTACTTGATTATCGCAATATAGTACTGATATTATTGATGCTTTTATTACCGATAATTGTATATCATGATAATCGCGTGTATAATATAAATGACGCTATGTTTCTAGTCGGTATGGTTTTCTTCTTAGGTATTTCTTTTAATTTAGTAATCACACTTAGAGAATATAGCTTGATGCGTGTTATATATATATTTGTTATCACATCTGCAACAGATACATATGCACTAATAAGTGGTTCCTTGATCGGAAAACATAAATTACTAGAAAGTATTTCTCCTAAAAAAACATGGGAGGGTCTTATCTTTGGTACCATTTTTGGAGTTTTAATAGGTTCAGTATTTTATTATATTACAATAAATGATAGCATTAATGTTTTACATTTAGTTTTAGGTACAACATTAATTTCGTTAGTAGGACAAATGGGCGATCTTGTTTTTTCATCTATTAAAAGATTCTACAATAAGAAGGATTTTTCTAATTTATTGCCGGGTCATGGTGGAATATTAGATAGAATAGATAGTTTTATTTTTGCCGTACTCAGTTATGTATTGTTAAAGTTTATGTTATAGAAAGGTGGTCAAAAATGACACTAATATATTTTATTTTAATTCTTGGTGTAACAATATTTGTTCATGAATTAGGACACTTTATTTTCGCTAAGAGAGCCGGTATTTATGTATATGAATTTTCATTAGGTATGGGGCCCAAAATTTTTAGTTTTAATCGTAAGGATGATGAAACTGTTTATTCGATTAGATTATTTCCTTTAGGAGGCTTTGTTCAAATGGCAGGTGAGGAGATAACACCTGACGAAGAAATCCCTGAGGAGAAGAGAATGCAATCTAAAACATGGGTAGAACGTTTTCTAACAATAGTAGCAGGTTGTATCTCTAATTTTATTTTTGCATTAATATTATTATTTGTAGTTGGTTTGATTTATGGTTCGCCTGAATTAAAACCTTATATTGGGGAGTCATTAAAGAATTATCCAGCATATGAAGTGGGAATTGAAGATGGTGATTTAATATTAAGTATCAATGGGGAGAATATGTCTACATCTGATGATGTATTAATGAAATTAGAACTTCTTGACAAAGAAAAGACAGCTTCTTTTAAAGTTGAAAAAAAAGACGGGACTATAAAAACATATGATCTTAATCCCAAAAAGGAAACAATAGATGGTGTTGAACAATATAAATTTGGATTTACATTTACTGATAAAGTAAATTATGGATTAGGAGAGACTTTAAAGTTTACTTTTACTAAATTTGCTTCGACAGTTAAGTCTATGTTTCAAGTAATTACAAATCTTATAACTGGTAATTTAGGTTTAGATAGATTGTCAGGTCCGGTTGGTATATATGGCATTGTTGG
Source organism: Mollicutes bacterium (assembly GCA_012841205.1). Classification (GTDB taxonomy): domain Bacteria; phylum Bacillota_I; class Bacilli_A; order RF39; family UBA660; genus UBA5348. Next base: position 27,982 of record DUVE01000007.1, read on the forward strand.
TGAAGGGGTAAAAGCAGGTTTTGAAAATGTATTATTTTTAACAGCATTTTTAAGTATCAATGTTGGCTTTGTTAATTTATTACCATTTCCAGCATTTGATGGGGGACGCTTATTGTTTTTAGTTATTGAAAAAATCAAGGGTTCTAAAGTAGATTCTAAATTTGAAAACATTTTGCATGCTATTGGTTTTGCATTACTAATAATATTGATGATTTATATTACAATTCAGGATATAAGTCGATTGTAGGGAGGTTTTAAAGTGAGAGATAAAGTAAAAATCTTAACTTGTTGTTCTCATTTTGATGAAATAGTTAATCATGATTTTTTAGAGGATGATATATTTACTAAAAAATTAATACAGTATTATCAAGATTTTATTTTTAGTATCCAAGATATTGAAAAAAATTTACCACTTATCAAAGTTCTTGATGAAGCGGTATATAAATATATAGAAGATTATCGCTTTGCTAAAAGTTTGAAAGATACTCTAGATATTGATGTTATTGTAAGTGATAAGTTCAATTGGTTAGGTGAATTAATTGAATATATTATTAATTTTTATAAAACATATGATGATTCATCAGTCCCAGTAACACCAACTAAATGGATATAGGAGGTATATATGAAAAACATTAAGGTTTTATTTATGGGAACACCAGTATTTAGTGTTCCGCTCTTAGAAGCTTTAATAGAGAATTGTACTGTTGTTGGAGTAGTATGCCAACCAGATAGAGAAAAAGGAAAAGTGCCTCCAATAAAAAAGGTCGCTTTAGAAAACAACATTCCTGTTTTTCAACCAGAAAAAGTTAAAGAAGATTATCATGATTTTTTAAAGTTAAATCCAGACATTATTATTACATGTGCTTATGGTCAAATAATTCCTAAAGCTATTATAGATGCACCTCGCTTTGGATGTGTTAATGTTCATGCATCTTTATTACCTAAATTAAGAGGTGGAGCGCCGATTCATCATGCTATACTTAGAGGTGATAGTAAAACAGGTATTACTATTATGTTTATGGTTGAGAGAATGGATGCTGGACCTATTATAACTATGAGAGAAGAAATGATTCTACAAACTGATAATGTTGGAACCCTTCATGATCGTTTAAGTTTTTTAGGAAGGGATTTAATGATTGAGGTATTACCAGATATTATTTCAGGCAATATAAATCCGGTCAAACAAAATGAAAGTGAAGCTACATTCGCACCTAATATTAAAAGGGAGAATGAACATATTGATTTTAACAAAACTCAAAAAGAAGTATTTAATCAAATTAGAGGTTTAAATCCATGGCCTGGTGCTTATGGTATATTAGAAGCTAAGGTATTTAAAGTATGGGATTCTAAAATAGGAGAAAATACATATCCTGGCAGGTTCAATGGTGAAATTGTAAAACTTTATGAAGATGGAATAGGTATCAAAGTAGCGAATGGTGAAATAATCCTTACAGAAGTCCAATTAGAAGGTAGAAAAAGAATGAGTGCTAGAGACTTCTTAAATGGATTAAAAAATAAAGATCTTTTGATAGGGAAGATATTTGAATAGAGGTAATACTAATGAAATTAGAAAAACTCAAAAAATTATCTAAAAGCAAATACTTTAAGCCATTAATTTTTTTTGGCTTCTATTTTGTCTTTTTTACTGTGATAATTGTTTCAATGTCACCAAGTAATTATCAAGCAGAAAAAGAAGAAAAAATAGAAACTAAATGGCAAGATATTAAAAATAATTATGAGTATCTTTATGAAATAGAAAAAGATGACCAAGTAGTTATTTTAGAAGGAAAAAAACACAATAATAAAAATCTTTTCACGAAAAAAGTAAACGATGATTTAGAAGCTGAGGTATACGTTTTCTATAATGATATATCTATTAAAACAGAAGATGATAAGTGGGAAAAAGTAGATGACTTTATTTTAGTAGACGAATCTTTCAATGAAAAGTTACTTGATATAAATTATTTAAAAGAGATAATAGAAGATTCTGAATTTATTTCAAAAAACACTAATTTTGATGAAAGTATAAGTGAAAAGTATAAATATAATGATATAAAATTAGAAGTAACACATGAGAACAATATCTTAAGAAAAATAACGTTTTCTATTCCTTCTTATAATATCGAACTTCAATATAAAAAAATTGGAGAACTTAAAAATTTTGTAGTGGAAAAATAACTTTCCCCTTTTTTACTGTAAGGAGAATAATATGAAAAGCATATATGATTTAGATATGAATGAACTAAATGATTATTTAAAAGAACATAATCAAAAGCCTTATATAGCTAACCAGATATTCGATTGGCTATATAAAAAAAGGGTTGCATCATTTGAAGAGATGACTAATTTAAAAAAAGGATTCAGGGATCAATTAGCAAAAGATTTTTCTTATAGTTCAATTGAAATTATAAAAAAACAAATAGGAAAAGATGTATATAAATACTTGTTTAACTTGAATGATGATGAGAAGATAGAGGCAGTTTTAATGTTTCATGATTATGGGACAAGTTTGTGCATATCTACTCAAGTAGGCTGTAATATGGGGTGTTTATTCTGTGAAAGTGGTAGATTAAAGAAGGTACGTAATCTTTTATCAAGTGAAATGGTTTTACAAATATTAGAGATTGAGAAGGATATAAAAAAACGTATTTCACATATTGTTATAATGGGAATAGGTGAACCTTTTGATAATTATGATGAGGTTATGAAGTTTATTAGAATAGTAAATAGTAATAAAGGTATCGATATAGGGGCAAGACATATAACTATATCAACTTGTGGAATTGTTCCAAAAATAATTGATTTTGCTAATGAAAAAACACAAGTTAATTTAGCAATTTCACTACATGGGCCTAATAATGAGATTAGAAATAAGATAATGCCTATAAATAAAGTTTATGACATAAAATTACTTATAGATACAGTTAAAGATTATATAAGTTTAACTAATCGAAGGGTAACGTTTGAATATATAATGATAGATGGTGTAAATGATTCCATCTCTTGTTCTAATGAATTATCAGCATTATTAAAGGGAATAAATTGTTATGTTAATTTAATACCTTATAATGAAACAAATAACTTGTCATTTAAGAAAAGTAGTAATACTAATATAATGCGTTTTTATGATATACTTAAAAAGAACAATATAAATGTTACGGTAAGAAGGGAATTTGGTAGTGAAGTGGATGCAGCTTGTGGCCAACTTAGGGCAACCAATTAGAAAGTGGTGAGATAATGCAAACATATTATTTAACTGATGCAGGAAAAATAAGGGAACATAACGAGGACAATGTCACTATTGCTCAAAATAACAATGGTGAATATTTACTTGCTGTTGCTGATGGAATGGGGGGGCATCAAGCAGGCGAAGTTGCTTCTTCGATGACTATTGATTACATCAATGAAGCTTTTTTGAAAATGGATTCAATTGGTGACAAAGCAAACGCTGTAAACTGGCTAAGGGAATCAGTTGAAATTATTAACAATAATATTTTTGCTTATACTGATAAAGTTGTAGAAAGTAAAGGGATGGGAACAACTCTTGTCGTTGCTATTTTAACTAAAGACTATCTTCTATTTGGCAATATCGGTGATAGTTCGGGTTTTGTCATGAAAGAAAATAATTTATATAAAGTAACTAAAGATCACACTTTAGTAAATCTTTTAGTTTCTACAGGGGAATTAACAGAAGAGGAAGCAAAAATGCATCCTAAGAAAAATGTTTTAATGCGTGCTATTGGCGCTAATAATCCAATAGAAATAGACATATTTGATGTTGATATAAATGTTGATGCTATATTACTATGTAGTGATGGTCTAACCAATATGCTTAGTAAGGAGCAAATTCAAAAAGTATTAGAAACAGAGAGTTTAACGGTTGAAGAAAAAGTTATACGCTTAATTAAGAAAAGTAATAACAGAGGGGGAACCGATAATATATCAATAGCTTATCTAGTTAAAGAGAGTGGTGAATAAGTATGGTAGTTAAAGGTCAAAAAATAAATGAGAGATATGAAATAATTAAATTATTAGGCGAAGGAGGCATGGCTAATGTTTTCTTAGCTGAAGATATTATTTTAGGTAGAAAAGTAGCTGTTAAAGTATTAAGAGGTGATTTAGCAGGGGATGAAAAGTTTGTAAGACGTTTTCAACGTGAAGCTTTAGCGGCATCTTCTCTTGGTCATCCGAATATTGTCGAGATGTATGATGTAGGTGAAGATAATGGCGATTTTTATATTGTTATGGAATATGTTGATGGCAGAAATTTAAAACAACTTATTAAAAAAAGAGGGGCACTTACTTTCCCAGAGGTTATCGATATAATGCTTCAACTTACCGATGGCCTATCACATGCCCATGATGCATATATAATTCATCGTGATATTAAACCACAAAATATTTTGATATTAGAAAATGGGTTAGTAAAAATAACTGATTTCGGTATAGCTATGGCACTTAATAACACCCAACTTACTCAAACCAATTCAGTAATGGGTTCAGTTCATTATCTACCACCAGAACAAGCGGCTGGTAAGGGAAGTACTATAAAGAGTGATGTTTATGCTTTAGGTATTTTGATGTATGAACTTCTAACAGGAAAACTTCCCTTTAAAGGGGAAAATGCTGTTGAGATAGCTTTAAAACATATGAAAGACCCACTTCCGTCACTAAGACGTGAATTAAATGATGTCCCGCAAAGTCTTGAAAATGTAATAATTAAAGCATCAGCTAAAAATCCTAAAAATAGATATAGTAGTGCTAGAGAAATGCATGAGGATTTAAAAACCGTAATGGATGAAGATAGGTTAAATGAACCTCGTCATATTTATAAATACTTAGAACATGATTTAGAAGATACAAAAGTATTACCTGTAATAAAGGAAGAAAAGGAGGCAGAAAAAATCGCAAAACCAATTAAAGAAAATGATTTTAGACCAAATAAGAAGCCATTTATTATCTTAGGTGGAATTTTATTATCTTTAATTATTTTCCTATTTATAGCATTTATAGTTTATCCAAAATTAACTAGAGTTCCTGATATAAAAGTGCCTGATGTATCAAATTTAAGTGTGCAGGAGGCCGAATCGAAGCTTAAAGGGTTAGGTTTTGAAGTTGCAGTTGATATAGAAGAGGTAAGTAGCAGTACCATAAAGGAAGGTAAGATTGTTAAAACCTCACCTGCTGCAGGAAGAATGATAAAGAAGGGAACAACAATTATTCTATACCAATCAACTGGTGAAAACACTATAATAATTGAAAATTATATTGGCAAAGATTTTATTGAAATTAAAACATCATTAATATTAAAAGGTATTACAGTAAGGCAAGAAAAGAAAGATGTTGATGATGTAACTTTATATAGAGATAAAGAAAGTATTATTATAGATCAAAGTGTAGAACCAAAAACCGTCTTAAAAGAAGGCGATGAAATAATTTTGTATGTACCAAATATATATGATGTTTATCCTAACTTTGTAGAGGAAAAGTGGTCTGAAGCTGATGTTAGAGCTTTTGCCTTAGAATATGAAATTAATATAGATGTTGAATACAAAGATACAAATGATAAAGAACCAGACATAGTTATTTATCAAAGTAGAGCTCCAGAATCTCCAATAGTAAAAGGTGTAACTTTAAAAGTTGAGATTACTAGAGAAATAATTGAAGAAGAACCTAACCAAGACGAAGGTGAGGACGAATTATAATATGGTAGGTCAGATAATACGTAATATTAGTAACTTGTATACCGTTAAATATGAAAATAATTATATTGAGTGTAATGCAAGGGGAAAGTTTAAAAATAAAAATTTAAAGCCATTAGTTGGCGACAAAGTGATATTTGATAAAGAAAAAAAGCTCATTACCGAGCTTTTGCCACGTAAAAACGAACTACTTCGACCACCTATTTGTAATGTAGATCAAGCTCTTATTGTAATAAGTGTAAAAGAGCCTAACCTTGATAAATATCTTTTAGATAAAATGATATCTATTATAAGTAATGAAGGCATTAATATAATAATATGTTTTACAAAATTAGATTTATTAGAAGGTCTAAAAAAAGATGAAATAAATGAATATATAAAGTATTATAAGCAAATAGGTTATGATGTAGTCACTAATAATCAAACTGAAGAATTACATCGCTTGCTTAAAAATAAAATAACCGTTTTAGCTGGCCAAAGTGGAGTAGGTAAATCAAGCTTATTAAATATGTTAGATAATACCTTAAATTTAAAAACAAATGTTATTTCACATGCTTTAGGTCGCGGTAAACATACAACAAGACATGTTGAACTACTTGAAATAAAAGATTCCCTAGTAGCAGATACTCCGGGTTTTTCATCTCTTAATTTCCATAGTATGAAAAAAGAAGAGATAAGAGATTCTATGCCTGAGTTTGAAAAAAATAAAGATGGTTGTAAATATAGAGATTGTTTTCACCTAAAAGAGGATGACTGTAAGATTAAGGAATTAGTAAAAAATGGTGAAATTTTGGATTCAAGATATGCAAATTATCAAAAATTCTTAAAAGAAAAGGATGATGAAAATGACCAAAATATCAATATCAATTTTAACAAAAAATGATAATAATACAATTGAAGAATTAAATAAATTAGATTTTGATTATTTTCATATTGATGTTATGGATGGATACTTTGTAAAAGAAACTAATTTTCCTGTATCAAAGATCAATCAAATAAGTAATATCGTTAAAAAACCATTAGATGTTCATTTGATGGTTACAGATATTGATTCATATATCGATAATTTATCCTTATCTAATATAGAATATATAACAATTCATTATGAGGCTTTTAATGGAAATATTGAGTTGCTAAAAAAAATAAAAAAGAAAGGTATAAAGTGTGGACTTTCAGTTAAGCCTATAACTAGTATCAAAGAAACATTTTATTTGTTAGACAACATTGATTTAATTTTGATCATGAGTGTTGAACCAGGATATGGTGGGCAAAAATTTATACCTTCTTCATTAGAAAAAATTAAGGAATTAAAAGAAGAAATAAACAGGCGTAATTTAACAACAATTATTTCAGTTGATGGAGGTATAAATGAAGATACAGCCAAATTATGTATTGAATCAGGAGCCGATATGCTTGTGACAGGTTCATATGTAATTAAAGCCGATAATTATCAAAATGCCATCAACTCATTAAGAAATCATAATTAAATAAATGAAAGCTAACAGATTATAATGTGGTGATATATTTGTGACATGATAGGAGGATAAGCATGTTGAAAAACAAGAAAGGGTTCACATTAGTCGAATTGTTAGCAGTAATTGTTATTTTGGCAATAATATTAGCAATAGCAGTTCCAGGTATATCAGGAATAATTAATAATTCTAGGAGAAGCGCATTTGAAGCTGATGTTAAAATGATTATCACTGGTATTGAGTATGAAATTCTAGAAGCAACCATCGATGAGAATACAACAGCTCCAGCCGTAGGTGATATATTACCTAACATAGCTAATTATGGTGCTGACCCAACTAACTATACCGAAGCTACTATTACTAGTTTGGATCCAATAACTTTAACTATTACATCAAGTGCTAATAGTGAGTTTGGAGCATGGACGACAACTGGTGCAACTAAGTCTTCTGTTACAGCAACTGTTCCAGAAACGCCGTAATCGTAAAGCAAATGTAAAATATATGAGAGAGAACTTATTAAGTTTCTTAAAGAAAACAATTTATGTTTTCTTTTTTTTACAAAATGTGACAAAATAATTGGCTACATATTTACATTGTGTTATATTTGTTATAGTTGGAGGATATGAAATATGTTAGACAAAAAAGGTTTTACATTAGTAGAATTGTTAGCAGTAATTGTAATTTTAGCAGTAATATTAGCAATAGCAGTACCAGGAATTTCAAATATGACCAAGAGTGCAAAAAAATCGGCATTCGAAGACAATGTTAAATTGATTATCAAAGGAATCGAGTATGCTATTTTAAATGCTGATTTAGAAGGAACAGCAAGACCGAAAACAGGAGCAGCTAATGCTGGTGATTTTGGTGCCAATGCAAGTGATTATGCTAGTTTTTCAATAGATAGTTTGGACCCAATAACTATTAGTTTAACTGGCCAGGCGGAAGCAGTAAGTTTGGTTCTTGTACTGTAACTAAAGCAACTTCATCAAATCTTAAGCATTCAGGCTCAGGTGATGGTGTTATTAGTGGTTGTAACTAGAAGCATTATAATTATGTAATAAGTAATAGAAAATTGATTTAATTCTCTATTTTATTTGACAACTATTTTATTTGACAACTATTTTCAACCTATTTATGCAATATTAATTGACAATGATCTTCATATATGATATATTTAATTCATGATAGGAGGAAGTAAAAATGAAAAATAACAAAGGTTTTACATTAGTAGAATTATTAGCAGTAATTGTAATTTTAGCAATTATATTAGCAATAGCAGTACCAGGAATATCTAAAATTATAGAGGGGTCAAAGAAAGGTGCTTTTGAAGCTGACGCTAAGATGCTTATAACAGGAATTAATTATAATAATCTAGAGGCATCTTTTGGAGAAGGCGACCCAATTAAAGAAGGCGATATTCTTACACCTGCTAAAATAGAAGAATTAGGTGGTACTAAAACAAACTATGAGACAGTAAAAGTGGTTTCTTTATCACCAGTTACAATTTGTGTTGAAACACTATCAGATAGTAAGTTTGGTGCACAAAAAGCTATTGTAACAAAAAGTGGAATTGATGATACAAAAACAGTAACTACTTGTGCTGCTTATGGTGAGTAATAATTAAATTAAAATAAGAATAAAAGATAGGTTCTTTGTCAAATAGTGTTGGTGAGACCAAAAACTAATGATAATGAATTAAATTTATCGCAGGTCAAGACGCAAGTCTTGATC